>CAZSDX010000611.1:0-4244 GCA_964605685.1 uncultured Polyangiaceae bacterium
GTGCCCCGGGCGTCACTGGCCTCGGTGACTCCAGCGTCGCCTCCTGCGGTGACCTCGGCGCTGCCACGGGGGCCACGGGCGAAACGGCGGGGGGCTGCCACGGGGACGGCGCCGGCGGGGTCACCGGGGGCGGTTGCGGCGTGGGGGTGGGTGTCCTCCCGGCGTGAGCCCCCGAGGGGCCGGGAACCGGCGGGGGGCTCAGGACATGGCCCGGCGTCGACAAGGGTTCTTCGCCGGTGGTTGTGTCCCCGAAGGTCTCCCGGACAAGCGCGAGGAGCGCACCTCCGTCGGCGAGCCGCCCCTCGCGATCCACCTGGAGGCACCGGGGGAGGATCCCGGCGAACCGCCCCGGCGGCCTCTCGGGCCAGCTCCCCTGGCGCTGGAGGACGTCCCGATAGAACCTGCGGAAGACCTCCGGATCCCTCTCTTCCAGCGGGATCTCGGACGGGTGCTTCCCGGTGAAGAGCACCCACCCCAGCACCCCGAAGGCGAAGACATCGATGCGCGGGTCTGCCCGTTCTTCCCGCTCCTCCGCGGAGATCTCGAGCATCTCCGGGGCCATGTACAGCAGGGTCCCGGGGCCTGCGCGGGGGCTGGTCCTCTCCGGCGCTCCGACCTGCTGCTCCACGGTGAGGGGTCGCAGGTTCCCCGCCTCGACGGCGATGCCCAGATCGATCAGCTTCACCGTCCCGGGCTGGCGGGGAGAGGACCAGAACCCCGGGGTCAGCATCACGTTGTCCGGCTTGAGATCCCGGTGCGTCACCCGCTGCTCGTGCAGGTAGGCCAGCGTCTCCGCGAGCTGCACCAGCACCGCCTCCTTTTGCTCCTCCGAGAGCGATTCTCTCGACCGGAGGCGCTCCTCCAGGGAGACCCCTTGCACCCAGTCCAGGACGGTGCACGGGCCGGAGCTGGTGAGGAAGAAGTCCACCCAGTCCGGCAGGCACGGGTGCTTCAACCTCCGGAGCAGCTCCGACTCCCGGTGGAGCCGCTCCGGGTTCCCCTTGAGGAAGGCCTTGATGGCCACCAGGCGCCCCTGTCGATTCTCCGCCTGCCAGACCTCTGCCTGCCCGCTCTCGCCGCGCCTGTGCAGCAGCCTGTACTCGTTCTGAAGAACCAGACCTTCCCGGAGCGTCATGGCCGCTCAGGGTAGCAAACAGGGGCCACCTCCGGCTCCCCTAACTCCACCGTGATCTGCACCACCACCTCCGCCTGCTCCTCGCTCCCGGCGACGGAGATCTGATGCTGGCCGGAAGCGAGAGGAACCTCCTTGTACGCCGTCTTGAAGTAGTCGTTGAAGAAGGTGTCCTCCTCGGTGAGATCGACGTAGATGCACAGCTTCTTCCCGGGACCAAAGGGGACATTTTCCACGGATTTCGTGTAGCTCCCGCTGGGGGACCACCACTGGCCAGGACCGTAGCTCATCAGCGGCAGGTACCCCGAGGTCTGGTCGTTGCAGCCCCCGTTGCCCCCCTTCGGGTAGAAGATCCCGATGTCCCCGAAATACTCGCTGGCGCCCGAACCATCCGTGGTGACGGGCACGATCTTGGCGAGCTTTCCGGTGAGCTTGACCTTGTTCTTGAAGCACTCCTTGGCCGTGTACTCGCTGGTCAGGTGGAAGGAGGCCACGGCGTTGTCCAGGTAGGCCAGCTTGTAGGCGATGGGCACGCCGGGAGAGTCCGGGGAGTACTCGGCCCCCTCCTGGATCGTCTTCAGGAACCCCTGGTAGCCGTTGATGCTCTGGACCGCGGACGTTCCCGAGCCTCCCAGGATGACCACCTTCATGGTCGAGGAATCAAGGCGATCCTTGTGGGTCGTCTCCAGGCTGGTCTCGGCCTTGGCGAGGACGGCGTTGAACGCGGCCTTGAGCGACGTCTGGATCTCGGACACGGTGGCCTCCGTCTCCAGGAAGAAGAAGCCCTGCCGCCCGTAGGAGATCGACTGCACGTAGAGCGGTGGATTGTTGCTCCCCACGAAGGAGGAGAGCTGCGCCGCGGTGACGCCGGGGCCGAAGAAGTCGGCGGGGCTCTTCGGCGTGTCCACGTCGACGGTGTAGTAGGTCTGGGTGAAGCGGGCGACGATCCGGGTGCGCGAGGAACCGCTGGAGAAGTTGAAGGCCCCCTGGACCCCGAACCCCTTGTACCCGACCCCGAAGCCAAGCTGGAGCCCGAGCTGCTGCTCGCTCTGGACGACCTCCTCCTGGTAGTCGAGGCGCGCAGGGGCCTTGGCCTGGCTGGCTCCCTTGAGGATCTCCAGCATCTGCTCCCGGAAGGAGGACAGGCTCGGCGAGGTCATCTTCCCCGTGGGGGAGCCCGCGAGGTTCTCCAGCGAGACGCTGAAGGTCACCGGGGCGAGTTCCACGCCGACCGGCGTCAGCAGCCCCTGCTTCGCGTCCTGGCCGACCACCACCGAGCCGGGCCAGAGGGTCGCCGAGTTGGGCGCAAAGGCCACGAGGTCGTCGAAGACCCGGGTCTCGTTGTAGCGCTTGTAGGTGCAGAATTGCGTGCCTTCCTGCCCATCGGGCGGGCACCCATCGCAGGGGATCTGCTGGAGCTGCGCCGGCTGGGTGGCCATCTTGCCGGAGCCAGCGACCAGCTCGTTGATGGCGCTCCGACGCGCAGGATCTTCCGGAGAAGTCCCTCCCGGCGAGCCACCCTGCCCCGGGTTGTTCCACCCTCCGGGGTCGGCGCCTCCCACTCCCCCCTGTCCTTGACCATCCCCGATGGTGACCTGACAGCCAAGCAACCCCAGAGAGACGACGAAAAACCACGCTCCTCGATGCAAACGCATGGAAACCTCCTGCTTCGCATGCCGCAAGGAGCGGACCAGGCAGGATCGTGGCGGATTTTCTCGAAAATCGCCGGACCTCCGGGGGCACGTGAGCGCTCCGCCTCGGGCCTGTGTGCTCGCGCGCTGCGGGTCACCGGGGGCCGTAAAAATCGTGGGCGAGCCGGAAGCCGAGGCCGACCCAGGTCACGTCCCCGCGGCCCGCCACCTCCGCGAAGGGACCGAGGCGCAGCTCCCGGCTGGTGTGCCAGTCGATCCCCGCCCGGAGCGCTATGGCCAGCAGCGTATCCCCGCCTCCCGGGGGGATCTTGCCGGGACCGATGCCCCCGCCCACCCAGAACTCGGGCCCGGGTCCGGTCGAGGTGTGCCCCTCCAGCCAGAGCAGGCCGCGTCCTGTCGCCTTGCCCGAAGGAGAAAAGGCGATATCCCCTGTAGCCCCCAGGGAGAAGCGAGGGGTGAGCCAGATTCCCACGTCCGGGCCGAGAAAAAACCGGAGAGCTGCCTCGTCATCGTCCTTCGAGGTGTGCGCTCCTCCGAGGTGCCCGCCCAGGTGCCAGCGGCGACGCTCCTCTTCAGGCGGAGGCTCTTCCGGCTCCGGCTGCTTGGCCACGGGCTCCCGGCGTTTCTCCTTCGCTGGCTCCGCGAGGGTCTCGCCCCCGGCGAGCACGGTGAAGACCGCGCGGCGACTCTCGGCCCACTCCTTCTCGCATTGTTCCTTTTCCTTCGGGTCCGTGGGGAGGTTGTTGCGGCAGAGGGCGGTTTCGTAGTGATCCGCGTGGTCCTCCCCGAGCCCGACGGATTCCATGCGATCCTCGGCGATCCCGTGGCCGATGAGCCACCTGCGGATCGCGTCGGCGCGGCGCTCCGAGAGTTTTTTGTTGTGGTCCGTCGTCCCCCGGGAGTCCGTGTGCCCCTCGACCCGGATCCGCACCTTCGGCTTCTCCTGGAGGACCTTCTTCATCTCCTCCAGGACCTTGAAGGTTTCATCCCCCTTCAGATCAGCCTTGTCATACTCGAAATTGATGCTGCCTTTGTAATCGAGCTGCCCGTCATGGTAAAAAATGACCCCCGACTGGAGGGCCACATCCCCGCGTCCTGTCGCCTTGACCTCTCCTCCCCCGGAGGCCCTCGCGCCCCCGGAAAGCGACGCATTGCCCGAGAAACTCGCCCGGGTGGAGGCCTGGCAGGCCGCGAGGAAACAACAAAGCATGGAGAGCCCAAGGCTCCCGGGTAGGGTACGCTGGATCGTGGTCATGTTCGCGGAGATTCCTCCCGTGACTTAGACCAAGAATCAGGCCACACGATGGCGCCAAAATCGACAGCAAAAAGAGGCTTCATGCCCGGCGCGTGAGCAAGGGAACGACGGAAAGGTTGCTCACGACCTCCTCCCCCCCCGGCCCCCTCTCCGGCCTTGTTCACAAGGCCGTCCACGGGCCTGTCCACGGGGAGGGGTCCCGTCG
>CAZSDX010000612.1:0-4242 GCA_964605685.1 uncultured Polyangiaceae bacterium
CGGCGACGGCGGGAGCAACGCCGGTGGCAGCGCTGCGGGGGGCTCCGGCGGCGCGGCGCCGCTGGGGCTGGCGTCGTCGACGCGGCTGGCGAGGCTGTCGCATCTCCAGTGGGAGAACACGGTGCGGGACCTGCTGCGGCTGGACACGACGACGGGGCTGTCGAGCGCGTTCCCGCCGGATCCGACGGCGAACTTCGACACGGACGTGCAGCTGAAGACGGTCTCGAAGCTCCACTGGGCGGCGTACCAGACGGCCGCCGAGGAGGTGGCGAAGCTGGTGGCGAAGGATCCGGCGAAGCTGGCGAAGATCCTGCCGGCGAACCTGCCGTCCGGCGGGGTGGAGCGGGCCAAGGCGTTCGTCAAGGAGTTCGGCCGGCGGGCGCTCCGGAGGCCGCTGACGGCGGCGGAGATCGACGCCTACGCGGCGCTGTTCGAGCAGGGGGCGAAGGTGCTCGGCGGGGATCCGCTGGCGGCGGGGGTCGAGCTGGCGCTCCAGGCGTTCCTGCAGGCGCCCGGGTTCCTCTACCGCGTGGAGACCAGCGCTGAGGTGAAGGGCGACCGGGTGTGGCTCAACGGCCACGAGGTGGCCTCGCGGCTGTCGTACGCGCTGTGGAACTCGATGCCGAGCGACGCCCTGCTGGACGCGGCGGACGGGGGAGAACTGGCGACGGCGGAAGGGGTCGAGAAGTGGGCCAGGTCGCTGCTCAAGGACGGGCGAGCGACCCGGGTGCTGTCGTCGTTCCACGAGCAGATCTTCGAGACAGCGGGCTACGGGAAGGTCACCAAGTCGAGCACCCTGTTCCCCACCTTCACCAAGGATCTGGAGCCGCTCCTCAAGGAGGAGGCGCGGCTGTTCTTCGAGGAGATCCTGGTGAAGCAGCAGGGAGGGCTGAAGGAGGTGCTCACCTCGCCGATGGCCTTCGTGAACGACAAGCTGGCGCCGTTCTACGGGCTCCAGGGGAGCTTCGGTACGGAGCTGAAGCGGGTCGATCTCGACCCCAAGCAGCGGGCAGGGGTGATGACGCAGCTCGGGTTTCTTTCGAAGAACGGGGGGCTGGTCCAGTCGGACCCGATCCACCGGGGGATCACCGTCAACCTGCGGCTCTTGTGCGAGAAGCTGACGGCGCCGAACATGGTCCCGCCGCTGCCGGAGCAGAAGCCTAACCAGACCAACCGGCAGCGGGTGGAGGCGCACACCGGCACCTGCGGCAAGGGGTGCCACGACACGCGGATCAACCCCATCGGGTTTGCCTTCGAGCACTTCGACACGGTGGGGTCGTGGCGGGATCTGGACAACGGGCTGCCAGTGGACGCCAAGGCGTCGATGGTGATCGACGGCAAGAGCCAGACCTTCGACGGGGCTCCGGGGCTGATGCAGGTGCTGGCGGGGAGCCCGCAGGTGCACCGCTGCTACACCCAGGGGTGGATGGAGTACGCGATGGGGCGCGCTCCGGCGGCGATCGAGCAGGGGTGGGTGGAGCAGCTCGCCAAGGCGTCCATCGAGGGGGCGCCGGCGACGGAGCTGCTGGTGAAGCTTGTGGTCAGCGATGTTTTCCGGGCGAGGCCCGCCATCGAAGGAGGTGCCCCGTGAGCAACTCGAACAGCAACCTGACGCGTCGGTTCTTCCTGCGGGGGGCGGCGGGCGCCGTGCTCGCGCTGCCGCTGCTGGAGTCGCTCCAGCCCCGCCGTGCCCGCGCGGATGGTCCGCCGGTGCACCGGTTTGCCATCTTCGTCCGCCAGGGCAACGGGGTGCAGCAGGCCTCGGGGCAGGAGCCGGAGCGTTTCTGGCCCTCGCAGCTCGGTGCGCTCACCGTCGCCTCGATGAAGGCGGACAGCGGGCGGGCGGTCAGCGAGCTGGCGGACTACGCGCCGAAGCTGCTGCTGGTGCGGGGTTGCAAGTACAACTACTCCTACAGCGGCTGCGGGCATGCGGACGGCGGGCTCCAGTGCCTGACCGCCGCCAAGCCGGACGGGGCCAACGGGAACAAGTCGCTGGCGATGGGGGAATCCATCGACTGGCGCATCGCCCGGGATCTCAAGGCCGGAGGCCAGCCCCTCAACCTCTACGCGGGGCAGAAGGGGTCGTACCTCCCGGACGTGATCTCCTACAGCGGCGCGGGCAAGCGGGTCGCCGCCATCGACAACCCCTTCACCGCCTACACCCTGATCTTCGGCAAGCCCGACGCCAGCGTCGAGGCGCAGAACCAGCTCGCGCTCCAGCGCGCCAGCGTCAACGACCTGGTGCGCGAGCAGATGAAGGCGCTGATGAGCAACCCGGCGCTCTCCAAGGACGACAGCAAGCGGCTGCAGGATCACTTCGACGCCATCAAGGATCTGGAGACCAAGCTCACCTGCCACCTGCCGGCGGCTCGCTACGCCGAGATCTCGAAGGTGAACCCGGACCAGGTCGACAACGATGACCAGATCGACGTGATGGTGAAGATGCAGATGGACATCCTCGCGCTCTCGGCGTCCTGCGGGCTCCACCACGCGATGACCCTCCAGATCGGCAACGGTAACGACCAGACCCAGTACGTCATCAACGGCGTCAAGCAGGAGCGCTTCCACCACATCTCCCACCGGATCCACAGCGACGGCGCCGAGGGCGACCCCATCCCCGACGCGGACAAGAAGCACCACGAGATCGACCGGCTCTTCGCCCGCTGGTTCCGCTACCTCCTCGACCGGCTCTCCTCCTACGACACCCCGTCGGGGAAGCTCCTCGACCAGGGCGTCGCCATCTGGCTCAACGACCTCGCCTCGGGCCCCCCTCACGGCAGCAACAACCTCCCCTACGTCTGCGCGGGGAGCTGCGGCGGCGCCCTCTCCACCGGCAAGTACATCGACGCCGGGGACGTCCCCAAGTACCAGTTCGTCACCCACAACAAGTTCCTCAACACCATCGGCGCCGCCGTCGGCGCGAAGAACGCCGAGGGCGGCCCCCTCGATGACTTCGGCGACCCCGGGCTTCCAAAGGGGCAGATCGACGCGATGAAGGCCTGAAAGGCTCGTCCCCTGCGCCTCCTCCCCCGGCTCCTCCTCGCAGCGCTTCCCCTCGGCGTCGCCTCTGGCCTCGCGTCGTCGGCGCTTTCCCCCTCTGTCGCCCTCGCCCAGGGCGCCAGCAAGCGCGTCGGCGTCTACGCCGAAGGTCCCGACGCCGACTCCCTCCGTGCCGACATCGAGGCCGCCCTCGACGCCTCCGACAAGGAGACCCACGACAAGGTCCGCAAGGGCCTCGCCAGGCGCGGGCTCGTCGGCAAGCTGGAGGGCCACCTCTCCCCCGCCGCGCGCCGCAAGGCCATGGAGAAGGCGCTCCAGGGGATCGCCCGCGAGCTGGGCCTCGACGCCGCGCTCGTCGTCATCGGCCGCAAGAAGGCCGACCCCGTGCTCCTCGGGGTCAACCCGGAGGGTGAGGTCGTTGTTGACACCAGCCCGCCCAGGGATCAGCGCCGGGAGGCCATGGCCGCCGCCCTGGAGCGGGCGGGGTTGAAGGCGCCGCCGTCGGCGCCTCCACCGACCGAGGAGAAGAAGCCGGACCCCATCAGCGAGAGGCCCGCCCCGGAGGAGAAGCGCGCCGCGCCTGCCGACAAATCCCCCGCTGACGAGCAAGGGGCGGCCTCGAAGCACCCGCTGCTGGTGGCGGCGCTGGGGGGCGAGGGGACGCTGCGGCGCCTGCGCTACAACGATCCGTTCACCAGCAACCTGCGCCCTTACGACGTGACCGGGGCGCCCAGCGTGGCGGCCTCGCTGGAGCTGTACCCGCTGGCGCGCACCCACGTCCCCATCCTGCGTCGCTTCGGCCTGATCGGGGCGTTCGCGACCTCCGTCGCCCTGGAGTCCACGCTGCCGGGGGGCCAGACGCTGCCGACCACCTTCCGGCGCTGGCGCGTCGGGGGGCGTGGGTCGGCGCCGCTGGGCTCGGGGACGTCGGCGGTGGGGATCGAGGCCACCTGGGGGGCCTGGGGGTTCCGCTTCGACGGAGGCGGCGACGCGCTGCCGGACGCGGACTACCGCGTCACCCGCTTCGGCCTCGACCTCCGGCTGGACGCGGGCGCGGTGGCGCTGCTGCTCGGGGCGGGGTACGGGCTGGTCCGCAGCGCGGGGCCCATGGACGCGCGGTTCCCCAGGTTGGATGCGGGGGTGGTGGACGGGCGGCTGGGGCTGGCCGTCCCGCTGGTGCCTCGCCTGGAGGCCCGCGTCTGGGGCGAGTACACCCGCTACTTCTTCACCCTCAACCCGGAG
>CAZSDX010000613.1:0-4240 GCA_964605685.1 uncultured Polyangiaceae bacterium
GGGGGTCCCCGTGGCGGTGGCCGGGGTGGCCGCGGTGGTGGTCCTGGGCTGGTTGTTGGTGGGCTGCGCAGGCGCAGGCGCAGGGGGCGGGTTGGCCGGCCCGCGGCGCGGGCTCGACAGGTTGTTGTTGCTGGGAGGATTGTTCGGGTTGTTTGGCCCCGCGCCTCCGGTGGCTTGCCCGTTGATCACACAACCCACGGCCAGCAACGACCCCGCAACGACGGCAGCCAGATACATCGACCTCATGAAGATAACTCCTGTTCCGGTTGGCAGCGGAGCCCCGCCGCCGCGTTCGGTCTACGGCGGTCAGACGGACCTCCTACCCCGCCATTCAACGGGATCCTCCCCTCGACGCCAAGAGTGCCCGCGCTGGACGTGGTATTTCTTACCCATGGGCTCCCCTCCCCGGCTTCCCCCCTGCGGCGACCTCACCCTGCCGGCCCCTGGCTCCCGCACGGTCCGCCAGCTCCTGTCCCTGGCGCTGCTCCGGGCCCGATCGACGCTCGCGGGCCTCTCCTCGCCGGATCCTGCAGACCCCCGGGCTGCCCTCCGGCGGCTCCTGCCCTCCCTCGACCAAGGCTTCCTGCTGTCGGCGCTCCGACGCCCCTCCCGCCTCACCCTCGCCCGGTGCCTCGACACCAACCCCACGGAGCCCCAGCGCTCCTCCTGGGGCCGCTCCCTGGCCGCCTCCCTCTGCCTCGACGCCGCGGAGGTGGGCCTCCTGCCAGGGCCCGTGGAGCTCGCCTTCGAAGGAGAACTGCTCTCCGAGCGCTCCGGCTGGGTCCTCGACCTTCCCCCGGGCACCCGTCTGCTCCTGGCCCCGGGCCGGATCGAGCTGTGGACCCCTCGGGGAGCCTCCTCCTCGCCCCTACCGGCCTCCCCGGAGCAGCTCGACGAGGCGCTCCGGAGCGCCGGCGTCCCCGCGCCGCGCGCCCACTTCCCCCTCTGGGGAGATACGGTGCTCCTGCTCCACGACACCAACCCCCTCGCCGGACTGGAAGCCCACCCCGCCAAGAGCGGCAACCGCGTCGACCTCGGAGGACATACGCCAGCACAGTGGCGCGACGCGCTCCTCGGGGCCTTCCGTATCATCCAGGATCAGCTCCCGGAGATCGCCGCCGAGATGGATCTCCTTCTGGGTCACATTGGACCCGTTGGGTACTTCGACCAGGCGCACCTGTCGGCGTCGTACCTGGAGGCGATGGGGGTGGTGTACCTGTCGCTGCACCCGCACCGGATGACGCTGGTGGAGGCGCTGGTGCACGAGTTCCAGCACAACAAGCTGAACCTGCTGCTGGGGCTGGATCCGACGCTGGAGAACGCGGACTGGCCGCTGTACACGTCGCCGGTGAGGCCAGATCCGAGGCCGCTGCGGGGGGTCTTGCTGGCGGTGCATGCGTTCCAGCCGGTCGTGAGGCTCTACGAGCGGCTGTGCGGGGAGCCCGCGGAGGAAGAGGCGGAGAACGGGTGGCGCAGGAGGAGGCTGAGGGAGGTGGCGCGGCTCTGCCGGGAGGGCTGCGAGGTGCTGCTGCCGCACGGGCAGCCGACGGCGGCGGGGCGCCCGCTGCTGGAGGAGATCCGGTCGCTGGACCGACGCTTCGGAGCGCTGCTCGGGGCGGGCTGAGGAGGCAGGCCAGGAGGGAGGAGCGATCGCCGGAGCCAGGGGCAGAGGGAGGATGCTACAAGACGGGGTCATGCGACACCTGTGGCGGCTTGCTTCCCTTGGGCTGGTGCTGACCGTGGCGAACTGCGGGGACGAAGGCGGGGACACCGCGCCAGGGACGCCGCCACTCGTGCTCCCGCAAGGGGACGGCCCCGAGCCTCTGTTCGAGCTGCCCGCGTCCCTGGAGGCGTTGGGGAGCGCCTGCTCGGTGGACGGCTTCGTGAACGAGGACGGGGAGTGCTCGTCGAGTTTCCTGGATCACCCCTTCCCGAGCGATTTCCGCCGGGAGGGCGGCAAGGTCCGGTGGGCCGGCTTCATGAACCCCAGGAAGATGCCCCCGATCACCGCCTATACGGGGGCCATCGACCGGCTGCTCGACGGGTTCTCCCCCCAGGCGGCGGGCTACGTGCGCTTCCGGGGGGCCATCGATCCGTCCACCCTGCCCGCGTCGCCGCAGCAGACCCTGGAGGTCACCGCCGTCGCCCAGCTCATCAACGTGGACGACGCCTCGCCGGAGCGGGGCCAGCGCCACCCGATCACGCTGCACTACCGGGAGAAACCGGGCTCCTACTGGCCTCCCTACACCCTGGCCTTCGCCCCGGCTTTCGGCCTGCCGCTGCGGCCTGCCACCCGCTACGCCTTCGTGGTCACCCGGGGGCTCAAGGGGGCCGGCGGCAAGGAGCTGGCCCGCTCCCAGGGGTTGGACGCCGCGCTCGGCCTCGGGACCGGCGGAGGCCCCCAGGGCGAGGCGCTGCGGACCTCCTGGGCCCCGGCGGTCGCGCTGATCGCAGCAGCGGGCATCAAGGTCGAGCAGATCGCCCACGCCACGGTGTTCACCACCAACGACCCGACCGCCGAGCTGTTCGCCATCCGGGACGCGGTGCGGGCCAGCTTCCCGGCGCCCACCGCCCGGGACTGGGTCGCCAAGGACACCACCGCCGCCAGTTACAAGATCTACGAGGGGATGTACGGGCCCTCCCCGGATTTCCAGGAGGGTAACCTCCCCTTCGCCAAGCCCGCCGACGGGGGCTCCTTCGCCTTCAAGGACGGTGCCCCCCAGGTGCAGCGCCAGTTTGACCTCCGCTTCGCCATGGCCATCCCGGACGCCGCCAAGTGCCCCATGCCGCCGGAGGGCTACCCCATCGTCCTCTACGCCCACGGGACCACCGGCGACTACCGGAGCTTCCTCGCGGACAAGACCGCCGACGCCCTCGCCCAGCAGTGCCTGGCCAGCATGGGCATCGACCAGATCTTCCACGGCACCCGCCCCGGAGCCCCCCAGGGCCCCAACGCCGACAACGAGATCTCCCTCCTCTTCTTCAACGTCGACAACCCCGCCGCCGCCCGCACCAACGGGCGCCAGGCCGCCGTCGACGAGGTGCAGCGCGCCCGCCTCTTCACCGAGAGCAAGATCACCATCCCCGCCTCCGTCTCCGCCACCGGCAGCGAGATCCGCTTCGACCCTTCCAAGGTGCTCTTTTACGGTCACTCTCAGGGGGGTCAAAACGGACCTCTTTACCTCGCCATCGACGACAGCGCCCGGGGCGGGGTGCTCTCCGGCTCCGGGAGCATCCTGACGATCACGCTGCTGGAGAAGACCAAGCCGACGCCCAGCGTGGCGGCGGCGGTGCGGTCGATCTTCCTGGGGCTGAAGCAGGAGGAGTACGAGGAGCTGAACGTGTGGCACCCGGCGCTGTCGCTGGCGCAGTCGCTGGTGGATCCGGCGGATCCGATCCACTACGTGGGCCACCTGATCCGGGAGCCGCGGCCCGGCTTCGCCCCGAAGAGCATCTACCAGACGGAGGGGGTCAACCCGGACGGCTCCGGGGACAACTACACGCCGCCGCGCTCCATGGAGGTGCAGGCCGTGGCCACCGGGCTCCCGCTGATGGAACCGGTGGTGAGGCCCATCCCGGAGATGGCGCTGCGGGGGCTCGTGCCGGTGACCATCCCGGCGGAGGGGCTCTCCGGGAACCTGGCGGGGGGCAAGGCGTCCGGGGTGCTGGCCCAGTGGTCGCCGACGGGGAGCTCCGACGGGCACTTCGTGGTGTTCAACGTGGCCAGGGCGCGGGCCCAGGCGGCGCTGTTCTGCCGCCACCTGGCGGACGATCCGGCGGGGCGGGTCCCGGCGCCCTGAACCCCCCGGAGAACCTGAATGACGCAGCTCGACCCCTGGCCCCGGGGCAAGGCGGCGCTGGTGGTGGGGATGGCAGCGCTGTGTTTCTCCACCAGCGGTCCGCTGGCCCGCGTCGCCGCCCCGGCCCACCCACTGCTGATCGCCGCCGGGCGGACGGCGCTGGCGGCGATGTTTTTGTTTCTATGGTCGCCGCGGTCCACGGCGAGGGCGGTGGCGGCGCTGCCCCGCGCCACGCTGGCGAAGGTGCTGGGGGGGGGGCTGCTGCTGGCGGCGCACTTCGGGTTTTTCCTGGCGGGGCTGTCGGAGACCTCCTTCGCGGCGGCGGTGACGCTGGTGTCCCTGGAGCCGGTGGCGGTGGTGCTGGTGGCCTGGGCGGCCTTCGGAGCCAGGCCGAGCCGGGGCGAGGGGCTGGGGGTGGCGCTGGCGACGGCGGGGGCGCT
>CAZSDX010000614.1:0-4224 GCA_964605685.1 uncultured Polyangiaceae bacterium
GGGGGGGGGGCGGGGGGGGGGTGCGAGCCGGGGCGGGGGGGCGAGGCGGGCGCAGGGCAGCCCGGAGGCGCCGGGCAGGGAGGCGAGGCGGGGGCCGGGGGCGAGGCCGGGCAGGGGGGAGTCGGGGAGGCGGGGCAGGGAGGGGCGGCGAGCCGGTGCCAGGCGACGGCGACCTCGGTGTACTGCGAGCACAACGTGAGCAAGCTGGTGGCAGGGACCGCGGTGAGGGACGTGTACTGGCAGACGCCGGTGACGCCGGCTCCGGCGGGGGGGTACCCGGTGGTGGTGGTGTACCAGGGGTCGCTGGGGGGGCCGAGCCTGACCTGGGGGATGCTGACCCCGGAGGTTCCGTTCGGTGGGTTCCACCAGGGGAGGCTCCAGGCGAGGCTGCTGGACGAGGGTTTCTTGGTGATCGCCCCGGCGGCGGCGGCGGAGGTGGCGTGGCAGACCAATAGCGGGGTGCCCTACGAGCTGACCACGGACAAGCTGGTGATCGACGCGCTGCTCAAGGCGATCCTGGCGGGGCAGTACGGGCCCGCGGATCCGAAGCGGCTCTACGCCACGGGGATCTCCAGCGGCGGGTACATGACGAGCCGGATGGCGGTGAGCTACCCGGGGGTGTTCCGGGCGCTGGCGATCCAGTCGGCGAGCTACGCGACGTGCCTGGGGGCGGCGTGCGTGGTGCCGCCGCTCCCGAAGGATCACCCGCCGACGTTGTTGCTCCACGGGCAGCTCGACGCGACGGTGCCGCTGTTCACGGCGCAGCTCTACGACGAGGCGTTGAAGCAGGGAGGATTCCCCCGGGAGCTGATCGTGGATCCGGCGGCGGGGCACGAGTGGCTGGCCGTCGCGCCGGAGAAGATCACGGGCTGGTTTCAGACGCACTGAAGACGCGGGCCGACTCGGAGGAGTCCTTCCAGTCGGGGCGGCGTCCCGGCAGGGCGATGCGGTCGCCCATGGCGGCGCGGTTGATCCAGCGGGTGCGGTCGAAGTGGTTGAGGTTCTTGTGGGCCAGCACCTGGAAGCAGGCGGCGGTGCCCTGGGCGGCGATGGTGGTGGCCCAGGCGAGGAAGACGTGCCAGATGCGGAACCAGCGCTCGCCGTAGGTGGCGGTGATCTCCGCCCGGTGAGACAGCCAGTTGTCGTGCCACTTCTTGATGGTGATCTTGTAGTGGTACGAGATGTTCTCCACCGAGTGGATCTCCCAGTTGGCCTTCTCCATGACGTTCATCATGGGGGCCAGCGGCAGGCTCGCGTCGGCGCCGGCGAAGACGTACTTCGCCATGAACAGGCCCCACACCAGGTCCTCCATGCGCGAGTTCCGCCGGAGCCCCGTCCACTGCATCAGGAACAGCCCCTGGTCGTCCAGCAGCTCGTAGACCTGCTCGTAGAAGGGCTTGAGGTTCTTGACCCCCACGTGCTCCACCATCTCCAGGTTGGCGATCTTGTGGAACGTCCCGGCGGGGATCTCCCGGTAGTCCTTGCAGAGCACCTGGGCCTTGCCTTCCAGCCCGTTGGCCTTGATCCGCTCGGCGGCGAAATTCGCTTGGTTTTTGCTGAGCGTCACCCCGGTGGACTCGACGCCGTAGTGCTTCGCCGCGTGCATCGCCAGGGTGCCCCAGCCGCAGCCGATGTCCAGCAGGCGCTCCCCCGGCTTGAGCATCAGCTTCTGGCACACCAGGTCCAGCTTCTGGTCCTGCGCCTGCTCCACCGTCTGCGCCGGGTCGGTGAAGTAGCCCGAGGTGTAGACCATCCGGGGCCCCAGGAACGCCGCGAAGAAATCGTCGCCCCGGTCGTAGTGCCAGCGCACCAGCTTCTCGTCGTACTCCTTGCTGTGCACGGCGAACTCCGGCACAAACTTCGTCAGGAAGTACTTGACGTGCTCCTGCGTGAAGGGGTGCTTCACCACCGCGTAGCGGTCGTTCAGCAGCGCGTAGATATCCCCCGGGATATCAACAGCACCGTCAAAATACGCCTCCCAGAGCGTATCGATCGGGATCTGCTCGCGGGTGTAGCGCTTCGCGAGCTTGGGGTCGTGGAACGTGACGTACTGGGTGATGGCTGCCATGATGGCGCCCGCTCTACCACCACCCCCTACCGCCTCCTCATGGAATCTTCAGGGAGCCCCCGGGGAACTTCAAACCCCCCGGCTCTCCCCCCGCATTCCTCGACTGACCCCCTCGCCCCCGTGCTAAGACGCCTCTCCCCCGTCCGCCGAAGGTTGCCATGAGCCAGATCCCCGACGCCCCCGGCGATTTCTTCTCCGTCTTCGTCCCCCAGCGCTTCGCGGCGCTCCCGGCCTCGGTCCACGGCGCCCTCGCCGGGAAATCCTCGCCAGGGGCCTTGCTGTGCAGGGTTGAAGGGGACCCCGGTGGGGTATGGAGCCTCCGCCTGGAGGGCGGCAAGGTCGCGGTCTCCACGGAGCCCGCCGCCGACACGCTGCTCCAGATCACGATCCCCGCGGAGGACTTCGGCCCCATCCTCATCGAGGGCGCCCGGGCCTACGAGGCGGCCAACCCGGACCTGTCGAAGCAGACGCTGGAGCGCCAGCTCATCGCCTTCAAGGCGCTGGCCATCGACGCGGAGCGGGCCAAGCTGATCCGGGCCATCCCCGGTAGCATGGTCTTCGCCATCAAGGACGGCGACAAGGTGCGGCGCCTGGCCCTCACCCCCGGCGGCAAGCCCCCCCGGCTCGACAAGCCGGAGTGCCGCGTCGACTGCCTGATGAGCGACTTCCGCGACATGCAGACGGGGAAAGTCCAGCCGATGCAGCTCTTCATGCAGCAGAAGATGAAGATGATCGGGAACGCCCAGATCCCCATGGCCCTCTCCACCGTCTTCGTCTTACGTGGTGCCGCTCCTCGCCCGCGTCCGCTCCTCTCCCTGGGCTCGCGCGGGCCTGGTGGCCCTGCTCCTCGCGCCCTTGCTCCTCCTCGCCCGCCGCCCTTCCTCTCCGCGGGCTACCGCGACCGGCGCGTCCGTGTCTGCCGTCCCCTCCGCCTCGCTCTCCGTCGCCGCGTCTGCCGCCGCGGAACCCCCCGAGCCTCCGGAGCCCGAGCCCGCCGACCTCCCCGCCCCGGAGGAGCCCACCGGAGGCGACCGCGCCGCCGTCAGCCACGAGGACTTCGCTCGCTCCACCCTCTACCTCTGGGCCTCCGCCGAGCAGACGGCGCTGCTCCGCCGGGATCGCTCGCTGATCGAGGCGCTCCGCAAGAGCAAGCTCCCCCGGCTCGGGGCCGCGCTCCGCGGGGCGAAGGATCCCACCTCGCTCCAGCTCCAGCGGGCGCTGCGGGACAGCGAGCGCACCCTCTGCGGCCTCGCCTGGAGCAACCCCTGGGGCGCCGCCCCCGGAAACGACGGCAAGCCTGGGCCCTGGACGCTGGTGAAGATCAAGCTCCGTCCGGATGCTTACGTGGGTTCCTTCGATCCAAGTCGAAAAAGACCCTGGCGCTTTGTCGATCTGGCGGGCCGCGAGGTCGCGGCGGGCAAGGTGATGGCGAGGCCCGACCGGCTGGGCGCGGTCTACTACGCGATCGGGGGGGCGACGCCGGCGCGGGGCTACGCGCTGTCCAGCGAGGAGGCGATCGCCTCCTGGTCGCTGGACACGGAGGAGATCCGGGGAGAGCTGGCCTCGGCGGCGGCCAGGGTTGCCTCCTGGCCTCCGGGCGCGGAGGAAGGCTGGTCCCGGCGCGTGGTGGAGGAGATCTGGCCCCGGGATCTGAGCGCTCCGGAGGCGACGCTGTCCAGCGTCGACGAGGCGTTCCAGCCCGGACGCCGGGGGGAGCTGGCGAGGGGGCTCCCGGCGCCTGCGGGGAAGGCGAGGCCGCTGATCGTCAAGCCCGCCGCGAGCAAGCCCTTCGCGGACCTGACGGCCCGGGGAGTGCAGCGCCAGGTGTGCACCGAGCACGGCACCACGACCCGCTGCGCGCCGCTCCCTCCCTCGAAGCGCCGCGCCCACGACGGGCGCTTCTGCGTGGACGAGGACGGGCACATGCGCGACTGCAAGCCCCGGCGGTGAGCAGGGCGAAGCGCCCGGAGCGCTACCCGCTGGAGGCCGCGGCGAGGAGCTGTTTTTCGCAGAAGGCGTCGAGGGTAGCGCGCACCCGGGGGCCGTCCCCGTCGAGGGCCCTGGCGATGGAGTCGAAGCGGGCGGCGAGGGCGGCCTTGCGGCTGAGCGTCGGGTCCGTGCGGAGCGCGGCGAGCCAGGCGAGGCCGAGCGCGGCG
>CAZSDX010000615.1:0-4223 GCA_964605685.1 uncultured Polyangiaceae bacterium
TCCAGCGCCGGGTCTCCGGTGGCCGAGAGCCCCGCCGCGTGGGTCAGCGCCGCCAGGGCGACGCCGCGCTGGCGGAGCTCCGTGAGCAGCCCCCAGGTCAGGGGCCTCCCGGCGGAGGGGAGCTCCACCGCCCAGGGGCGCCCCGCGTAGCGCGTCTGCACGTGCCAGAGCGCCAGCGGACCCGCGACGTGGGCGTACTGCACCGGCCTCCCGGCCCTGTAAATCGCGCGCCAGAGCGCCTCGCCCTCCGCGGAGAAGCGCAGCCGCACCAGGCGCTCCGACAGCGGGGAGCGCTCGATCACGGAAGCCCTCAGCTCGTCTCCCAGCGCCAGCGTCGTGCCGACGGCGACCGCGGGCGGCGGAGGGCGGTGCTCCGTGGGAGTTCTCCAGTCGCCCTCGCCAAAGAGGACCGCCCACCAGCTTCCGTCCTCGGTGGCCCCGAGCAGCCGCACCTCGCGCCGGGCGCCGTCGATCCAGGGGAGCCGCGCAGGGAGCGTCGCCGCGTCGTTCACCACCAGCAGATCCCCGGCCCGTAGCAGCCCGGGGAGATCCCTCATCGCCCCGTCTTGCAGGGTCCCTCGCCCTGGATCCACGCTCAGGAGACGCTCGTCCAGCGGGCGAGGACGAGGCCACTTCGCGGGGCTCACGGCGCCACCTCCTCGCTCGCCCGCAGCCGTGCTCCCGGCGGGAGGAGCTCCGCCCGCCGTAGCATCCGGATGATCCGGGCGGCCACCTCCTCCGGGCGAGCCAGCCCGCTCCGGTCCGCGTCGGGCATCGCCTCCGCATGCATCCGTGTGTCCATCTCGCCCGGATCGACGCTCAGCGAGCGCACCCCGAGGGGCGAGAGCTCCGCGTCCCAGGTGCGGCTCAGGTGGTCCAGCGCGGCCTTGGAGAGCCCATAGGCGCCCCAGGTCGGGTAGGACTCCACCGCGGCATCCGAGCTGATGTGGACCAGCACCCCGCGGCCTCGCAGCGCCATGGCCCCGGCGACGACCTTCGACAGCCGGAAGGGCCCCAGCACGTTCACCGCGAGGGCGCGTTCCACGTCCTCGCAGTCCGTGTCGAGCAGCAGCGACAGGGGCGAAGGGCCCAGCGTGCTCGCGCCGTGGATCAGCAGATCGATGGATCCCAGGAGCGCCGCCGCCTGGGCCGCCAGCGGGTGGATCGCCTCCTTGTCCCCGAGGTCCGCCGCCAGCGCGTGGGCCTCGCCGCCGGCTGCGCGGATCTCGTCGGCGACCTGCCGGGTGGCATCCAGATCCCGGGCGACCAGGGCGACGCGGGCCCCCTCGCGGGCCAGCAGCCTCCCCAGCGCCGCCCCCAGGCCGCGGCTCCCCCCGGTGATCAGCACGGATGATTTCTCGATGTTCATGGCCGTTCTCCTCTGGGGAAGAGGGTGCGCCCTCCGGGACAACACCGCGGCAACATGGACAATCTGTTGGAGTTCGCTCAACCCGATGGCACCCTGCCCGGCAGGACATGAGCGACGAGATGGCGGCGAGGCTGGGGAAGAACGTGCGGCAGCTCCGGGCGACCCGCGGGATGACGCAGGCGCAGATGGCCCGGCTCTCGGGGCTGCCGCGGGCGACCTGGGCCAACCTGGAGTCCGGGGAGTCGAACCCGACCCTCGGGGTGCTGGCGCGGGTGGCAGGCGCGCTCCAAGTCACCATCGAGGAGCTGATCGCCGCGGAGCAGGCGTCGGCGCGGCATTACCCGAAGGGAACGCTGCCGTCGAGGAGGCGGGGATCCGTGGAGGTGAGGTCGCTGCTGCCGGATCGGATCCCCGGGGTGGTGATGGAGCGGATGGATCTTCCAGGCGAGGCGAGGCTGGTGGGGGTGCCGCACACCGCCGGCACGAGGGAGTATTTCACCTGCGAACAGGGGAAGATCGACGTGGTGGTCGGCGGGCAGCGGTGGTCGCTGGAGGAGGGCGACGTGGTGGTGTTCCGCGGGGATCAGCGCCACTCGTACCTGAACCCGGCCCGCAAGGCCGCGGTCGGCTACTCGGTGGTGATGCTGCGCCCTGCGGACGGGCTCCCCTGACGTCCTCCGAGGGAGGGGCAGGGCACAGGTGACAGGGCTCGGGGGCCTGTGCGACGCTGGTGTGGCGATGAAAGCTAGCGATATCAAGACGCTCGGGGTGATCGGGGCGGGGCAGATGGGGTCCGGGATAACCCAGGTGAGCGCCGCCGCGGGCCTGAAGGTGCTGCTGCTGGACGTGAGCAAGGAGCGCGCGCAGAAGGCGCACGACCAGATCGGGGCCATCCTCGGGAAGCAGGTGGACAAGGGGAAGCTGGAGGCGGAGGCGAGGACGGCGACGCTGGAGCGGATCGTGCCGATCGGGGAGGTGGGAGGGCTGTCGGAGGCGGATTTCGTGGTGGAGGCGGCCTCCGAGAGCGTGGAGGTGAAGCTGTCGCTGCTGAAGGCGGCGGACGAGGTGATCCGGCGGGACGCCATCCTGGCGTCGAACACGTCGTCGATCTCCATCACCAGGCTGGCGGCGGGGACGAGGCGCCCGGAGCAGTTCATCGGCATGCATTTCATGAACCCGGTGCCGCTGATGAAGCTGCTGGAGCTGGTGCGGGGGGTGCAGACCTCCGACGCGACCTACGACACGACCCGGGACCTGGGGCTGAAGCTGGGCAAGGTGCTGATCACGTCGAAGGATCACCCGGGGTTCATCGTCAACCGGATGCTGATCCCGTTCCTGAACGAGGCCTGCTTCGAACTGCAGGAGGGGCTGGGGACCATGGAGGACATCGATCAGGGGGCGAAGCTGGGGCTCAACCACCCGATGGGGCCCTTCGAGTTGGCGGACCTCATCGGCCTCGACACGCTGCTCTCCATCGCCGAGGTGCTCCACCGGGAGTTCGGCGACGACAAGTATCGCCCCGCCACGCTGCTCCGGAACCTGGTCTCCGCCGGGTGGCTCGGCAAAAAATCGGGCCGCGGCTTCTACGCCTACGACGACAAGGGACAGCGCATCGGGCGCGCCCTCCATCCCTGAGGACACCATGGACTACCAGCACCTGCTGATCGAGCGCGATGGCCCCCTCGCCACCGTCACCCTCAACCGACCCGACAAACTCAATGCCCTCGACGCCCGCCTCGTCGCGGAACTGACCCACGCGATCCACCACTTCCGCTTCGACCGGCAGGACGCCCCGCGGGTGGTGATCCTCACCGGCGCGGGCAAGGCCTTCGTCGCCGGCGGCGACATCGCCACCATGGCCAGGATGAGCTCCATCGAGGCTACCCGCTTCGCCGAGGCCGGGCACCGCCTCTGCTACCAGATCGAGATGTCCCCCTTCCCGGTCATCGCCGCCGTCAACGGTTTCGCCCTCGGCGGTGGCTGCGAGCTGATGCTCGCCTGCGACCTCGCCTACGCCGCCGACTCCGCAAAGCTCGGCCAGCCAGAGGTCAACCTCGGCGTCATCCCCGGCTTCGGTGGCACCCAGCGCCTCGCACGCCGCGTCGGTGTCGCCAAGGCCCGCGAGCTGATCTACACCGGAGACATCCTCCCCGCCGACGAGGCACTGCGCATCGGCCTGGTCAACGGCGTCTTCCCCGCTGCCGACCTGCTCCCCAGGGTGCGGGAGGTCGCCCTCAAGATCGCCAGCAAGGGGCCCCTCGCGGTCTCCGCCGCCAAGCGTGTCTTGCTCCGGGGCACCGACATCGAGCTGGCCACCGCCAACGAGCTGGAAATCCAGACCTTCGGCGTCCTTTTTGGAACCTCCGACCAGAAGGAAGGGATGGCCGCCTTCCTGGAGAAGCGCAAGGCCACCTTCGAGGGCAAATGAAGGTCGCCCTCACCAACTGCCCCCCCGATCACGCCGAGCGCATCGCCTGCGCGCTGGTGGAGGAGCGCCTGGTCGCCTGCGTCAACGCCTTCCCGGTGCGCAGCGTCTACCGCTGGAAGGGGGAGCTCCAGCGGGACGACGAGGTGACGCTCTTGCTCAAGGTTGCCGCCGACAAGGTCGCGACGCTCCGGGAGAGGCTGGTCGCCTTGCACCCCTACGAGCTCCCCGAATTCGTCGTGTTCGATGTTGATACAGCGGCCTCGCTGGAGGCCTATGTGTCCTGGGTACGACAGGGAGGGTAAAGCACCCACGGCGCCAAAGGTCATTCCCCCCGGAGAGATCGTGGTAACAATGGTCGGTTGCGGAGGCCATCATCTCCCCGGATTCCCCTTGCGCGACGATCTTCCCGACGCCGGGCGCGGCGAC
>CAZSDX010000616.1:0-4190 GCA_964605685.1 uncultured Polyangiaceae bacterium
GGGCTGCCCCGCCGCCCACCGGAGCGCGGCGGCGAGGTCGCTGGCGCCGAGCGGCAGCCTCGCCCGGAGCCTCGCCTCGTCCTGGGCGGAGAAATCCCCGATGGGCCCGTCAAAGAGGGGCGCAACCTCCTGATCAAAGCAGGCCACGCGGACCGGCGTGGCGAGGCCAGCGCCGTCGGCGAGCGCCCGGAGCAGCCCGAGGATGAGGGCGATCTGGCGCTCGTGGCACAGCGCCCGCGACGCGCTGCTGTCGATCAGCACCAGGAGCGAGCGGATCTCGTCAGGCTCCTCGGGGAGCGGCGGCCGCGCGCGGAGCAGCACGAGGTCCCCGTGGCGCAGGCCGCTGCGGCCCGAGGCGGGGGGCTTCAGCTCGAAATCCTGGTCGGGCCTCCAGTTCTCCCGCCGCACCTCGACCACCTGGACCCCGGAGAGCTGCCCGCCGAGGGACGAGGCCGCGGCGCCCTCCTCCCTGCGGCCGACGAGGGCGCGGATCGACAGCGAACCCAGCTCCGGCAGCCCCAGCAGCGGGAGGCGGTAGGGCTCGCCCGGGCGCGCAAGCTCGTGGCCGTAGGAGAGGATGATCTCCTTGCGCTCGCCGGCCTCGATGGGGAAGACGCGGGCAGAGAACTCGTTGCCGGCCTCCTGCTCCAGCAGGGCGGGGTCCTGGCTCCGGTGGAGGAAATCCTCGTAGATCCTCCGGGCCGCCTGGCGCTCCACCACCTCCCCTTCCTGCCACTGACCGCCGATCTTCATGGCGAAGCGGCTGACGCTGGCCCCCGGCGGGAGCCCGATGCGAAAGCGCCCCTCCAGGCGGCGGCGCGTCGGGTTGTGGAAGGTCAGGCGCAGCTCGGTGAAGGCCAGGGGATCCTCCAGCACGACGCGCGCGTCGAGGGTGACGAGCTTCAGCCCCGTGCCATCGGAGGCGGTGAGCTCCAGGCTCGCCGGGGAAGGCAGCGGCGCGCGGGGAGGCTGGAGGAACCGGAAGGAACGGGAGGCAGAGGGGGCGGCCATGGCGGTCCATGGCACGCCATCCCGGGAGGAAGATCAACCCGGCAGCCGTGGGGGTTCCTCACCCCCCGGCCCGCTGTCCGTCTCCCGCCTACGCTTTGCCCGGATCTCTCCTACGGTCGCCGACCTTTGGACCACCCCCAGAGGCGGTCAGGCATCCTTCGTCCTCGTCCTCGTCCCCGTGCTCGTCCCCGTCCCCGTCCTCGTGCTCGTCGGCGTGGACGTGGACGTGGACGTGGACGTGGACGTGGCCGAAGAGGCGGAGAAGGCTCTGGCGTTTCTTTCTATCTTCGTGGAACAATCGTAAGGATTTAGGAATCCTCCTACCGTGGAAAGAACCGAGAAAAATAGCTCGTTTACGTCCACGGCCACGGCCACGGCCACGGCCACGCCGACGAGCACGAGGACGGGGACGGGGACGAAAACGTGGACGCGGCTGCGGTCAGGCGGGCCAGCGCTTGTGTCGCCTGAGGAGCGCGCGTAGCTCGCGCAATCCGGTCAAGTCCAGGGAATCGACCTGCTGCTGCCTGCCTTCGTCCCACGGCAGGTTCAACGATTCGCAGAGGTCCACCACCGCGAGGCGGGCCTCCCGCAGCAGTTCTTGCTCTGCCTCTCGTTTCGCTTGCTCGGCTGCTTGTTTGGCTTGCTCCGCCGCTTGCTTCGCTTGCTCGGCAGCCTGACGGGCTTGCGCTTCCCGCTCGGCCTGGCGTTCGGCCTCTTCCTTGGCGAGGCGTTCCTGCTGAGCCTGACGTTCGGCTTCTTCCTTGGCGCGGCGCTCCTGGTCGGCCTTTCGTTCCGCGTCTTGGGCCTGCTGCTGGGCGGCTTTCTGGGCCTTCTCGGCCTCCTCCTTGGCGCGGCGCTCCTGCTCTGCCTTCGCCTCCGCCTTTTCCTTGGCCTGGCGTTCTTCCTCCGCCTTCGCCTGGATTTCCTTCAGCTTCACCCACCACCTTTCCGTCTCCTCGTAGGTGAAGATCCGCGACTTCCCCTCCTCATCCCTCGTCACCGTGAGCTGATTCCCTACCGTCCGGAACCATCCCCTCAGCGCCTGGCTGTAGACAGGGCCTTCTCCGGCGTAAACCCGCTTCAGCGCTCCCCTCCGGTCTTTCCGGTACAGTTGCAGCACGTACGGCTCCGACGCGGGGCTTCTCCCTTCCAACGCGAGTTCATCGAACAGCAGCAGCTCTTCCACCCCAAGCTTCGCGTACTTCTGCGGCGACTCCACGTAATCCTTGGCCCAGTTCGAGGGCGACACCACCTCCAGCGCAAACACGGGCTTCGGGACGTCCGGATCGTAGGCCGGCCACTCGGAAAAGTTCGGATCCTCCGGCTGGCAAGGGAGCACGTACAGGTCGGGAAGCACCCCGATGCGCTGGTCGTGGGGATCCAGGTTCATCTTTTGCTCGTAGTTGACGAACCAGTCACGGTTCTGCTCTTCCAGGAGCTTGCGAAGGCAAGCGAGCAAGTGGCGCTGCAAGGCGGTCAGCAGCGTCGCCCAGGTCATGTCGTCGTCCTCGGGAAGATACCAGCGGGAGAGATCGTCGGGCCAGACGGGATAAGCGACTTCAGGCCAAGGGGGCCAGCGAACCGGCTCCGGGGAAGGAGTGTGGGAAAGAGAGCGGGCAGGTTCCGCAGCCATGAGGAAAGACGATCTAGCAGAAGTCTGAAGCGAGGGCGAGGGGACCTCACCCCCCCGGCCCCCCTCTCCCTGAAGGGCGAGGGGGGAGAAATTCCGGCAGTCCCGGAGGGAACCCCCCGGAGGTGGCCAAGCGTCCTTCGTCCCCGTCCCCGTGCTCGTCCTCGTGCTCGTCCTCGTCGCCGTCCTCGTCCTCGTCGGCGTGGCCGTGGCCGTGGACGTGGCCGAACACTCGTGGAGGGGGAGAAGGAGAAGCGAGACCCCCCTCCAGGACATGTTTCCCCTCGCTCCAGGACAAATTTTTCCGCTCCAGGACAACCGGGAGGGTCATCAGGACCGGCGAGCCCCAAAGAGGGCGTCCTGGAGGCGCGAGGAGCGTATCCTGGGGGGTGGTGAGGCGGTCCGGATGGGAGGTATCCTGGGTCCGGACCGGGGCGAAGGGGCTCCGGGGGAAGGATCGAGAGAACGATGTGCCCAAGCGATTACGACCTGTGGTTGCCCCAGAGCGAGAAAGTCCAGCAGGACAACAACCCACTCAGCCTGCCCTACCACGTGGCGCTCTCGGAGGCGGCCCTGGCCGCGGACTTCGTGGAACGCTACTGGGAACCATCCGGAGAGCGCCCCGGCCTGCGTCGCGTGAAGAAGCGCCTCCCGCTGGCGACCGCCGAGGAACTGCGCTCGCTGGTACGCGCCGTCCAGGAGGCCCAGACCCGGCTGCTGTTGCAGGTCGACCCGGTGGTCGTCGACCTCGGCGACCGCGCCCGCACCCTGGTGGACGAGCTGGAATCCGCCATCGAGTTTACCCTCGATGACGGCGTCCAGGAAGAAGCCGACCTGAAGCTGGAGCAGATCAAGGCGTTCCATTCCCAGGACGGCCAGCGCTCCGACGTGCTCGCCCAGGCGCTCCGCAACTACGCGGCGCTGGCGGGCGAGCTGGTGACGCGCATCCAGGAAGACGACGAGGACTTCGATCCCTCCCTCATCACCGAGGCCCTTGCCCTTGCGGACCAGCTCGCGGCCAGGGGCCCCGCCGCCCAGGCCACCGAGGAGGCGCAGAAGAAGAACCGCGCGCTGGCCAGCACCCGCAACCGTCTGCTCCACCTCCTGGTGGATCGGGTGCGCCTCGTGCGTCGCGCCGCCGCCCATGTCTTCAAGGGTCACCCGGCGATCCTGCGGGAGGTCACCAGCGCCTACGAGCGCCGCCGCCGCGCCGAGGCCCGCCGGAAGAAGGCCGAGGAGCCGTCGACCTGAGCACGGCACGAAGCTGGATAGAAGAGCCAGTCCCACCTGGCACCTGACCCCAGCACGCGCCTCGTTGTCGTGGCAACCCGGCGCCCGCCGTGCTTGCATGAAGGACCGTGCGCGCAGCCTTCTTCGCTCGATTTGTTCTTGCTCCCCTTACCCTCATTTCCCTGCTGGCCTGTGCCTCCGGCGAGACCTCCGGAGGCGAAGACCCGGTCACCACCGCAGGCTCCGCGGGCGCAGGCGGGAGCGACGCCGGCAGCGACGGGAGCACCGCAGGCAGCAGCGCCGCGGGCTCCGGGGGGGC
>CAZSDX010000617.1:0-4185 GCA_964605685.1 uncultured Polyangiaceae bacterium
GCGAGTTTGCTCGGAAATACTACGGACAAGGCAAGATCGAGGGGAAGATCGAGGGCAAGATCGAGGGCAAGATCGAGGGAGAGGCGAGGTCGATCCTCGCGGTGCTGGAAGCGCGAGGACTGGCGGTGCCCAAGCGGGTGCGCAAGGCGGTGCTGTCGTGTTCGGACCTGGCGCAGCTCGACGCGTGGCTCCGTATCGCCGCGACCACGGCCAGCGCGGCAGCCCTGCTGACGCCAGCAACACCTGCCGAAAAGCCACGCCGCCCTCGTCGCAAAAATTGAGCGCCACCTCGATCAAGCAGGGGTAGGCTCAGCGAGCCATGATCTCCTTCGAGGAAGCCCGCGCTCGCCTTCTTTCGGATGTCCCCGTGCTCGCCCCGGAACGTATCCCCCTGCGGGACGCCACAAGGCGCGTGCTCGCCGAGGATGTGCGGGCGGTGGCATCCATCCCTCCCTTCGACGCGAGCGCCATGGATGGCTACGCGGTGGCCCTCGCCTCCTTCGAGGGAGGCGGCCCCTGGACGCTCCCGGTCGTGGGAGAGAGCCGCACCGGGGCGCTCCCCCCCTCGCTGGTCCCGGGGACGACCTGCCGCATCTTCACCGGAGCCCCGCTCCCCCAGGGCGCCGACGCCGTGGTGATGCAGGAACATGTCACCCGCGAGGGGGGCGCCGCGACCTTCCGGTCCCGTCCTCGCCTGCGGGAGCACATCCGTTCCGCCGGGGAGGATCTGACCGAGGGCGCCGTGGGGCTGCCTCGCGGGACGCGCCTCGGCGCCCCCCAGCTCTCCTTGGCGGCGATGCTGGATCGCTCCGAGCTGCTGGTGACACGACGCCCCCGGGTCACGATCCTGGTGACCGGCGACGAGCTCCGTACCCCGGGGAGCGCCCCGACCCCAGCGTCCATCCCCGAATCCAACTCCGCGGGGCTGGCCGCCCTGGCCGCGCAGGTGGGCGCCTTCGTCAGCGTGGCCCCGCTGTGTCCCGATGACCCCCAGGCCACCGCCGCCGCCATCACCGAGGCGCTCCGGGGCTCGGATCTCCTGCTGACCGTCGGCGGCGTCAGCGTGGGCGACCACGATGTCGTCCGCCCGGCGCTGGAGTCCGCAGGCGTGACCCTCGACTTCTGGAAGGTCGCCATCAAACCCGGCAAGCCCATCGCCGTCGGTCGGAGCGCCCACGGGTACGTCCTCGGGCTCCCCGGGAACCCGGTCAGCGCCCTCGTCACCTTCGCCCTCTTCGGAGCCCCGCTGCTCCGGGCGCTCCAGGGAGATACCAGGCCGCTGCCGACCACCGGCAGGCTCCCGCTCGGCGCGCCGCTCCAGCGGCAGCCCGGGCGGCTGGAATTCGTCCGCGCCGCCGTCGAGCCCCGCGACGATGGCCCTTGCCTGATCCCGCTCCAGAACCAGGCATCCGGCGCGATGATCTCTCTGGCCCGGTGCGACGCCCTGGGAATCCTCCCCGCGGAGGTGGCCTCCTTCGCCGCAGGGGATCTCGTCGACACCCTCCGGCTGGGCGATCTGTGACGCTGCTGGGGGCCATCCTGACCGGCGGAGCTTCCCGGCGCATGAACGGGCGACCGAAGGGGCTCCTCCCGGGGCTGGATGGAGTCCCTCTGGCGGCTCGCGGGGCCGGACTCCTGCGAGAACTCGGGCTGCCCTGCGTGCTGGTGGGCCACCGCACCCTCTACGATGGGCTCGGGGTCCCGGTGATCGACGACCTCCGGCCCGGAGAGGGCCCGCTGGCAGGGCTGGAGGCGGCGTTGCTGGCGGCGCGCGCCCGGGGGTGTTCCGGGGTGCTGCTGCTGGCCTGCGACCTCCCGCACCTGACGGCGCCGCTGGTGGAGCGGCTGAAGGACGCGCCGCCAGGGCGTATCGCGGCGCCGTCCCGGGGAGGACGCTACGAACCACTGACCGCGCGCTACAGCGTCGAGATCCTGGAGGAAGTCCAGGCACGCCTGGACCGGGGAGAGCGAGCGATGCAGGCGTTCCTGGGGGCGGTGGGGGTCGTCGACGTGCCGCTGTCTCCGGAAGAAGAAGCGCTGCTCGACGACTGGGATACCCCGGAGCAAGCGGGTATTTTTTTGACCCTCAGGGCCGATCCAGCTCGTGCTGGACGGTGAGCACCTCCAGCGTGGGCACCTCGGTGGCCAGCGCGTCCAATCCGAGCGCTGTCAGGGTGGCATCCCTCACCGCCTGGGCGCGAAGCGTCGCCGTCAGGCGCAGGGGAGGCGTCGCCTCTTCTGGCCGATCCAGGGCGACGTCCCGCGTCTCTCCTGGGGCCAGGCTCCGCGGTTCGATCCGGGTCGCCTCTGTCAGCAGCGCGACCTCTCCGGCGGCGCCGACCATCCGTGGGCCAAGCTGGACGACGCGCGGCGAGGCAAAGCGCCGCCCCTCGCCGTCTTCCCAGGAAAGATCGACCCACACGTCCCGAAGGAAGGCCGCCCCGGTAGGTACGGCGTGACCCACTCGACCGCTGGAGAGCCGGAGGACGAGCTTCTGTTCTTTCTCCAGGATTTCCATCCGGATGGCCTGCGCCCAGAGCTGTCGGGCTTCCTCGGCGGCGCGGGCGGCCTCCTCGGGAGGAGCGCCCCAGGGAGGATCAACGCCGGGGAAGCGGTGGAGCGATCCGGACGGACCGCGGTGGCAGGAGAGACAGGAGTCCTCCGCGGCAAACGAGGAGGCGCGGTACTCGGTGAGGGTGGGTTCTTCCAGGAGGTTTGGGCCGTGGACCTCGTGGCAGGTTCCGCAGAGGGACGCGGAGGAGAGCAGCCCCCGGGGCGCCGTGCGGTGGGCTGCTCGGTGAGCTGGCGGGGAGGGTCCGGCGAGGGGAGCGTCCAGATCCACCTCCAGGGCGCCGTTGGCCTCGCCGCGGTTCCCCACGGCGCCATGGCAGCTCACGCAGCCGATGGACTCGTCTCCGCCGTAGCCGGGGGCGTGGCAGCCCAGGCATCGATCCCGGGCGGTGCGCCCCCAGGCCGCCTCGACGCGGGGAAGCATCGCCTGGAACACCGGCGAGGTCATGCTCTGGCCGTGGCGCGAGGTGCTCCACTGGGCGTGTGGTTCGGCATGGCAAGGGGCGCAATCCTGGGCACTACTGCCGAAGGGGAGCCCGCTGCGCTGCTCGCAGCCCGGCAGGGCAAGAGAGAGGATAACGGCGGCGAGGAGCCTCACCGATCGCCCAGGTGCATCATCAACCCGAGCTGCGCCTGGGCCAGCAGGAAGGGACGAACGTCGTTGTCCACCGAGCCGGTCCAGCGGTGGACCGCGCGATCATGGCCTACCCAGGCCACCCCCTTGGCCTCCGCGAAGAGGGAGATCCGCTCGTGGAGGGCCACGTCCAGGCCGAGCCCCAGGTGGGCGCCTCCCATCACGTCGTCCGCCCGGGGAGCGTCGGGAGTATCCGGCCGCAGGAAGCTCCCCGCGACGCACATGCCGAGGAAGGGGCGGAGGCGAAGATCATCGGTGAGGGCGATGGGCGTGTAGAGATGGAACCCGAGGGGTACATCGCGGCGCTGACCGTGAGGAACCTGCACCTGAACGATCTCCCCGAAGAGATCGACCCCGAAGTAACGCCAGGGCTCCACCCGGATGCGGCCGCCGACCCCCGCCCCACGGTAGTCGCCGGACCACCCGGTGCCGTAGGTGCCAGCGCCGAGGAGGGTCCGGAAGGGGTGCGCCGGTCGGTCCGCAGGCTGCTCGCGAGCGGGTTCGGCCAGGGCGCCGGTCGGGGCCAGGAGGACCAGCAGGGCGGCAAGCTTCGGCAGGCGCATGCCGGTGGGTACCCGGGGCAAGGCGCGCCGTTCAAGAAAAACGAGAGGGTGTCTGGCCTCGGTTCATCCTGTCCGGCGGGCTCGCTGTTGCTGCTCCAGCGACTCGAAGGCCCGGAGCAGCGCCTCCTCATCCTCCTGGATCGAGGCGTCCAGGGCGGTCCTCAGTCCCGGGTCAATAACGACCGATGACGCTACCCGGAGCCGCTCGCGGCCACCGGCGTCCAGGGAAGGAGCACGCGCCGCCGCCGCCGCGGCCCGCACCAGCGCCGGCTGCCGCGCGTCCTCCAGCGTGGACCAGAGCTGCTCTGGCTCCAGGGTCTCCTGGCGAAACCCTCCCTGCGCCGAGGCCATCAGCCCCCGGAGCTTGCCGAGCCAGTCCGGGAGCCCTTGCCCGCGCCGGGCCAGCCACGCCGCGGC
>CAZSDX010000618.1:0-4176 GCA_964605685.1 uncultured Polyangiaceae bacterium
CTCCGGGGACGTGGCGCGCGGCCCCCGGGATGATAACAACGTACAGCTCCGCAGGACCATCCACCAGAAGCTCCTGGAGCACCTCGACCTGGCCACGATGGACGCCTCGAAGCTGGACGAGCCCGCGCTGCGCCCCAAGGTCGTCGTGGCCCTGCGCCGCATCATCGACCAGATGAAGGATCGGATGCCCGCGGGCGCCGATCGCGACGGGCTCATCGGGGAGCTGACGGACGAGGCCCTCGGGCTGGGCCCCCTGGAGCGCTTCCTGGCGGACGCGGCCATCAGCGAGATCATGGTGGTGGACGCCAACACGATCTACGTCGAGCGGGGCGGCAAGCTCACCAAGACCGACGCGCGCTTCACCGACGACGAGCGGGTGCGCGCGGTGATCGAGCGGATCGTCACGCCGCTGGGCCGACGCATCGACGAGTCCTCGCCCATCGTCGACGCGCGGCTCAAGGACGGCTCCCGCGTGAACGCGGTCATCCGCCCCATCGCGCTCCGGGGCTCCTGCATCACCATCCGGAAGTTCGCCAAGACCCCGCTGACCCTCGACAAGCTGATCCAGTTCGGCGCCTTGACGCCCCAGATGGGTCGCTTCCTCCAGCGGTGCGTCATCGCCAAGAAGAACATCGTGATCTCCGGGGGTACCGGCAGCGGAAAGACCACCTTGCTCAACGTCCTCTCGGCCAGCATCCCCTCCGACGAGCGTATCGTCACCATCGAGGACGCCGCCGAGCTCCAGCTCAAGCAGCCCCACGTCGTCTCCCTGGAGACCCGCCCCGCCAACATGGAAGGCAAGGGGGAGTACACCATCCGCGACCTCGTGAAGAACGCGCTCCGCATGCGTCCCGACCGGATCGTCGTCGGCGAGTGCCGCGGCGGTGAGGCCCTGGACATGCTCCAGGCGATGAACACCGGCCACGACGGCTCGCTGACCACCACCCACGCCAACTCCCCCCGGGAGGCCATCAAGCGCCTCGAAACCCTCTGCCTGATGGCCGGTATCGACCTCCCCTCCCGCGCCATCCGCGAGAACATCGCCTCCAGCATCCACATGGTGGTGCAGCAGACCCGCCTCGCCGACGGGAGCCGCAAGATCACCAAAATCGCCGAGGTCCTCGGCATCGACGACGAGACCGGCGAGATCGAGCTCCGGCCCATCTTCGAGTTCGTCCGCACCGGCACCGGCGAGGGAGGCAAGGTCGTCGGCGAATTCCGCGCCACCGGCTACCTCCCCTCCTTCCTCGACATGTTCATCGTCATGGGCCTCGTGAAGAAGGGTGAGCCCTACCTCTGATCCCATGCCTCGCCTCGTCCTCGGGATCGACAGCAGCACCACCGCCTGCAAGGCCATCGCCTGGGATCCCTCCGGCCACCCCGTCGCGGAGGGACGTGCGCCCATCCCCCTCGATAACCCGGGCCCTGGCGCCTACGAGCAGGACCCGGAGCAAATCTGGAGCGCGCTCCTGGAGGCGACCCGCGCCGTCACCCGCGCCCTCGGCCCCGAAGCCTCCCGCGTCGAGGCCGTGTGCATCGCGCATCAGCGAGAGACCTTCCTCCTCACCGATGACCAGGGCGCCCCCCTCGCTCCCGCCCTAGTCTGGATGGACGCCCGGTGCGTCGAGGACGTGGCCCGCGCCGAGCGCGACCTGGGGGCTTCTTTTCTCCAGGAGACGACGGGGAAATATCCCTGCACGACGCCCTCGTTCTACAAGCTCCTGGGGCTGCTCCGGCGGCGCCCGGAGCTGCGCGAGCGGCGCCCCTGGTTCCTGGATGTCCACGGCTTCCTGGCCCGACGCCTAATGGGGTCTTTTGTGACCTCTCTGGCCTCCGCGGACCCCCTCGGGGTGGTCTCCCTGCCGGAGCGGGCGTACAGCGAGCCGCTGCTCCGGTACGCCGGGATCGCCCCGGAGCGCGTCGCCCGGCTGGTCGAACCCGGTCACCCGATCGGAACCCTCACCGCCGAGGTGACCAGGGCCCTCGGGTTGCCTGCAGGGGTTCCCCTAATCGCTGGGGCAGGCGACGGGCAGGCCGCGGGGCTGGGGTCCGGGGTCCGGGGGGAGCGAGCCTACCTGAACCTGGGGACAGCGCTGGTCTGCGGGCGGCTGTCGGTGGCGTACCGGGTGGACCGGGGCTACCGGACCCTCTCCGGAGCCATCCCGGGGACGTACTTCCTGGAGGGCGACCTCAAGGCCGGCACGTTCCTGGTGAACTGGCTGATCGGCACGCTGCTGGGGGCGCCGGAAGAGGAGCAGGCGGGGCGAATCCGGGGGCTGGACCGGGAAGCCGCCTCGCTGGCGCCAGGAGCGGGCGGGCTGGTGCTCCTGCCTTACTGGAACGGCGTGATGAACCCGTACTGGGACGACCAGGCAACCGGCGCGGTGATCGGGCTGCGGGGCGACCACGGAGCAGCACACCTTTTCCGGGCGACGATGGAGGGGCTGGCGATGGAGGCGAGGCTGCACCTGGAGGGACTGGAGCAGGCAGGTCCGGTGAACGAGCTGGTCGTGATGGGCGGCGGCACCCGGAGCGATCTGTTCTGCCAGATCGTCGCCGACGTGACCGGGCGGCGCGTGGTCCGGAGCGGCAGCCCGGAGGCGACCTGCCTGGGGGCAGCAGTGCTGGCGGCGACGGCGGCGGGCTGGTTCCCGACGGTCGAGGAGGCCACCGAGGCGATGACCCGCGACGGGGAGACCTTCCGCCCCGGCAAGGCGCAGGAGCGCTACGAGGCGCTCTACCGGGAGGTCTACCGCCCACTCTATCCGACGCTCGCCCCGACGCTGGCAGCACTGGCCCGGTGGCGCGAGGGGGCATGAGGGACAGGTTGCCCCCGCTCCAGGACAGGTTGCCCCCGCTCCAGGACAGGTTGCCCCCGCTCCAGGACAAACGGGTGGGTCATCAGGACTGGCGAGCAGAAAAGAGGGTGTCCTGGAGGCGCAGAGGGCGTGTCCTGGGGGGTGGCGAGGAGGTCCGGACGGGGGTATCCAGGGCCAGACGAGACCACGGAGCGAGACCGTGAGCGGTCGACGTGGACGCCTTGCGCCGTCACCCACGGGAGCGCTGCACCTCGGAGGGGCGGCGACGTTCCTGGTGGCCTGGCTCGATGCGCGTGCCGCCGGGAGCCGCCTGGTGCTCCGGATCGAGGACCTGGACCCCCCCCGGGTGGTGCCGGGCGCCGAGGCCGGGATCGTGCGGGATCTGCACTGGCTGGGGCTGGACTGGGACGAGGGTCCGGAGGAAGGTGGTCCCTTTGGTCCTTACCGGCAGTCGGAGCGAGGGAAAAAGTACGAGGAGGCGCTGGCCAGGCTGGAGGAGCAGGGGCTGCTCTACGGCTGCGACTGCTCCCGGTCGGAGATTGCCCGGGCCGCCAGCGCGCCGCACCCTGGAGAGGAAGGCCCGCGGTACCCGGGGACCTGCCGGGAGAAGGGGCTCCGGGGGCCCTGGAGGCGACCTCCGGCGCTGCGCTTTGCGGTGCCGGAAGGGAGGGAGGTGCGCTTCGTGGACGCGGTGTACGGCGAGCAGCGGGAGGTGGTGAGCGAGCGGGTCGGCGATTTCGTGCTCCGGCGCGGAGACGGTGTGGTGGCGTACCAGCTCGCGGTCGTCGTGGACGATCTGGGGATGGGGATCGAGCGGGTGGTGCGGGGGGCCGATCTGCTGGGCTCCACCGCGCGGCAGGTGCTGCTGGTGGAAGCGCTGGGTGGGGAGGCGCCCTCGTACCTGCACACGCCGCTGGTGCTGGGTCCGGACGGGGCACGGCTGGCCAAGAGGAGCCGTGGGGTTCCGGTGGCCGATCAGCGGGAGGCCGGGCGTTCCCCCGAGGAGGTGATCGGGGCGCTGGCGTTCCTCCTCGGGTTGCGCTCCTCCCCTGCGCCGTGCGCGGTGCCGTCGCTGCTCGCGGGGTACGCGCCCGAGCGGCTGCCGAGGGGGGCGGTTCTGCTTCCGGGAGCGTTGCGCGTTTTACTTGAGCCCCCGGGTGTCGTAGGCTTTGACCCCCGTCTGGCAAACGATGGCGAGTTCCACGTGCCCGAAATGCAAGCGTACCATCGAAGGGAACCTGACCCGGTGTCCCCACGATGGAGCCGCGTTGATGCGCGAGAGGCCGCCCGTGCCGCGCCCCTCCGCCGGGCAGCCTGCGCCGCCTCGCGCCGGGGTGGCCGGGCCTCCCCTTGCACA
>CAZSDX010000619.1:0-4157 GCA_964605685.1 uncultured Polyangiaceae bacterium
ACCCAGCTGCGCAGCAACCAGTCGCCCCCAGGTTCGGGCTTGCATCCCCCCCACTCTACCCCACCCCCCGACCCTTCACCCCACCAGGCGATGCACCATCAACTGCAGCGTCCCCCACAGAAACACCACCGCCACCGCGGTCAGTAGCAGCGCCCCCAGGGTGTCATCTCGCTTTTGCAGGTGCATCGTTCGCCTCTCCACAGGAAGATGAGCCATGAATAACTGTGACACATAAAACTGTCAATGTTGTTCCCCCGGGATCTCACAGCAAGGTCTCGCCCCGGGCGGTGGGGTGTGCCGGAGAAGCCCGGGGTTGTGAAAAAACGGCCCACTTTCCCCGGAAAATCCCCGGTGTTATCCAGGACGCATGAAGAGGTCGAGGGTATGGGCGGCGGCCCTGGTGGCCGCCATGATGCACTGGGGTTCTCCTGCCGCCGCGGAGGAAACAGGGGCAACAAGGACACGAGAGGTCTGGTACGGCTGGCAGACGCTATCCACGGACGCGGCCGCGCTGGCGCTGGGCCTCGGGCTGGGCCAGGTCAACCCGAAGGTGGGCGGATACACCGTGCTGGGGGGCTATCTGCTGGGAGGGCCCACGGTCCACATCCTGCACGGTCAGTATGGAAGAGCCGGGATCAGCCTGGGGCTGCGGGCGGTCTTGCCGTTGACGCTGGGGCTGGGCGGGCTGGCGCTCGGGAGCGCACAGTGCGACAAGCAGAGCGATTCGTCGTCGGAGATTCCGGGGATGTGCTCCGTGTTGCTGGGCTCGCTGGGGGCGATCACCGGGGGGGTCGCGGGGATAATCGGGGCCTCGGCGCTGGACATGGGGTTTGTGGCGAGGAAACAGGAGCCGATCAAGGAGGGGGTGAGCTGGTCGCCGGTGCTTGCTCCCCAGCGGGACGGGGTGGTGCTGGGGGCGGTGGGGCGCTGGTGAGCGGGGCCTCGTGGGGGAGGGTCAGGGCCAGGAGCGGGAGGCCTTCAGGGTCGCACGGAGGGCGGCGAGCCCCTCGGCGTCGAGCTGCTCGAGGAGGCGCCGCCGTTCTTCGGTCAGCTCCAGGCCCAGCACCTCGCACAGATCCTCGATCACCAGCCGCAGGCCGCGGGCCTCGCCGCGGGCCTCGCCGCGGGCCTCACCGCGGATCTCGCCGCGGGCCTCGGCGACGGAGAGGGCTCGCAGGAGCACCGCGTTGCCCTTGGCGAGCAAGGCGGAGGCCACCGCATCATCGGCCCTGGCGGTGACGGCCAGGGCGTCCACCGGGAGCGGGGCGGCGAAGCAGGGGTCGGAGAGGTGACTCCCGGGCCAGAGGCGCTGCCAGGCGTCGAGCTCGGCGGACCACTCGAGGACCCGCTGGTGCTCGACATCGACGGCGAACACCCGGCGCACGCCGCGGGCGACCAGCTTGGCGGCCTTGGTGGCGGCGTGGCCGAGGGTCTCGGTGCTGACGACCTCGAAGGCGAGGTGCTCGAGCTGCCGGCCCCCGGTCTCGGGGTGGCGCGCCACCGGATAGACGCTGGCGTCAGGGGCGAAATTATCGAGGTGGCGGCTCGCCGCCAGCCCCGCCGTCCGTCGCGCTCAGCAGAGGAGCTCGCGGAGGACGGGGGCCGTGGCGGTCCTGGCCTTCGCCACCTCGCGGGGGCTCCCCTGGGCCACGACGAGGCCGCCGCCCTCGCCGCCGTCGGGGCCCAGCTCGATCACGTGGTCCGCCCCGGCGATCACCCACGGGTGGTGCTCGATGACGACGAGGGTGTCGCCGCGATCCACGAGGCGAGCCATGACCTCGAGGAGCCGGGCGACGTCGCCCAGGTGCAGGCCGGTGGTGGGCTCGTCGAGCACGTAGAGGGTGGGCTCGTGGCGGGAGGAGGCGGTCAGCTCCGCGGCGAGCTTGAGGCGCTGGGCCTCGCCGCCGCTCAGCGTGTGGGAGCCCTGGCCGAGCTGCAGGTACCCCACGCCCAGATCGTCCAGGGTGGCGAGGGGGGCGGTGATCTTCGGGTGCGCCTTGAAGTGCTCGACGGCCTCCCGGGCGGTCATGCGGAGCACCTCGCCGATGTTGCGGCCCAGGTAAGAGACCTCCAGCGTGCGGGGGTCGAAGCGCAGGCCGCCGCAGGCCTCGCAGGGGACGATGACCTCGGGCAAGAAGGCCATCTCGTGGGAGATGGCGCCCTGGCCCTCGCAGGTGGGGCAGCGCCCTCCCTTCGGCGTGTTGAAGGAGAAGCGGGAGGCGTCGAAGCCGGCCACCTGGGCCCCGGGGCTCGACGCGTAGAGGCGGCGGAGGTGATCCCAGATCCCGAGGAAGGTCGCCGGGACCGAGCGCGGGGTGCGCCCGATGGGGGACTGGTCGACGGCGATGGCGCGGGCGACGTGCTGGTGGCCCTCCAGACGGTCGAAGGGGCCGGGAGGCTCCTCGATCACCAGCCCGAGCGCCTGGCGCACCGCCGGGAGCAGCACCTTGCGGACCAGGGTGCTCTTGCCGGATCCGCTGACCCCCGCCACCGCGGTCATCCGGCCCACGGGGACCGCCATGGTCACGCCCTTGAGGTTGTGGGCGCGGGCGCCGTGGAGCTTGATCCAGCGATCCGGCGCGGGGCGCGGGGCGCGGGGCGGGCGGAACGGGAGCGAGAGCGCCCGGGCGGTGGGCGACGACGGCTCCGCGAGGACCATCGCGGGCGTCCCCTGGGCGACGATGCGGCCTCCCTGCTTTCCCCCCGAGGGCCCCAGGTCGACCAGGTGGTCGGCGGCCCGGATCATGTCCGCGTCATGCTCGACGACGAGCACCGTGGACCCGGTGGCGACCAGGGCCCGCAGGTTGCCGATGAGGCGGCGGGTGTCCCGGGGGTGGAGGCCGATGGTGGGCTCATCCAGCACGCCCCGGTGAGGCCCGCGCCGAGCTGCGCCGAGAGCCGGAGCCGCTGCATCTCGCCGCCGCTCAGCGTGGCCGCGCGGCGCTCCAGCGACAGGTAGCCGAGGCCCACGTCGCCGAGGAAGGCGATGCGGCGGCGCAGCTCCGCGAGCGGGGCCTCGGCGACGGCGGCGGCGGCCCCCTCGAAGGTCCAGGAGCGAGCCAGCTCGTCGGCCCGCGCCACCGGGAGCGCCGTGAACTCGTGGTAGCGCAGCCCCGCGAGGCGCACCTGGCGAGGCAACGGGGCCAGGCGGGATCCCTCGCAGCTCTTGCAGGGGCGGTCCCCGGAGGGCGCCAGCCCCGAGCCCTCGCAAGCGGGGCAGCGCCCCTGGACCGTGTTGAAGGAGAACCAGCGGGGATCGATCTCCGGGACGCCGGTGCCGCACCGGGCACAGGTGCGGGAGGTGGACAGGAGAAGCTCCGTCCCCTCGCTCTCGACCTTGAAGGCGCCCTGGCCCATCATCAGCCCCTTCTGGAGCCGCTCCCGGGAGATCCGGGCCACGGGGATGCCCTCGGAGACGATCACGTCGATGGTGTGCTCCGCGGTCTTCTTCAGCCTGGGCGGCGTGTCGGTCATCACCAGCTTGCCGTCGCAGAGCGCCCGCTCGAAGCCGGCGCGGGCGGCGGCGGTGAAGACGTCGAGGTGGGTCCCCTTGCGGGCGCGGACCACCGGGGCCAGGATGCGCGGCTTCCCCGGGAGCGCGCCGAGCCTGGAGAACAGCTCGTCGGGCGTCACCTTGCTCACCGGCCCGTCGCAGGTCGGGCAGTGGACCTGCCCCACCCGGGCGTAGAGCAGCCGCAGGTAGTGGGCCACCTCGGTGACCGTGGCCACGGTGCTGTTGCTTCCGGCCCGGGAGGTGCGCTGCTCCAGGGCGATGCTCGGCGGCACCCCGGTCACCCGGTCCACGTCCGCCCGGGGGAGCATCGGCAAGAACTGGCGGGCGTAGGGCGTCAGCGTCTCCAGGAAGCGGCGCTGGCCCTCGGCGAAGATCACGTCGAAGGCCAGGGTGCTCTTGCCGGAGCCGCTGGGCCCCGTCATCACCACCATCCGGCCCAGGGGCAGCTCGCAGGAGACCTCGTGGAGGTTGTGCTCCCGGGCCCGCTCCACGGCGAGCACCGGCCGCTCCGGCGAGCGCTCCAGGCTCCTCGCGGGGCTGGCCCGCCGCCGCCGGCGCGTTGCCGGGCAGGGGGATAGGACCGGCAACCCGGCAGAGGTCCTGTCGGCCCTGACCGCCGGTCTTGCCGGCGGGGGCGTGCGGG
>CAZSDX010000620.1:0-4142 GCA_964605685.1 uncultured Polyangiaceae bacterium
GCAAAGAGGTCCTTGGCGAACTGGTCAGGCTTGCCCATGGCGAGGGGCTACCACGCGAGATGCAGAGAGGCCAGGGGAGCGACAACCCGGGGCAGGGATGGGCTTCGCAGGAACGTAGTCAAGACGTCTGGTGCTGCGGCCCGGGCCTGGAGGGCTTCCGCCAAAGACCTCGCCAGGGCGATGGGTGCGAGGCTCGGACGCTCACGTTCACGCTTACGTGTCCGGCACCCGCTCACGGGAGCCGGAACCCGGAGGCCGGGGGCCGGGGGCCGGAGGCCGGGAGCCGACCGGAGCCCTCCCCACAAGTCGGTGGGTTCGCCGGGTGTGGAGGGACGATGCCCCGCGCTCCGCGGTCAGCGCGGCGTGGCGACGAAGTCGGCGTAGCTCTCCGAGGGGTGGAGGCTCTCGTAGACCCGGGCGCGGGCGACGTGGACCCGCTCGTCGGCGAAGAGCGCGGAGGCGGCTCCATGAAGCCAGGCCGCGAGGCGCTCCGAGGTGGGGGTGAAGGGGAAGATCGCCAGCTTGATCCCGCCAGGGAGCTCGTTGCGGGCGCCGAAGAGGGGGCCGTCGTGGGCGGCGGGCGGCTCGCCCAGGCAGCCCATCGTCTCGTGGCGAGAGGCCACCAGCTTGTGGCCCAGGCGCGCCAGGTCCTCGGCCACCTCGTCGTAGGAGAGCTGCCCCAGCGCCAGCGAGTGATCCAGGAGGCGAAAGCAAGGCACCAGCAGCTCGTCGTGGACCCGGTCGAAGTCGACGACGAAGCCCTCGGCGTCCAGCTCGGCGGCGGCGAGGGTGACCTCGAAGCGCCAGGTGTGCCCGTGGAGCGAGATGCAGGGGCCCCGGTGCCCCCGGACGTGGTGCGCGAAGTGAAGGTGGATCCCGATGCTCGCCTGGTACATGCGTCGCGGGTCTTTAGCCCGTTTGCCCGCCGTGTGCAGGCAAATCCCGCGAGAAGTTCACCCCCTCCGGTAGCGGAGAGCACCCCCGCGTCAGCCAGTGACCCCGGGAGGTGACGCCGCGGGTCAGCGCACAAGCCGGTGACCCCAGGGGGTGACGTCGAGGATGACCGAGGCCCGGGTGCGCAGGTGATCCGGGAGCATGCCCCGGGAGGCGGCCTCGAACGCCTCGGCGAAGGACGCCGCGGACTCGTAGCGATCCTCGGGCGATTTGGCGAGGGCGACGGCGAGCGCCAGGTCCACGTCCGGGGGGAGATCCTCCACGACGGACGCGGGGCGCTGGGGCATGCGGAAGCAGACCGCGAACAGGATCTGGGGCGTATCCGGGCCCGTGAACGGGGGGCGCGCGGTCAGCGCGCGGTAGGCCACCGCCCCCAGCGCGAAGAGGTCGCTGCGCACCTCCGCCTCCAGCCCCTGGGCCTGCTCCGGCGCCATGTAGCCCGGCGTGCCGATGACGGCCTTCCGGGTGAGCGTCCCGTCCCCGCCTCGCAGCTTGGAGACCCCGAAATCCAGGATCTTCCAGGTCACCTTCCCCTCCCGCTCGGAGCGAAACAGGTTCTGCGGCTTGAGATCCCGGTGGATGATCCCCGCGCGGTGCGCCGCCGCCAGCCCCGCGCTCACCTGCGTCACCAGGTCCACCACCTCCGGCAGCGCCAGCCGGCCGCGCTCCCGGAGCCAGGCGCTCAGGTCCATCCCTTCGAGGCGCTCCATCGCCAGGAACGGCGCCCCGTCCTGCGCCTCGCCCACGTCCAGCACCTTGACGATGTTCGGCGCGTCGACCCGTGCCGCCATCACCCCCTCCCGCAGGAAGCGCTGGTGGAGGTTCATGTCCCGCGAGGCCACCGCCGAGAGCATCTTCACCGCCGCCGGGTTCCCGTCCGGATCCGTAGCCCCGTAGACCTCGCCCATGGCGCCGAGGCCGATGATCTCCCCGAGCTTGTAGCCGCCCATGGTGTGCCCCGAGTAGCGCCCCTCCCGGCCCACACCGACGCGCAGCGCGGCGTCGAGGTCCTGGCGGGCCTCTTGGAGCCTGGCCTCCTGCTGGTGGGCGAGGAGCATGGCGCTCTGGGCCTGGCGGAGCGCGTCGTGGGTCGCCGCCCGGCTCTCCCGGGCCTGGAGCAGGGTGACCAGGAAGATGATCGGGACGATGACCAGGAAGTAGATCCGCTCCCGCTCCGGGACGCTGCTGACCGCAAGGAGTCCCACATCCGGGAGGAACCCGGAGAGGATACCAACCACAAGGATCAGGTAAAACCCGGTGGCGGCGCCGCTCAGGGAGATGGCCAGACTCCGGTCGTCGCTCAGGGCAAAGAAGGAGATGCCGAGGGTGACGGCGGTGGGCGCCGGGGAGAAGACCCCGAGGTGGTAATTGACGAAGACAGAGGCGAGCACGCAGCTCCAGCCGAAGATCCGGAAGACCACCGGGGAATAGCGCTCCTCCACCGCGCCGACGCGCCAGACCCACAGCGCGACCCCGAGCAGCCAGAGCAGCGTCGCCTGGGTGGCGCCCGCGAGCCAGGGAGTGCCTCCGAGGAAGGGGATCACGCAGGCGGATCCGCCCGCAAGGAGGGCGATGATCCGGCCAAAACTCCTGCACCGCGCCGACTCCTCGATGTGGAGGGCGCGGTCCACGGTGACGGAGCTGGTGGGCGTCCCGAGCTGCTGCGTCGTGCTGGGGGGCTTCTCGACGGCGGTGGCCGCCTCGTCGCCCAGAGCAGCAGGGATCGTGTCCTCCTTCACGGCGTGTACGAGGCTCCTCCCCCCCTCGCGCTTCAGGCGCCGACGGCCTTGCGGGCCTCCTCGGCCAGCGCGGTGGAGAGGTAGCGCTCCCCGGTGCTGCACCCCACGGTGACGATCAGCTTGCCCTGGTTCTCCGGGCGCCGGGCCACCGCCAGCGCCGCATGCACGTTGGCCCCGGTGGAGATCCCCACCAGCAGCCCCTCCTCCCGGGCCAGGCGGCGGGCCATGGAGAAGGCATCGTCGTTGCTGACGGTGATCACCTCGTCCACCGCGTCGAGGTGGAGGTTCCGCGGCACGAAGCCCGCGCCGGTCCCCTGGATCTTGTGGGGCCCCGGCTTGATCGGCTCGCCGTTGCGGGTCTGGGTGATCACCGGCGAGTCGCTGGGCTCCACGGCGATGGCACGGAAGCCGGGCCGTCTCGGCCGGATCACCTCGCTCACCCCGGTGATCGTCCCCCCCGTCCCCACCGCCGCCACCAGGATGTCCACCTGCCCGTCCGTGTCCGCCCAGATCTCCTCCGCGGTCGTCCGGCGGTGCACCTCCGGGTTCGCCTCGTTCTCGAACTGCTGCGGCTGGAAGCTGTTGGGGTTCTCCGCGCAGAGCTGGTTGGCCCGCGCGATCGCCCCCTTCATCCCCTCCGCCGCCGGCGTCAGTACCAGCTCCGCCCCCAGCATCGACAGCAAGATCCTCCGCTCCAGGCTCATGCTCTCCGGCATCGTCAGCATCAGCCGGTACCCCCGCGCCGCGCACACGAACGCCAGCGCTATCCCCGTGTTCCCGCTGGTCGGCTCGACGATCAGCGTCTCCTTGTTGATCTTCCCCGCTCGCTCCGCCGCCTCGATCATCGCGGCGCCGATCCGGTCCTTCACGCTGCCGAGCGGGTTGAAGAACTCGCACTTGAGCGCCACCGTCGCTCCGACCCCCTCCGCCACTCGGTTCAGCCGCACCAGCGGCGTCCGCCCGATGGTCTCGATCACGCTTTCGTAGATGGGCATCCCCCTAAGGAACCAGCCCTCCCCGGTAAAATCAACCGCCGCCGTTCGACAGGCACGCCTCCGGGCACACCTTCTCCCTGCACGTCCTCACCGCCAGCGCCTTCGACAGCCCCGACCCCGCCACCGACGCGCACTGCGCCGTCGTGCACCCCTGGTTCGAGCAGTAAACCGCCTTGGAACACCCCTCGTCCGCGAGGCAGGCCTCCCACTTCGCCTTGCAATTCGTCTCCGTACCCTCATCCGCGCAGAAGCACGCCGCGCAGGCGCTCTTCGTCGGGCTTTCGCACTGCGACAGCGGACCAAACTCCGTCGGCGGACACACCGGAGCCCCTCCGCTCCCGCTGGCCCCGCCTTGCCCCGCCGTGCCGCCGGTGCCTGCGTCGCCGCCTGCTCCCGCGTCGCTCCCGCCGCTCCCAGCGTCACCGCCCCCACCCGCGTCGGAGCCGCCCGCCCC
>CAZSDX010000621.1:0-4133 GCA_964605685.1 uncultured Polyangiaceae bacterium
AGAGGCCGATGTCGATGAGTTCGCGCATCTCGGGGCGGCGCGGATCGGGGTCGACAAGGTAATGTCGTTCCCGGTCGCAAGGCCCCGTCGTGTTGAACCGCTTCATCGCCATCCCACCCTAGCACCCGCCCTCGGCGTTGTATAGAACGGCCTTGTTCAGATCCCCGGCCACGAAGCTCGTCCACGGCCACGTCCACGAAGCTCGTCCACGGCCACGAAGCTCGTCCACGGCCACGAAGCTCGTCCACGGCCACGTCTACGTGGACGGCAACCGTGGCCGTGGACGTGGCCGTGGCCGGACTTGTGAACAAGGCCGTATAGAACACTTTCGGCGCATCATGCCCGCAGCAGCGTGACCCGATACCCCTTCTTCGTCTTCACCTCGCTCCGCTCCACACGCTCCTCCACCGCTTTCGCCTCCGCCCTTCGGTCGAAGATCACCAGCACCCCTCGCTTCACGCCCACTCGCTCCAGGTACCCTTCCAGCTGCTCCAACCCCTTCTCCAGCGGGTCTCGCTTCTTCTCCCTCCACACCTTCAGCTCCAGCACCTCCTTCTGCCACTTTCTCCCTCCCAGCGGCCACTTGACCAGCAGGTCGATGCGGTCGCGGCCCACGCCGTATTCCCGCTCCACGAAGCCGCCGCCGTTGACCACACGTTGCAGGTAAGCCATCAGCACGAGCTGCGGCGCTACCTCGTGGTACGTTCCTCCGTTCTCCAGGACTTCTCCATGTTCCCTCCAGAACGCGGAGAACTCGTCGAGGAACCGGGAGATGGAAAGGCGACCTCGCTTCGTCACGAAGGACCGCTCCGGGAGGACGATGTTGGCCTGCATCGGCGAGGTGAGGACGCGGACGATGACCTCCTTGTAGATCGGGTTGGCAATCTGGACAGGTTTGCTCCGCTTCACCAGGCCCAGGTCAGCGACGTAGGAGAGGTCGTCGTCGTAGCTCATGTCGGTGAGGGCCAACGTTCCATCGAGCAGTGGCGCAAGGATCCGACGGACCCGAGGCTCGGCGAGGCGAGCGACCAGCGAATCGAGGTGGGTGGCTCGCTCCAGGATCAACGCCTCCTTCGCCTCTTCCACCTGCTGACGACGGATCAACCCCGTGTGTTTCCTCCGCTCCACGATCTCGCTCGCCAGTGCGTTCACCAGCCACGGCTGCCCTCCCGTCAGCTCGTGGGCTCGCACAATCGCCTGCTTCGTCCAGTTCTGCCCTGTCGCTCGCGTGTGCTGAAGGTAAAGCTCACGAACTTCGGCGAAGGTGAAGTTGTCCAGGGTCAGGGAGGCGACCTTGATGTTGAAAGGGCTCGATGTGCCGAGGCGTTCGGGGTCACCGCCGCTCTGGACCTTGTAATCGCGGACATCGCGCAGCCCGCAGAGGATGACAGCGTGAGGAAAGGCGTGAGGGCGGTCGGGAAACCCGGAGCGGAGCTGGCGAAGAACGGAGCGGAGGCTCTCGCCTCGCAGGGCGTCGATCTCGTCGAAGAAGAGCACCAGGGGACGCGGGCACGAGCGCGCCCAGGCTCCCAGGGTTACGGAGACCTGCTCTCCGGGATTTGCGACTGGCCAGGGTGGTGGACGCAGCTTTTCCGGCAGATCGATGCGCGCCTGTTCCATCATCCGACCCAGCAGCATCTTCTCGGCGGCTTCGAAGTCATCCTGGGCGACCTCGGCGGTCTCGCAGGAGAAGGCCAGGGCGGCGAACTTTCCCTCCTCGGTGAGCTTCCTCGCCAGCGTGCGGATCAGCGTGGTCTTTCCGCTCTGCCGGGGGGCGTGAAGGACGAAGAAGAGGCCGATGTCGATGAGTTCGCGCATCTCGGGGCGGCGCGGATCGGGGTCGACGAGGTAATGTCGTTCCTGGTCGCAAGGCCCCGTCGTGTTGAACCGCTTCATCGCCATCCCACCCTAGCACGGCCTCGTTCCCAAGGCCGGCCACGGCCACGAAGCACGTCCGCGTGAACGGGCTCCGTGGCCGTAGCCGAGGAACGTGGACGGAGATCGGAACAAGGCCCCAAGCCCCCCACCCTACGTCGTGGGGAACAGGCGTGTGGACGGGGGTGGCTGCTCGCGCCGCACACGGAACTTCCCTACTGAGCCAAGCCCCGAGGGCCTGCGCCGAAGACGTGGGCGAGGAGCGGATGCAGGTCACGCGCCGTTCCGCGAGGGTGCGTCTTCGACCCGTGGAGGGATCAGAACAGGATGCCCATGTACCAGCGGACGGTGTGAGCGGCGCCGGTGTCGGGGCTGGTGGGGATGGCGTTGTTCTGGGCGCTGGCGATCTCGCCGGGCTGGTAGCCGAGGCCACCGAGGGGGAAGAGGACGCCGTACTGGAGCATGGTGAAGAAGCCGCCCATGCGCTCTGGGTCGTCGTTGAGGGCGCCGTCCTTGGACTGGTAGTAGACCTGAAAGTTCAGCTCGACGCCGAGGTCGCGCTTGTGGCCCGGGGCCTGGATGAACTCGGAGGCGCGGCTCCAGATGACGGAGGCGCCGCCGCCGAACTTCTGTCCGTTGAGCCCGCGGGAGAAGTCGTAGTCAATCTGGGGCTTGAAGTAGTAGGCGCCCTGCACCCGCGACAGGATGTTCCGGAACAGGATCAGGTCAACGCGGTAATCGGGATGGAAGCTACCCATCGAGAAGGTGCGGTCGATGGGGCCCTGGGAGGGGAGCCCGGTGCGCTTGGGGGAGAGCGCGTCGGTGCCGAGCACACCCGGGTCACCGGAGGACCACCCGAAGCCGAACTGGACCCGGAGCCGATCCTCGATGGCGCGGAACTCGGTCTGGGTGGTGAGCATGTACTGGCGGATCTTCCAGCCATCGGGGGCGCCCGCGGAGCCCTGGAAGTCGGACCCCCTGTCCAGGGTGTTCTCGATGGAGCCCTGGACCGTGGCCGCCTCGACCTCGAAGCGGAACTTCCGGTAACGGATCTGGGCCCAGGCGTCGGGGATGATGGCCCAGGCATTACGGCGCACGAGGCCGTTCTGCACGCTGGCGGAGGACTGGCCGAGGGAGGCTTCGGTGGTGGAGTCGCCCGCGATGTCGTTGGCCAGGATCTGGTTGCGGTAGAGGGCGTAGATGCCGCCCTGGAGGACCGCCTTTCCGGCGGCGAGGTCCTGCCGGACGAGGTCGGGGTTGCGGCGGCGCAGGATCATCAGGCCGTACTGGCTGACGTCATCGAGCTGCCCCAGGTCGTAGGGCTGCCCCTGCATCTCGTAGACCCGCGAGCCGATGGCGCCTTCGTTGGGGAAATCCCACATGGCGGCGACGTGCAGGTCGAGGGATTTGATCGACGTGGCGAAGAGGATGCGATCCATCGTCGACTGCCAGTCGGAGTCGTAGCCGTCGCCGGAGTTGTGGAGCATCCCGAGGCCCCAGTGGTTGGGCTGGCGGCCAAAGCGGACCAGCACGCCGAGCGGGGTCATGTACTCGCCCCAGACCCGCTTGACCGCGATGGAGTTGGTCAGGCTGTTGCGCCCGGCGGTGGGGGGCTCGACGGTGGTGGAGAAGAAGGAGCGGGGAGCGTAGGGGCTCTGGCCTCCGACGCCGACCTTGCCGGTGGCCGGGTCGTAGGCGTTGTAATAGCTATTGGGCGTCGATCCGAGCACCAGGTTGTCGAGCAGGTCGATCTGCGAAACGATCCGCAGGTTGTCCGACAGGTGCAGCTCGGGGTTGAGCCGGAAGCGCATGTTGGCACTCGACTGGGTCTTGTTCCGGCAGGCCTGCGCGGTTGAGTCGCCGCAGTTGTCCAGGCCCGAGAGGGGGATCTGGGTGCCGTCGGTGGCGACGTAGCGGTAGTCGATGGGGGGCGCCCAGAGACCCGGATTTCGGTCGGTACGGCCCAGGGCGAAGTTGTGGAACAGCTCGGCCCTCAGCCGGTACAACCCGTGGATCTCGAAGATCGGGCGGGCGTGGGTCCACCAGTCCTCCGAGAAGATCTCCCGGTTGCGGAGCGACAGCGCCCCCTCGGCCCCGGTGCTGGTCGTGGGCCGGGGAGCCTTCTCGGGGCCCACCCCGGCGGCGGGGGCGACCGTCGCCGGGGGCTCCGGGGAGGCGGGAGGGGGCGGGGACGGAGGCGGTGTGGACGGGGGCGGCGAGGGCGGAGGCGGAGGAGACGACGGGGGCGGCGAGGCGGT
>CAZSDX010000622.1:0-4119 GCA_964605685.1 uncultured Polyangiaceae bacterium
GCAAAACCGGCTGCTGGTCGAGCAGGGACGGGAGCCGCGTCCCGAGAGCGGGCGGGAGTGCGGCGGGCAGCGGTGGGAGCAGCGCGGGCAGCGGCGGCAGCGGCGGGGCGACGGGGGACACGGTGTACGTCTCCGCCACCGGAGGGGACGACGAGTTCAGCGGGCTGTCGGTGGATCAACCGAAGAGGACGGTGGAGGCGGCGCTGGCGCTGGCGAAGGCGACGTCGGGGGTGAAGGAGATCAAGATCTGCCGGGGCAACTACAAGACGACCGCGACGCTGGCGATCCCGGCGGGGCTCTCGATGACGGGGGGATACACCTGCTCGACGTTCCAGAGCCCGACGGTGTACACGGCCCAGAACTACTGCGCGGGGCAGGTGGATCCCAGCCTGATCACGACGATCGAGGGGCCGGGGGTCTCGCCGGTGGTGAGGCTGGTGGCACGGGGGCCGCCTCGTCGCTCCGGGGGCTGGACATCCTGGCGCAGCGGATCGGGGTCGAGATGGCCGGCGTCAACGCCTCGCTGGAGCAGAGCCGGATCCGCATCGATCCGACCTTCTCCCCGACGGAGCCGTCGGTGGCGCTGCTGGTGCAGGGCGGCGCCCCGAAGATCAAGGACACCTGCCTCAAGGGCGGCCCCGGGGTGACCGCGGTGGACGACGGGGAGCAGTCGTTCCCGGGGAGCACGGGGGTAGGGATCTTCCTCAACGGCGCCCCGGAGCTGACCTTCGACGTGATCGAGGGCGGTAGCGGCGACGGTAACAACAAGGGGGTCGGCTCGGTGGGGGTGTTCTCCCGGAATTCCTCGCCCATCCTCAAGAACAACAACATCAGCGGAGGCAAGGGGACGAGTTCCAAGCTGGCCGGCTCGGTGGGGGTTCTCATCCAGTCGACCGGCGGTGCGGCGAGCGCGTCCAGGCCGGACATCAAGAACAACACGAACATCGACGGAGGCGAGGGGACGCAGGTCGGCGGCGGCCGCGGCAGCGTGGGGCTGTTGCTGCGGTGCCTGGACGCGGGCGGGGGGTGCGTCGGCATCGACGTGTCCGGGGATCGGGCGATCTCGGGGAACTTCCTCAGCGGAGGGAAGGGCAAGCACGCCGGGATAGCCCAGTCGGAAGTCCAGACGGGAGTGTGGTACTACGGTGGCACCAACTTCGAGGTCGCGTCGGTCATCGACCTGATCGACAACCGGATCTCCGGCGGCACCACCAACGGCGGCACCACCCCGACCAAGCCGGGCCCCGTCGCCGTCGATCTGATCCGTGTCCGGGGGAAGGTCGAGAAGAACGCGATCCTCGGGGGGCAGTTCAACGCGGACTCGGCCACCGGGATCCGCGTGACGCTCTCGAAGAACCTGCGCTTGGTCAACAACATGATCCACAGCGGCATCCTGACGTCGAGCCAGAACACGAACCTCCATGGGATCGTCTTCTCCCAGGCGCAGCAGCTCACCATCGCCCACAACACGCTGCTGATGGGCAGCGGAGCCGCCATCGGTCGCGGGATCACCATGCTTGCCGAGGACACGAACACGCCCATCCCCACCGGCAACGTCCGCATCGACAACAACCTCATCCTGGGCAACAAGGATCCTCACTACGGGGTCGAGTTCCAGAGCTGCCCGGCGGGGCGCCTGCTCAGCTTCCAGGGCAACGGGTTTGTCCACCTCGGGGGCCGCGCCGTCTTCACCAACTACAGCACCGCCTCCTGCGTCGGCAACAAGGTCCTGAGCGCCACGAACTTCGTCGAGGGGCTCAGCGATTACTGTAGCTTTTCCGGCGGCGGTAGTGGTAGCTGCGGCTCGCTCCCGGCGAACCTGGGGGGCAACATCGGGATGAGCGCCCTGTGCGCGGGCGAAGGCGATTGCGAGACGATCCTCGGGTGCACCGGCTTCAACGAGTGTGCCCTCGCCCTCTTCCAGATCAACCAGGCGGGCAACGAGGCGCTTGTTAACGAGCTGCTCAACGGTCCCAATCGGGGCTGGAAGCTCCGGGAGAACCTCTCGTGCTCCGCCGTCCAGAGTCCCTTCTCTCCCCCCTTCGTCGTGGACGACCGGTACAACGCCAGCCGCAGCAACAGCACCCCCTACGCCCGGGGGGCCCACCAGCAGAACAGCTGCCTCAACGTCCTCCCGGGAGGAGGGTGAGGCCCGGCAGGGTACGTCAGGGATCCTTGCAGCAGCGGAAGCCGACGCTATCGAGGATGGCGTTCTCGGCGGCGCGGGGGGCCAGGCTGATGACGCACTCCAGGCCGATGGAGGGGGAGAGGTACGAGCCTCCGTGGAGCTGGTAGATGTTGAAATTCGGGTTGGTCTTGGTCTCGCCGGTCTTGGTGGAGGTCCATTCCGTGACGTTGCCGGAGAGGTCGAAGGCGCCGGCCTGGCTGACGCAGCCAGGGAGGCTCCCGGTGGAGAGGAGGGCGCCGACCGGCGCCTTGTCGGCGCCGTTGCAGGTGGCGGGTTCGTAGCCGTTGCCGTAGGGGTATTCGCGCTTGGAGGCGCCCTCGCAGGCCAGGGCCAGCTCCGCGGCGGTGCAGAGGCGGTACCCGGGGCCCCGGGCCTGGCAGGCGGCGGCGGCCTGCTTCTGGGTGAGGGCCACCCAGGGGAGCACGCCCGGGCGTGAGCAGGCGACGGTTCCGAGGAGCCCCCCGGAGGCCGCCGTGGCATCGGGGCGGGACGCCTCGTAGGTGTCGACCTGGATCGATCCGGAGGTGACCATGGAGAAGGCGGTGGGGGGCAGGTTGTCGTCGACGAAGCCGTTGCAGTCGTTGTCGATGCCGTCGCAGTCTTCCGGCTGGGGTCCGTCTTGACCTGGCTTGGTCAGCACGCACTCGATCCCGTCCTGGCTGTCGTTGCACTGGAAGGCTCCGGTGCTGCGGCAAGCGCCGATCTTGCCGTCGTCGCAGGGCTGCCCCACGAGGGCGAAGGTCTCGTCGATCTGGCCGTCGCAGTTGCCGTCCTTGCCGTCGCAGAGGGTCTCGATGCCGCGCAGCGAGCCGTCCTCGTTGAGCTCGACGCCGGGGCCATAGGGGCAGACCCAGCCGAGGGCTCCCTTGCACTCGGGCTGGGTGCCCTCGCAGGGGGTGTCTGGCTTGCTGTTGCAAAAGCCGTCGGGGGGGAAGATCTGGGTGTCGTCGATGAGGCCGTTGCAGTCGTTGTCGATGCCGTCGCACACCTCGACGCCGGGGACGGGGGTGGGGCAGGCGTACTCGCAGCCAGGGATGCTCGAGTCGAGGTCGGCAAAGCCCGGCTTGCACTCGATGAAGACGCAGTCGCCGCCCTGGCAGGTGCTGCTGCCGTTGGGTACATCGCAGTTTGTGCCGCAGCTCCCGCAGTTCTTCGGGTCGTTCTCCAGGTCGAATCCGTCGTCGACGAGGCCGTCGCAGTCGTTGTCGATGCCGTCGCAGGTCTCGAGGCTGGGACCGATGCCGGGGATGCAGAGGAAGGTGCCGTCGCCCGCGCACTGGCGGGTCCCCGGGGTGCACTGGCCCTGGCAGACGCCGTCGGGGCAGGTCTCGGTGCAGGGCTGACCTCCGCCTGGGTTCCCGTTGTCGACGTTGCCGTCGCAGTCGTCGTCCAGCCCGTTGCACTCCTCGGCCACCGGAGGGTTGACCGGGCAGGCGTACTCGCAGCCGTCGCTGATCACCTTGTTGGCGTCGCTGAAGCCCGAGGCGCAGGAGGTGATGGCGCAGAGCCCCTGCACGCAGTCGGTCTCGCTGGCGTTGGGGACGCTCGCCTCGCAGGAGACCCCGCAGGCTCCGCAGTTGTTCTTGTCGTTCTGGAGGTTGGATCCCTCGTCGACCTTGCCGTTGCAGTCGTTGTCCACGCCGTCGCACACCTCCGTCGGAGGGGTCGTCGGCAGGCAGGCGTACTCGCAGCCGTTGTCCGGGTTTTCGTCGAGGTCGTGGCGCCCTGGAGCGCACTCGTCGATGACGCACTTGCCCTGCTTGCAGGCGGGGAAGGCCCCGGGGAGCGAGCACTTGTTGCCGCAGGTGCCGCAGTTGGCCGGGTCGGAGGTGAGATCCGCGGCGCAGCCGGCGCTCCCGGCGTCGCCCGCCGTGCCCGAGTCGCCTCCGACCACCGCGGCGCCGCCGAGGACCACGCCGGAGCCACCGGAG
>CAZSDX010000623.1:0-4097 GCA_964605685.1 uncultured Polyangiaceae bacterium
GGGGAAGGTCACTGGGGCGCGAAGATGAACGCCATGATGGGCGAGTACCTGACGCCGCTGGTGGCGCTGGCCGACAGCCGGGAGGGGGCGAGGCGCGCCGGCGAGGCGCTGAAGGCGCTGGCGGCGACGCCGGAGCACGGGCCCCTGCTGGCCCGGGTGAGGACGCTCGACGACGTGCTGCCCGCGCAGCAGGCCGAGAAGCTGGAGGAGATCCGGCTGCTCGATCGGACGTTGACGGCACGGCTGAGGGCGAAGCTGGATCCGGAGCAGCGGTCGCAGCTCGAGCGGCTGCTCTCCGTGGGCGAGCGGGGGGAGCTGACCGCGGAGCGGCTGCCGCGGGCCTTCACCGTGGGCCTGAGGGAGCTGGATGGGACCTTCGGCCGCTCCGTGGTGATCTTCCCTCGACCCACCCGGGAGCTGTGGCGAGGGCCGAGGCTGCTGGGGTTCGTGGAGGCGCTGAGGGAGGCGGCGTCGGCCGGGGCCGAGCGGGGGGTCGCGCCGAGGCTGGCGGGGACGCTGCCAGTGTCGGCGGACATCGTTGCCTCGATGAAGAAGGACGGGCCGCGGGTGACGGCGGGGGCGCTGGGGGGAGCGGTGCTGGTGGTGCTGGCGCTGTTCCGGCTGAGGGCGGCGACGGCGCTGGTGCTGGGGTCGCTGCTGGTCGGCGTGCTGTGGATGGTGGGGGCGGTGCTGGGGCTCGGGGTGAAGATCAACTTCAGCAACTTCATCGCCTTCCCGATCACCTTCGGCATCGGGGTCGAGTACGCGGTCAACGTGGTCAACCGCTACGAGGTGGACGGGCGGCGAGACATCCTGGCGGCGGTCCGGTCCACCGGGGCGGCGGTCGCCCTGTGCTCGGCCACGACCATCCTGGGGTACTCGTCGCTGCTGGTGGCCGCCAACCAGGCGCTCTTCCTCTTCGGGCTGCTGGCGGTGCTGGGGGAGTTCACCTGCCTGCTGGCGGCGCTGGTGGCGATGCCGGCGCTGCTGAGCCTGCGACCGCCGCCCGTCGGCGGCTCCGCGGCCCAGCAGGCGGAGTAGGCTGCATGCCCCGGCGCACCGGAGTCTTGCTGCTGTCGCTGGCGCTCGGCTGGGTCATCCTGGCGGTGAACCTCGGGGGGGCCGCCTGGGCGCTGCTCTGGGCGGCGCTCTCCTTCGGGCTGGCGGCGCTGGGGTACCTGGGCCTAGGGGCGCGGGTCTTCGGCAAGCGCGAGGACGGCTCGCTCCGGTGGTTCCAGGCGCTTCTGACGGCCCCTTACCTGTTCTTCGGTTGGTGCGCCTGGCAGGCGGTGCGGCTGGGCCCCGAGGAGACCTGGAACCGGATCGCGCCCTGGCTCTACTTGGGGCGGCGCCCTGCGGCGGGCGAGCTGCCGCCGGAGGTGACCACGGTGGTCGATCTCACCGCCGAGTTCCCGGTGGACCGGCGGCTCCTCGGGGAGCGCTCGTACCTGTGCCTGCCCACCCTGGACGCCCACGTCCCCGCGCCGGAGGCCCTTGCGTCCCTGGTGGACCGGGCTCTGGAGCGCGGCGGGGTGCTCTACGTCCACTGCGCCTACGGCCACGGGCGCTCGGCGCTGGTGGCGGCGGCGATGCTCCTGCGGCGAGGCGAGGCGTCCACGCCGCAGGAGGCCGTCGCCCGGCTCAAGGCGGCGCGCCCCCGGGTCAAGCTGTCGCCTTCCCAGCGGGCGGCGCTGGAGAGGTTCACGCCGCAGGCCCAGGGTGCCACCGGTTCGCCCGGGTGACGGGACGGAGGTACTTTGTTCCGGCGAGGGGCGGGGGCTGCTGGTAAGAAGGAGGGCTCCCATGCCCGACACGACCGAGCAAGCGACGCCCTCCGCCGGCCCCGCCTGGAAGCGCCAGGAGCACCGCGCGACGAGGCTGCTGGCCATGTCCTTCGACGGGGCGGCCTCGCCATCCATCACGCTCAAGGGGGCGAGCGCCCACGACCCACGGGACCCGCCCTACGGCTGGGGGATGGCCTGGTACCCCGGGCAAGGGGCGTCGGCGCTACTGGTGAAGGATCCGACCTCCATCGGCGACAACGCGATGACCAAGCTCCTGAGCGACTGGGAGCGCTTCGCCTCGACGATCTTCATCTGCCACCTGAGGGGGGCGGCCCGCACGCTCCAGGAACAGGACACGCACCCTTTCTGCCTGAGCTACGCCCGCCGGGACTGGGTTTTGGCCCACAACGGCGATCTCTTCGTCGATCTGCCCCAGGCGCTCTCGCTGGGGGAGGCGCCCTGCTTCGAGCCCATCGGGGGCACCGACAGCGAGCATGCCTTCTGCTGGCTGCTGGAGCAGCTACGGGCGAGAAAGATCCGGAGCCTGGTGGAGCTCGGGTGGAGCGAGCTGGAGGCGCTCTTCCGCCACCTCGACGGGCTGGGGACGGCGAATTTCCTGCTGACCGACGGGGTGGACGTCGCCGCCTACTCGGACGAGGAGGGGTACAACCCGCTCCACTGGGCCCGCTTCGTTCCGCCTCACGAGCAGCTCATCCTCAAGAACGAGGACATCGTGGTGGACCTGGACGACGCCATCGACCGGAACCGCACCGTGGCGCTGGTGGCCACCCGCCCCATGTCCGCCGAGGGGTGGTCGCCGATGAAGCCCGGGCAGCTCCTGGTGCTCCGCCGGGGCGCGGTGGTCCACGATAGCCACGCGAGCGAGCAGGCGAAAAAGACGATGGTCGTGCCGCACGCGCCGATCTCGGGCCCTGCCTCGGTCCGGGCGCCGCTGCCTCCGCCCGCCCGCTCCTCGGAGGCCGTCGTGCAGGCTCCGACCCCCGCCGTCACCCCTTCCCTGCCGGCGCTGCGCTTCCCTTCCCGGTCCGACAAGGAGCGCCCGGGCCGCCTGCTCTCCGTCGTCCACGAGACCATCTACAGGTACCGCACCCCCGTGGAGCGCTCGTCTCACATCTTTCGCCTGCGCCCTGTCCACGACGAGCACCAGGAGCTGGTCGACCACGAGCTGCACATCTCCGTCAAGGGGCTCCGCCGCGACTACGAGGATGTCTTCGGGAACCAGGCCACGAGCGCCGAGCTGGAGAGCCCCTACAGCGAGCTGCGCATCATCGCTCGCTCCCTGGTCCGCGTGATGGCCGAGCCCTCCCCCCAGCTCCTCTCCCCGGCCCGCCGCGTCACCCTGCCCCTCGTCTGGATGCCCTGGCAGCGCCAGATGATGCTCCCCTACCTCCTCCCCCCCGAGCTCCCGGAGACCCAGCTCACCGAGCTCTACGAGTACGCCCTCTCCTTCGTCAAGCGCCAGGACAGCGACCTCGTGCAGACCCTGCTCGACATGAACCTGACCATCTACCGGGACTTCCGCTACGTCTCCGGCTCCACCACGCTGGCCACCACGCCCTTCGATGTCTACGGCAACCGCCGCGGCGTCTGCCAGGACTTCGCCAACCTGATGATCTGCCTCGCCAGGCTCCTCAACATCCCCGCTCGCTACCGTGTAGGGTACATCTATACAGGAGCCAGCTACGAGAACAAGCTCCAGTCGGAGGCCTCCCACGCCTGGATGGAGGTCTACCTCCCCCGGGTCGGCTGGCAGGGGTTCGACCCCACCAACGGCTGCCTCGCCGGCCTCGACCATGTCCGCGTCGCCAGCGGGCGTAACTACGTCGACGCCACCCCCACCAGCGGCACCCTCTACAAGGGCGGAGGCGGGGAGACCCTTTCGGTCGCGGTGCGGGTCGAGGAGGATACCTCCCCGGACATGCGCTGGTGAGTAGCCAGCGGCGCGCTCTATCGGTACCCTGTGCGTCCATGCACCGCGCTGCTGTTCTCTTCCTGCTCCTCGTGGGCTGCTCCTCCGCAGGGGGTGTCGATCCTGGCTAGGGCTCCCCTGCCGGAGGATCGGGCCCAAGCCAGGGCGGCTCCCCGGGTCAGGGTGGCACGGAGGCAGCCGGGAGCGACCAGGGACAATCCGGAACCTCCGGACAGGCGGGGAGCGGCGGGAGCGAGGCAGGTACGGGCGGGTCGAGCGCAGGCAGCGGCGGGAGCGAGGCAGGGCAAGGCGGCTCCGACGCGGGCGCGGGAGGAGGGACCGCAGGGGTCGGCGAAGGCGGCGCTGCGGGCGGGAACGCGGCG
>CAZSDX010000624.1:0-4093 GCA_964605685.1 uncultured Polyangiaceae bacterium
AGGGCCGCGGGGCCGCTGGAGGGCGACGGGGGGCGGGCGACGGGGGGGGCGACGGGGCAGGAGGAGCGACAGGAGGCGCCGTGGGCACCGGGAGGGAGAGGGCCGCAGGGAGGCCGAGGAGCGCGGTCAGATCCCGGTCGATGGCCTCGATCTTGAGGCGCCCGGAGCCGAGGCCGGTCAGCTCGCGGTAGAGGTCCGATTCGCTGAAGAGCCAGGCGGCGTAGGAGCGAAGGCTGTGCTCCGGGTGAGTGAAGCCCTGGGCCTGCTCGCCGCGGGCGCGGAGGGCGTCGACGTGGGCGCGGCACTGGTCGAGGTAGGCGCGGGGCTCCCAGTGGACCGCCGCCGGGAGGTTGGTGGCGAGGACCACGCTGGCGCGGAGCACCACGTCGAGGTCGCGGCAGGCCAGGAGGCCGAAGCGATCCGCGGTGAACTCGTGGGCACGGCGCAGGAGCAGGTTGAGCTCGCTCGGGGCGAAGAGCGGGTGGTAGATCTTCTCCACCTGGTCGAGCCAGGGAGGCGGGGCGCCGTGGGCCAGGTGGTGCCCCAGCTCGTGGCCCAGGAAGAAGAGGAGCCCCGCCGGGTCGAAGCGGCCGAGGAGCTGCCCGTCGAAGGAGAGAACGACCGCCTCGCCGTGGCCCCAGAACGAGGCGTTGATGACCTCGGGAGAGCCGCTGGCGAACTGGTAAGCCTCCACCGGGAGGGTCACCTCGAGGCGGGAGCGGGCCTCCTCGATCTGCGCGAAGACGCCGGGGGCCAGCTTCTCGGTGAGGCGCATGCCGGCGGCGAGAAGCTCGCGGCGGCGGCGCCAGATCAGCTCGGGGGGGAGGAGGTGATCGTAAGGAGGCCGGACCATCCCCGGGTCCCGGGCCCGCATCAGCCCGACGATGCCTCGCTCGCCGCGGAAGCGGATCGCTTCGAGGTGACTTCGGATCTTCCCCCCTGAGGTCGGCGCCATCGTAGAATTTTTCCACGTACCCGCCCCGGGAGCAACAGGCGCCCCGCGGGTAAGAAGAACGGCGAGATGAGCTGGCCACCGACGCCGAAGAGGACGTTCCAGGATTTCCCGTCGAGGGGCCAGTGGGGGATGAGGTACTCGGGGGCGATCTGGAAGCGGACGCGCTCGAAGACGGCGAGGGTGAAGGGGAGCTGGGCGACGAAGGAGGAGCAGTCGCTCCGGGACGCGCTGAAGCTGTTGGTGGCCTCCGGGTTGCGGCAGTCGCTGGCGCGGAAGCCCTTGGTGCTCATCTGGTAGCCACCGCGGAGCCCGAGGCGCATCTGGTAGATGGCGCTGCCGTAGACCTCCGTCTCGACGCCGATCATCGGGGTGAAGGCGGCCTCGCCCTGGTCGCTGAAGGTGACCTCCTCGATGCCCTTGACCTGGAGCGCGGCGGTGAAGCGAAAATAGCGGAGCCCCCGGAGCCAGCTCGCCCCGACCTCGTTGCCGCGGCCGAGGGAGAAGTGGAGGATGGTGGGGGGTGGCGCGTAGTAGACGAAGTTCAGCGCGGGCTTGCCGAGGAGCCGGAGGATGGAGGCGTCGCCGGAGGGCTGCTTGTTCGCCGTGCGCTCCAGCAGGGAGGCGAGCTGGTAGCGGACCCGGGTCATCGCCTCGGCGGAGCCTCCGGAGCTGCCGAGGAGCGTGTCGCCGAGGAGATCCTCGAAGCGGAAGCGGTAGAGATCCAGCAGGCGCAGGGTGTGCTCGAAATCGTTCTCCTTGGGCCCCCGGCGGAAGGCGCTGGCGGGCCCCTGGGGGACGCCCCTGACCACGCGGCGAGGCTTGTGGAGCGCCGCCTGGAGGCAGTGGTGGTGCTCGATGGTGGGCATCACCGCGGGCGGGAGCGACTCGCAGTGGCTGTAGAGCCGATCGATCGCCACCTGGAGCAGCACCCGGAATGCCTCCGCGTGGCGTGTCTTGCGCTCGCAGTCCGCCTTCGGGATGGCGGCGCAGCGCGCCGGGTCCGGGGTGCAAGCTCCCTGGTCGTGCTCCTCGTCGCCGAAGACCGCCGCCATGCAGAGGAAAGGATCCCAGACCGCCTCGTTCGACGCGGGCCGAGAGACATCGAGGACCTGGGGCATGCTCCGGAGCGCCATGCGGTGGGCGTCGTACATGCCGAGGTAAAAATCGAAGCGGCGGAAGCTCTCCTCGAAGAACCCGAAGAAGTTGGCGAGGTGGCCGCTGGCGGTGGGAAAGTAGCGCCGGGACAGCACGACGTCGATGTCCGGGCGCTCCTGGATCAGCGTGTAAAGCTCCTTGGAGCGGGCCGTCGCGATGAAGTTGGAGAGGAAGGACCCGATCTGCGGCAGCAGGGGCAGGTTGGGCACCGCCGCCGACTCGGGGGGGAGCGGGTAGGCCGCGGTGTCCGGGTCGATGAACAAAAAACCCCCCGGGAGCCGCGCCGACCCCGGCGGGAGCGGCTCGCCCGGCGCACGCCAGGTGCCGGAGGCGTCCAGGCGGGCAGCCAGGGCGTCCGCCAGGCGCAGGGGGGTGTTGTCGAAGACACCACCGTCGATGAAATCCTCGGTGAAGATGGGCAAGTCACCGCATTGAGTCACCGGGGACCCTCCCCCCTGGGAAGGCGCCGCAGGCGCAGAGGAGGCCGGGGCAGGCGCCGGGCTCCCCGCCCCGGTGGAGACCCGCAGGGTGCCGGGGGTGAGGCAGTGAGGGAGAGGCTGAGGAGGGAAGGCCACAGGGAAGGCCGCCGACGCGAGGAGCAGGTCGCGCAGCAAGGCGAAGGTCTTGAGCTGGTCGTCGGGGGAAGTCTGGTCCTCGGGGAACGGGAGCATGGGGAGGGGCAGGGCGCTGGAGGGGTCGACGTAGTTGGTGACGAGGGGGGCGCGACCTTGCCCCCTGCCCCGGATACGTACGACGAATTTTTCCTCCTGCCTCGGGACCTTGAAGCCGTCGCGGAGGGTGACCTCGGCGCTCTTGAGGCGGGTGGTGGAGACCGCGAGCACCTTGTCGCAGCCCTTGTCGATCCCGTCGAGGAAGACGCGCTCCAGGCCGCCGGCGATGCGGAGCAGGGCGCTGCGGGAGAAGGCTCCGTGGCCGGTGTCCGGGGGATCCGTGGGGAGCGGGGGCCGGAAGAGCTCCCTGGCGCCGAGGCGGATCCAGGTGTCCCAGAAGACGCTGCGCTGGGGGTTGGGCTGGGGCCTGGTGCAGAGCGCCAGGATGGTGAACAGGGCGTTGATGTTCCCCGCGGAGGCGCCGGTCACCAGCTTGAGGTCGATGGCGCTGCGGTTGGCGGGGAGCTTGGCCACCTCGGTGAGGTAGTAGAGGTAGCCCGCCTCGTAGGCGCCCAGGGAGACCCCTCCGCTGACGGTCAGCCCGAGGAAGGGCGTCTTGCGCAGCGTGGGAGGCGCGGAGCGGGCGGTGACATCCGGGCGCCCCGGAGGCGAGACCCCCACCTCCGCCAGCAGCGAGGCGATGGGCGGCGCAGGGAGGGAGGAGCCAGGGGCCGCCGAAGCGGAAGGGAGCGCGGAGGCCGAAGGGGGCGCGGAAGCGGCGGGCGGCGCGGGGGTCTGGGCGTCCCGGATGGAATTTCCGCAGGCGGCGACGAGCAAGGCAGCGGAGAGAATCCCCCGCGGAGAGGCGCGCATGGCGAGCAGCGTACGTCAGGTACCGCCGGGAGCGGAGCCCGGCGAGGAGCGGAGGAGATGAACCATGTAGGCGACGTAGGCGACGAAGAGGAAGGCGCCTTCGCCCCGGGAGACGGTACGCTCGGTGCGGAAGGCGATGGCGCCGAAGACCGTCATGGAGAGGAGCACGAGGAGATCGATCCGGAGGGCGGCGATGTCGGCGGGGATGGGGTGCACCAGGCCGCCGACGCCGACGCAGAGGAGGATGTTGAAGATGTTGGAGCCAACGATGTTCCCGACGGCGATGTCGGAGTGCCCCCGGAAGGCGGCGATCAGGCTGGTCGCCAGCTCCGGCAGGGAGGTCCCGACGGCGACGACGGTGAGCCCGACCACGCGCTCGCTCATCCCCCAGGCCCGGGCGAGGCCGGAGGCCGCCTCGACGAAGAGGCGACCCCCCAGCAGCAGGATGAGCAGGCCGGCGAGCGCCGTGGCCGCCTGGAGCCAGCGGGCACGAGGGGCA
>CAZSDX010000625.1:0-4090 GCA_964605685.1 uncultured Polyangiaceae bacterium
GCGGGCGCTGGCGGGCGGGCGAGGCGGGGAGGGCGGGCGAGGGGCGCTCGGGGGGGGGGAGGGGAGGGTGGGGGCCGGGAGCGCGCTGGCGAGGGGGGCCGGGAGGATGGAGGCGTTGGGGCTGATGGAGGCGTTGGAGGCGGGGGCCTCACGCTCCTGGGCGGGGGGAGGGGCCGGGGAGCAGGCGACCAGGAGGATCGGGAAAAAGGCCCAGGCCAGGCGCATCAGAAGATGAAGTTGCGCACGACCACGACCCCCGGGTCGAGGGGAGGGGCGTGGCTGGTGTGCTGGGTATCGAGGAGCACGGAGGCGGCCTCCGGGTGGGCGCGGAGGAAGAGGTTGCAGTTGCCCGGCTCGTTGTCGAAGGAGGCCACCACGTCGCCCAGCCGCCGGAGCAGCGGGGCCTGGTCGCGCTTGAACACCTCGTCGCTGATCTCGAAGGCGGGCTTGCACACCAGCTCGGTCCCCGCGACCCCGATGGGAAAGCCGTGGTCCCGGAGGCTCTTCCAGCTCCCCAGGCTCATGTTGGGCAGGTCCCGGCCCGTGAGGTAGACGACCGTCGCACCGGCGTCGTACACGGCACGGACGAAGGCGGCGGCCCCCTCCACGGGCACGTCGTGGCGCAGCATCTCGTCGGTGAAGAACCGCTCGCGCCAGTGGGTGTGGGCCTCGGCCACCTGCGCCTCGTCGGTCACCCCGATGGGGGCCAGGCTGTCCGCCAGCCCGTAGACGATGTTCTCCGCCTCCACGGAGGCGAGAATGCGAGAGGATTCGGGCCGGGTGGTCTCCCAGACGGAGGCCACTTCCCTCAGGATGGCCACGGTGCGGGGGCGGTTGTCGAGCAGGGTGCCGTCGAGATCGAAGACCACGACGGGGGGGCGAGGCCCCTGGCTGGCGCTGGCGACGCGCTCGATCAACCCCCGCAGGAAGGCCTGCTGCGCCTCGGGGGACAGGGTCGGCTTGGACGGCATCGCCGCGGAGGTAGCACCACAGGCTCCCTGCGCCAACGTCCTACACGACCGCCAGCCGGACGACGGTCACCCCGCCGTCCACCCCCTTGAGCTGCACCTCCTGCCGCCCGCGCACCGCCCCGTGGTCCACCAGCCCCCGGGCCAGCGCCTCGTCCGCCAGCTCCCCGGAGATCACCAGCTCCCCGCTCTCCGCCTGCCCCTGGAGCCTCGCCGCGATGTTCACCGTCTGCCCGAAGTAATCCAGGATCCCGTTGGCCGTCACCACGTAGCAAGGTCCCCCGTAGACCCCCAGCTTCACGTGGGTCTTGCTCCCGTTCGGGTGCTCCCTCCGGAACCCCTCGAAGGCCCTCAGGATCGCCATCGACGCCGCCACCGCGTCCAGATCGTCCGCGAAGGCCGCCATCACCGCGTCCCCGATGGTCTTCACCAGCGCCCCGTTGTGCTCCTCGATCAGCCGGAAGAGCAGATCAAAATGATCCTGCACCAGCCGGAACGCCGCCGCGTCCCCCACCGTCGAGTAGAGCTGCGTCGACCCGGTCAGGTCGCTGAAGAACAGCGCCACCCGCGTCACCCGCAGCGATGTCCCCGGGCGCAGCAGCTCCGACGAGAACAGCCGCCGGAAGGTCGCGAGTGACCCCAGGTCGCGGGCGGTCACCGCCTGGTGCGCCCAGGCGGTCCGCTCGATCTTGGCGTGGCGCTCGTCCCCCGGGTTGTGGAGCTGCACCTGCCCTCCGGGCGCCAGCGCCAGCCGCTCGGGCAGGGCGCTCGTGGTCGCCTCCACCACCGCAGGGGCTCCTTCCTCGACCACGAGCTGCCCCTGGGTTCCTCCCCGGACAAAGAGCCGGTAGCGCCCCGGCGTCCGGGGGCCCGCCAGGGTTGCTGCGCCTCCTGCGGGGAGCAGCGTCTGGCTGACCACGTGGGGGACCAGCGCCGGCCCTGCGATGCAGAAGGGGCCCGGGGCGAACCTCCGGACCCCTTTCGCCGGGGAGAAGGAGACCTCCAGGGCCTCGTCGGTGTCGAGGCCGAAGTCCAGCTCGCAGAGCTGGCAGCTCCCGTGGTCCTTGAGCTGCTGGAGCGTCGGGATGGTCTCCACGGCGACCCGACAGCTGGGGCAGATCAGCTCCCAGCGCAGCTCGAAGAGCCCGGCCTTGACCCCCTCCAGCATGGCCTCCAGCACCGGGCGCCGCTCCTCGCCCCACTGGTCGGCCAGCTCGTAGGGGCGCAGCCGGGTCACCTCCATGTCGTCGCCCTCCCGCAGCAGCCGCGCCAGCCGCTCCAGGACGGCGGCGTTCACCTTCCCCTGGAGCCCCCGGAGCGCCGCGGACAGTGCCGCCTCGTTCACCTGGCCGTGGGTCGAAAGGGTGGGCCGCTTGCCCTGGGCCAGCGCCCGGTCGATCCGCTCGATCTCCTGGACGATCTGGTCGATGGACTGGCGCGCCCGGAGCCGGAGGATGGGCGCCAGCAGCGCGGTCCTGGGCGCGAAGGCGAGGTGGAGGCGGACGGTGCTCCCCGGGGGGCGCGGCTCGAAGAAGAAGCGCATGTCGATGCCGGCGACGGGGCCCGCGTGCATGCGGCGGTCGATGCGGAAGTAGCGCTCCTCTTCCCACTCGGCGGGGCGCTCGTCGTACTCGACGTCGAAGCCGCCGAGGGTGGTCGCTCCGATGAACCGGGCGGCGCCGCCGCTGGTCGGGCGGTACTGGACCGGGGCCATCCCCACGGCGCGGTTGGTGCGCTCGGTGTTGGCCACGTAAGGCCAGAGCGCCTCCACCGGGCTCTGCCCCTCGATGACCCGCTCCACTTCGATCTTCATCGCGCCTCATCCTACACCTACGCCGCGCCCTGGCCTTCTGTTCTTGGAGGGTGGGTGCTATGCGACGCCGATGGGCGGTCCCCTGTCCCTGCTTCCTCGCCATCCAGCGCGGGGCCAGGGGCACGGCTGTCCGTGTTCTGTGGTACGACCAAGGGGTTGGCCAAGGCTCCTCCGCTCTCGCTCTCCTTTCGGGGGCTCTTTCACGAGCCGGGGAACGCCTTGCAGGGGCTGAGCATCTCGGCGGTAGAGGCGGAACTCACCCATGGAAGCCACCGCCCTCTGCTCTGCCAGATGGAGGGCCCGGACGGGCCTGTGGGTCGCTGGATTGTCAAGCCTTCAGGCCGCCATCCCCACGGCAACCTGGCGCTGCTGCGGGAACTGGCGGGGGCTTCGGTGGCTGCCTGGGTGGGGCTTCTTGTGCCGGCGATCGAGATAATCCGCTTCCCGGAGCGCGCGGTCCCTGCCTGGGCGGACTCCTCGCTGACGGGGCGCATTCTTCGGGAACACTCCGGGCAATTTGCCTTCTGCTCGCGCTACCTGCAGGCCTCCCGCCTGGAGCAAGGCGCGCTGCTGGCCCGGGACGCCTCGGACGCCCGCCCATCTCTGGCCGTGGAGGCTGCGCGACAGGTCACGGAGCGGATGGAGGCCTTGGACGACGAGGTGCTCTCGAACTGGCTGGCTCGGTGGCCTGATGAGCTGGAGCGGAGTTGGTTTGACGCGCCCACCGGCTACAAATCTGACCTGTTCAGGTTTCTGGGAGCACGAAGAGAGAAGGCGTCTGCCTTGTGGAGTGAATTTATCGCAGCGCAGACGGAGTCCGAACCACCGCCCGCCACCGAGGAGGAGCCATGACCGAAGCGATCTTCATCGAATATCAGCTGCTGCATTTGGTGGTGAGCTACACCGGCGACGAGCGCGTCACCCTGGCGGTGGTGCACTGGGACGGCCAGCGGCTGCGTACACGGTTTTGCCCCCAGCGTGTCCCGGCGTGGCTGGATGTGAACCACCAGGATTTGCGACTCACCCTGGACGCCATCAAGAACACGGTCGAGATGTGGTCGGCGCAAGCCTGCCCGGGGCATCGTCTGTCGCAGGTGGTACCCGTGCGACAAGGGGAAGGAAGTCTACTGGTGTGGGGACCGATCCAGACCGCGCAGACCCGGTTCCCAGAGGCACACTTCACGCAACTGCTGGGGCTGCTCCATCTGGCACCCACGCAAGGGGCGGACGCTCCGGCGGCTTGATACGTTCTGTCTCAGACTCGACTTTCGCCGTTTTTTGGGAGGGCTCCGGTCGGCTCCCGGCCTCC
>CAZSDX010000626.1:0-4081 GCA_964605685.1 uncultured Polyangiaceae bacterium
AGCGCCGCCGGGGCGGGCGCGGGCGGCGCGGCGGGCGGCGGAGGCTCCGGCTTCGCCACGAGCTTCACGTCGAGCACCTCCTCCAGGGTCTCGGAGGGCGCCTTCGACGAGGCCTCCCCCCGGGACGAGGACGCCGCCACCAGCAGCGCCCCACCCAGCAGCCCCGCCGAGGCCAGCGACGACACCGTCAAACGCCGACGATGGCGGCTGGACTGCTCCCGTGCGACGAACGCCTCGAAGGCCATGATCGTTGGTGCACGCCCGGTCGGGCCACCCTTGGCCCTCGTGTGTTGCCGCGGCGTGCGAGCGCAAGGTGCACGAGGCTCGCTGCAAGAAAGAAACTCTTGCGTGCCGTTCCCATGACAGCGAACCGGCGACGTGGAGGCCGGGTAACAAGACCAACAAATGCCCGTGACCTTGGATTTTTTCAGGTGCCACCGGAGTCACTCGATCCAGCCAGCGTCGGGGTTGACGCTCGCCTCGACGGGAGAGCCATCGGCAGGCGCGTCCGGTGCGGCGTCGCCGGGGCGCGCCTGGAGCATGCGAGGCGGCAGGATGTGGTGGCGCCGGAACGCCTCCAGGACGCGGAGGTGGACGTCGGTCTCGAAGGTCTTCTCGTACTTGCAGTCGAAGACGTAGGGGCGCGCCTTGATGAGCAGCGCGATGTAGTTGCCGAAGAAGGTCTGCTTGACCTCGATCACCACCGGCCTGCCGAGGAAGACGTAGGGGCTGGTCAGGCAGGCCTCCTGGACGATCTCCGCGGCGAGGCGCGCGTCCTGGTCGATGCCGACGTGGAAGTCCATGGCGACCTGCATCTCCAGGGCCCCGTAGTTGCTGCTGGAGGTGACGTCCGTGAGCACCTTGTTGTTGGGGATGGTGATGATGTTGTGATCGAGCGTGTTCATCTGGACGCTGCGCAGGCCGATCTTGATGATGTCGCCGTACTGGCCTGCGTAGGTCACCCGGTCGCCCACCTGGAAGGGTCGGTCGAACATGATGGTGATGCCGGCGATGAAGGCGGCCACCAGGTCGCGCATGGCGAAGCCGACCGCGAAGGCCAGGGCGCCGCCGAGCACCGTGAGCGCCGCTGGATCGAGCCGGACGCTGAAGCCGACGCAGATGGAGACGGTGACGATGTAGATCCCGAAGCGGAGTGCCGACTCGACCTTCTGGATCGTGGGCCGCCGGTTGGTGAACCGCTCGCTCAGCCTCGCTCCCAGGTCCTCGATGATGCGCAGGACCACCATCGATCCCAGCACCACGAACACCGACAGAAGCAGCCCATACCAGCGGATGAAGCCGGCGATCTTGCTGACGTCCGGCATGTCCTGGGCCCACGCCGACGACGACCACAGCGCGAGCGCCGCCGCGACGCGCCACCACCGCCCACCCGCCGCCCGCCTCATCGCCTCACCAGGAGCTGGCGCCTCTGAAGGAGCTGCATGATCGGCTGGTACCACGCCCAGGTGACCCGGAACCTCCCGCCGTCTTCCGCCAGGTACCCCCGCGCCAGGCCGTAGCGGAGCGCATCGTGGAGCCCGTTACCACCGAGGCGCGTCGCCTCGTCGATCTGCGCCGGGTACGCCGGGGCAAGCTGGAGGATCGCCCGGAGCACGAACAGCACCGCGTCGGGCAGCCGCTCCAGCTCGGCCACGTCGGGGACCTGGAGCACCCGGACGACCGGCGTCCCGGCCTCGTCCTGCGCCAGCGAGCAGCGCCAGACCTGGAGCGCCACCCCGGGGTTGCCCCCGGCGTGATCCCACACCAGGCGGAAGTACCCGTCCTTGCGCTCCTGGAGCGCGTCCTGCCGGTCCTGCTCGTCGGACCCGGGGGGGAGCTGCTCCAGCAGGCCCTCGAAGCTAGGCGACAGCCCGGCCTGGGCCGACCGCTCGGTCAGCAGCGCCGCGATCTGCTCCTCGCGCCATGGGTCCAGGAAGATCACCTCGTCGAACAGGGGGTAGATGCTGCGCGCCCTGGACAGGAACGTCCACACGATCTCATCCACCGCCAGCACCCACACCGCTCGCCTGCTGTGCCCCCGCGCCGTCCCCACCAGGCGGTCGAACCCCCGGAGCCCCCCCATCACCGTCTGGATGAACGCCTGAGCGTCGTCCAGGAGCAGGTGGCGGGGCTCCTCCTCCCGGTCCAGCGCGGCGCCGATCGCCTGCAGGTGCGCGTCGACCGGGAGCCCGAGCCGCCCCGCCAGGTCCGCCTGCATGCCCGGGAGATCGAGGCCCTCGCAGGGGACGAGCAGCGCCTCCGGAGACGCCTCCTGGAGCCTCCGCAGCGCCTCGGTCTTCCCCATGCCCCGGGCGCCGACCAGCGCCACCACGCCGCCGCGCCGCTCCCGGAGCCTGCGCGAGAGCCGCTCCAGCGAGGCGTCCCAGCTCCCCTCGATCCAGCGCTCCGAGCGCGCCTCGGGGCCGAGGGACGCCGCGATCTCCCCCGCCAGGGGAGCGAGGCGGGCGATGGAGCGCTCCCGCTCCAGCTTGTCCAGCTCCCGCCGGAACAGGTAAGCATGGGCCCGGCGCGCCAGGTTGAAGCCGTTGAGCCACAGCCTCGCCAGCCGTAGCGCGATGGTCACCAGCACGTAGCTCACCGCCAGAAGCGCCGCAGGGAAGCTCGCCCACCCGCGCCGGTTCGCCAGGATCCACCGGTGCAGCGCCCCCTTCTTTCGCTCGTGTTCGATGCGCGCGAACAGCTCCTCGCGCCACCACCGAAGCAGCACCAGAAACAGCGGGAAGACCGCCGCCCAGAAGGCCAGAAGGACCCAGCGGTAGATCGTCCCCTCCCCCACCAGCCGCGAGCTGAGCACCAGCACCAGGGCGAAGGCCACCACCACCCGCCGCACCAGCCACAGCGACCGCAGCCTCAGATCCCCGGCCTGCGCCCCCCGGCCCTGCGTCCCCAGGGCGGAGAACAGCGCGTTGGTCACGTTGACCACCAGGGCGCTCGCCAGGATCCACCCGACGCTCACCGACAGGAGCTGCACCTCGAGGAGATCCTTCGCCCCCTTCGGCAGCAGCCACATCATCGCCCAGAACAGCAGCAACAGCTCCAGCGGCGTCTGCGCCGCCTTCAGCAGCCGGACCCCCTGGACCCCGAAGCCCCCGTGGGCCTTCCGTGCCCGGTTTTCCTCCAGGATCCTCGCCTCGATCTCCTCCAGGATCTTGCTGCCGCTCCGGCGCCACCAGGAGTACACCAGCAGCAACATCATCCACGGAACCAGCACCAGCAGCGCTCGCCCCGCGGCCTCCCCGAGCGAGCTCTCCTGGCTCTGCAGGCGCACCAGCCACCCGGCGGCCGCATGCTGGTGGTAGCGGGCGATCAGCGCCAGGTGGCTCGCCTCGGCCCGCGCCTGCTCCCACCCCTGCTCCGAGAACCCCGTCACCGCCGACCGTAGCCCCGGCGAGAGCGCAGGCAGCAGCCCCAGCCGCTCCTGGTTGAGCGTGTTCAGCTCCTCCAGCAGCGCCGCCGCCTGCTCTCCCCGCAGCCGCTGCTCCTGTTCCCTCAGGCTCGCCGCCAGCGCCTCCACCCGGAGCCGCTGCTCCTGCGCCTTGCCGGTGTCGACCTCGACCCTCAGGTTCCGGAGCGGGTTCCCTCCGACCCCTGGCACCCTCGATTTCCCTGACGAGAGCCCGTCCAGGGCCTCCCGCATCTGCCCCTGCGTCCTGCGCAGCGCCCCCCGCAGCTCCTCGTACATCGGGTCCGCGCCCACGGCCCCCTGCGTTCTTGCCTCCCTCGCCCGCCGCTGCCACCCCAGCAGCGCATCCCTCCGCTCCTGGATCGCCCGCTCTTCCTCCGCGAAGCCCTGCCTCAGCGACGCCAGCGTGTTCTCCAGCCCCAGCAGCCTCGCCAGCTCCTCCGACACCAGCCGCTCCGCCTCCGAGCGCGCGTGGGCCGCCGCGGCCAGCGCCCGCTGCCTCGCCTCCTCTGCCTCCCGGATCCGCCGCTCCTGCTCCGACTCCTTGCTCGCCCGCGCCGCCGCCTTCTGCTGCCGCTCCCGGTGCGCCACCAGCAGGATCTCCCGCTCCTCCGCCGGGCGCCCGTAGAACGCCAGCCGCGCCCGCTCCAGCTCCAG
>CAZSDX010000627.1:0-2822 GCA_964605685.1 uncultured Polyangiaceae bacterium
GGCGCGTTGCGGGGGGGGGGTTGGGGGGGGGGGCGGGGGGGCCGGGGGGGGGGGGGGCGGTGGTGCTGTCGTCGCTCCTCTTCGGACTGGCGCACGGCTCGGTGTACCGGCTGCTGCCGACGTTTTTTCTGGGGGGAGTGATGGGGCTCCTGCGGTGGCGCTCCGGGTCGCTGGCGCCGTCGATGGTGTTCCACGGCCTGCACAACGGGCTGGCGGTGGCGCTGCTCTACACCCGGCCCGGGTGGGCCGGGGCGCTGATGGGGGCAGGAGCGTTGCCGTCGTGGGTGATCGGCGTCGGGGGCGTGGTGTTCACCGCGGGGCTCTGGGTGGCGCTGGGGGGGAAGGCGCGAGGCGAGGAACCTCGGTGACCTCAGGGAGTCCCAGGGTTCAGCGGGCCAGGGCGCGGGTCGCCTCGGCGGGGTCGACGCCGAGGGCCTTCCAGACGGCGGGGAGCGTGGAGCGGTCGACGGAGACGCGGGTGGGCATGCCGCCGGAGAGGCCGAGGAGGGAGAGGAAGTTGATGCCGCTGTCGAAGGCGGCGGCGAGGGTGACGCTCTGCCGGTCGAGGACGACGGAGACGGGTTCGCGCTCCTGGCCGAGGAGCAGAAGCAGGGTCTTGTCGTAAGGTCCGAGGTCGGAGGCGTCGACGAGGGCGACGCCAGGGGGGAGGCGGGCGTAGCGCTCGGCGATCCTCCGGGTGCTGGCCTCGATGGCGTCCAACTCGCGGGCGGCGGCGTCGATGGGCCCCCAGAGGGAGGCGTCGGCGAGGCGCTCGCCGAGGTGGCGGACGATGAGGCCCATCAGCCCGAGGTCGCGGGGGCGCGCCCGGATGGCGCGGTCGAAGCGCTCCCCGATGGGCCCTGGCTTGCCGATGCGCGTGTCGACGGCGCGGGCGTCGGCGTCGGCGCCCGGGTAGGGCTCGACGCCGCCGAGGCGCCACTTGGCCGCGCTGACGGCGCCGTCGAAGTCGTTGTGGCAGACGATGGTGTCCCAGGGGCCGACGCGGTCGACGATGGCGGGGGTGATGATCTCGGGGCAGGCGCCGTGCTCGGCCTTGGTGTGGAGCACGAAGCGAGGGTCATCGCGGAAGCGAGCGTGCTCGGTGCTGTCGTGGTGGTCGACCCAGGCGGCGAGGCGCGGGCCGAGGGCCTGGAGGAAGGCGAGGGTGATCTTCTGGAAGCTGTCCTGGCCGCCGGCCTCGGAGGCGAAGGCGATGTCGAGGACCACCACGCGGCCAGGGAGGTCGCGGGGCTTGGGGAGCTTGCGGGGAGAGCCAAAGACCGTCGTCAAGGGAGGGATGGATACCACGGGTCGCGGCGGCGGCCACCTGCTTCCGGGGTCGTGCTAGGGTGCGCGCCGTGCCGACGGACATCGCGACGCTGCGGGCCTGGCTGCGCCAGGCCCTGCCTCACCCGCTGCTGACCACCGACCTGCCCGAGCTGGGGGAGAAATACGAGGGCAAGGTTCGGGACTGTTACACCCGCGAGGGCAAGCGTACCCTGATCGTCACCGACCGGATCAGCGCCTTCGACCGAGTGCTGGGGACGCTCCCGCTCAAGGGTCAGGTGCTCAACCGCGCCACCTCGTTCTGGATGGAAGCCACCCGGGAGATCGTCCCCAACCACCTGCTCTCGGTGCCGGACCCCAACGCCATGATCGCTGTCGAGTGTGAGCCGCTCCCGGTGGAGTTCGTGATGCGCTCCTACCTCACCGGGGTCACCTCCACCAGCATCTGGCACCACTACGCCCAGGGCGCCCGCTCCTTCTGTGGCCACCGCCTCCCCGACGGCCTCAGGAAGAACGACCCGCTGCCGGAGCCCATCCTCACCCCCTCGACCAAGGCGGCCAAGGGCGGCCACGACGAGTCCGTCTCCCGCCAGGAGATCCTCGACCGGGGGCTGCTCTCCGCCAGGGACTTCGACGACGCCGCCGCCAAGGCCACCGCCCTCTTCGCCTTCGGCCAGCGCCACTGCGCCCGGCAGGGGCTGATCCTCGTCGACACCAAGTACGAGTTTGGCCGCCTGCCGGGGGGCGAGATCATCCTCATCGACGAGATCCACACCCCGGACTCCTCACGCTTCTGGTTCGAGGCCAGCTACGAGATCCAGATGGCCCGCGGCGCCGAGCCCCGGAGCTTCGACAAAGAGTTCGTGCGTCGCTTCCTGGCGGGGCAGGGCTTCCAGGGGGACGGGCCCATCCCCGAGATCCCCGACGAGATCCGGGTCGAGGCCTCGGCCCTCTACATCGAGGCCCTGGAGACCATCACCGGTGCCCCCTTCGTCCCCGATCTCGACCCTCCCGGCGACCGGCTCCGACGAAACCTCGGGCTCGCCCCGCCGAAAGGTTGACATGGCTGCGCGTGCCACGCGAACATGAGCCCCCGCAGCGCCCTCATTTTCGCTGACCAGGAGGCCCATCGGTGTCCACGACCCTGCTCGCTGTTGATGACAGCGTCACGATGCGCAAAGTGCTCGAGATCACGTTCAGTAGCGAGGAGTTCCGCGTCGTCACCGCCGACAGCCCGGATGCTGCGCTCAAGAAGGCCCGCAGCGAAAAACCTGCGCTCATCCTCCTTGACGTGACCCTCCCCGGGCAAGACGGTTACGCCCTCTGCAAGACGCTCAAGGCCGAGCTGCCTGGCGTCCCCGTCCTCATCCTCTCTTCCAAGCAAGGCCCCTACGACGCCGCCAAGGGGACCGCCGCCGGCGCCGACGAGTTCGCCGACAAACCCTTCGATACCCAGCAGCTCATCGACAAGGTCAAGCGCGTCCTCCAGGCCAAGAGCGCCGCCCCCAAGCCCGAGCCTCCCCCCCCCCCTCCCC
>CAZSDX010000627.1:2841-4076 GCA_964605685.1 uncultured Polyangiaceae bacterium
CGCTCAAGCCAGGCGGCGGCACCATCCCCGGCACCGCCGCAGGGAACAACCCCGCCGCTCCCCCTCGCCAGGCCCCCCCCCAGACCCAGACCTTCGGCTCCCGCTCCACCACCAACCCTCAGACCAGCTCAACCACCAAGACCACCCCCACCTTCGGCACCCAGACCGACAACCGCACCCGTACCGCTACCGGACTCGGCGGCGCTGCTGCCGTCGCCCAGGCCCAGGCCGAGAAGATCACCCAGCCCGCCATCCCGGCCCAGGTCAAACAAGAACCCACTCCGGCTCCTCCGGCTGCAGCTCCTTCGCCCATCGCTGCCGCGGTCGACGGTCAGCTCGGCGAGAAGCTGGCGGGCCTCGGCCTTACCCCCGCCCAGGCCGACGCGGTGCTCGCCCTCTCCCGGGAGGTCGTCGAGCGCGTCGTCTGGGAGGTCGTCCCCGTGCTGGCCGAGACCCTCATCAAGGAAGAGATCAAGCGCCTCACCTGCGAGTGAGCGCCCCGGCGCCTGGGGAGGGGCCCTCAGCCGCCGCGCCGCTCGAAGTCGTGGCGCGTGTAGAGGCTTTCCATACGGAGCCCCGCTGCCTCGACGGCCTCCCGGCCTCCTTCATCCCGGTCCACCAGCGCGGCGATGCCGAGGACCTGGGCTCCGGCTTCCCGGAGCGAGTCGACCGCCGCCAGGGAGGAACCCCCGGTGGTGATCACGTCCTCCAGGAGCACCACCGGCGCCCCGGGCCGGAGGGAGCGGGTGCCCTCCACCATCCGGCGGGTACCGTGGTCTTTCGCTTTTTTCCGGACGTAGAGCGCCGGGAGCGGGGGGTGCCTCGTGTCGCCGGCTCGCAGGTAGCTGGTGAGCGAGACGGCGCTGGCCAGCGGGCAACCTCCCAGCTCGACCCCCGCGACCGCCTCGCAGGGACCAAAGCGGGGGAGGAGCTCTAGGAGGAGCAGCTCGCCGGCGAGCACGTGCCCCTCGGCGGTGAGGATGGTCTGCTTGCAGTCGATGAAGAAGTCACTCTCCCGGCCGGAGGCGAGGGTGACGCGGCGGCGCTCGTAGCTGAGGGATACCAGCAGATCGAGGAACCTGGCGCGGGCGCTCATGCGTTCACCGCTGGCGCTGCTTCATGGCGCCCCGGATCCCCTTCTTGAGGGCTGGGACCACCGGTGGCGGGGGGCCGTCGTAGAAATCCTGGGGGTCCTCCTCGGGTTCGGTGGCTCCTGCGGTGGTCTCGGTCGGGGG
>CAZSDX010000628.1:0-4066 GCA_964605685.1 uncultured Polyangiaceae bacterium
GCGGCGGGCGCCTCGGCCAGCTCGAAGCTATCCCCCCCGCAGGCGAGGAAGAGAGCGGGGACAAACACCCAGAGAGATCGCCGGATCAGGTAAGTCATCCGGGAAGTATAGCGGCATCGTGGGTCAGGAGAGTCCCGGAAACGAAATCGCTCCTGCCGGGGAAAGTGGGATGGTGTACCCCTCGCGAACCATGAGCGATTTCATCGAGGTCGAGGTGGACGAGGGCGACGGGATCGACGAGGCGGTGCAGCTCCGGTTCAAGGCAGTGACGCCCCCGAGGTCCGTGCGGCGGGCCCGCTTCGACCGGGGGCAGGGGCTCTCCTGGTGGACCATCGAGGGGCTGGCGGAGGAGCCCCGGGCGGCGCTGGTCGAGGACTCCAGCGACGGGGAGGCACTGCTGATCTTCGGGGGCCCCCGGGGGCTGCGGATCACCCGCGCGTCCACCGGAGAGACCCGCCGGGAGCCCTACCTGCTGCTGGCGCGGGGCTCGGAGGTCGAGTTACCCGGCGGCGGGCCTGGGGGCGAGGCGACGGGCGAGGCGGCGAGCCGTGTCGTAGCCGTCCCAGGAGCCGGGGCGCCCGGTGCGCTTGCGGTGGCGCTCGATCCAGCGGAGCAACGGCTCGGCGGCAGAGGCGTCCGCCAGGCGCTCCAGGCCGTCCAGGATGGTCTGCCAGTCCGGGTCGATCTCCGCGTCCAGCAGGCGGAGGAGCGTGGACGCAGCTTCCTTGTGGGGAGCCCTGGCCAGCAACCAGATCAGGTAACCATCGGGAGGATCTCCCCGGTCAAGCTGGGCCTCCAGGGCGGCGGCGGCGAGAACCGCGTCCCCTGGGTCAGGCGGCAGCCCCGCGAGCAGGTCGCAGGCAAAGGACGCCAGCGCGGGGTTCCCGAGGAGCTCCCTCAGCATCGGACGCCAGGAGGCGTCGAGGCGCTCCGGGTCCAGGTCCGTCAGGATCATCTGGGCCCGGAGGACACCGCCAGGCGCCTGGAGGGCCTCCGCCGTGAGGTGAGGGCGTAGCGCTTCCAGCGCCAGGGCGCCCAGGTGGACCTGGAGCGCGCGCGCCGCGCTGCTGAGCAGGTTGCGCTCCTCGGCGGAAGGAGCAGCAGGGGCGCTGCGGAGGAGCTCCCGGAGCGCCTCGATGATCGCGGGTGCCAGGGGGGTGCCGGTGGCCAGGAGCTGGAGGACAAGCCGCTCCTTGAGGAGGGCCGGGTGAGGCCCCCGGAGGATCTCCGCGAGCCTCCGGTGGGCCTGGTCGTGGAGGCAGGCCGCCGCGAAGAGCAGGCCCAGGTAGTCGAGGCGGTCGGAGCGGGCATGGTCGAGGCGAGCCTGGGCGGCGCGCTGCTCCTGGCTGCGAGGAGCGGAGGGTCGAGGCGGCTCCGGAGGGCTGCCGAGGTCCAGGGCCTCCGGCGACAGGAGCGCGATCAGGTGGACCGCATCGCCAGGCTTGCTGGCCAGCAGCAGGCGGGAGCGGGCATGCTCCAGGTCGAGAGGTCGCTCGCGACCCGGCTCGGAGCGGGCGAGGAGCGGGAGCAACACGGCGTCGAGATCGGGCTCGCCGCTACGGTAGGGGGGAAGCGGCCGGGGAGGCGCGGAAGCGATCGGGGGAGGCTGGGCCCCGGGCGGCTTCGCCTCGGGCTTTTGACCCTTGGGGGTGGGGGCGCCCTTGCGGCTTGCCATGGTGTCCGAGCAAGCTAAGGAGCGAGAGGGAAATGGCCAAGAACCAGGAGCGAGGGCGCGGGATGCCACGAAGCACATCATGAAGAGGCCGCTGAGGTTGCTGGTGGCGGTGGGGGTGGTGCTGCCGTTCGTGCTGCTGAGGAGCGAGGCGGTGAGGAAGGCGCTGGTGGCGGGGATGGAGTTCATGAGGGAGGGCGGGGTGGCCGGAGGGCTGCTGTTCTTCGGGCTGGAGGCGGCGGCCGGGGTGCTGGTTTTTCCGGTCTGGTTGATGGCGGGGGTGGCGGGGTACGTGTACGGGTTTCCCGGGGGGGTGGCGCTGGCGGTGCCGGGGGTGGTGGTGGCGGGGGCGTGCGGGGTCGGGGCGGGGAGGCTGCTGTTCTCCCGGGGGTTTGCGCCGAGCTTCGTGCAGGGGCCGTACTGGAAGGCGGTGCAGCGGGCGACGACGCTGGAGGGGCTGAAGGTGACGACGTTGCTGCGGGTGACGCCGATGGTGCCGCAAAATTTCCTTCACTACCTGATGGCATCGACGGCGGTGGCTCCGAGGCATTTCGCGCTGGGGACGTTCCTGGGGCTGCTGCCGGTGACGGCGCTCCAGGTGTACGTGGGGTCGCTGGTGAAGAGCGCGACGGAGCTGGTGGCGGGGGAGACCTCGGTGGGGGGGCCGCTGCGGTGGGCGATCCCGGCGCTGGCGGTGGTGTTCACGGTGGCGGCGGGGATCGTGCTGGCGCGGCTGGGGCGCCGCATGCTCCACGAGACCCTGGCGGCGGCGGACGGCGCGGGAGCGACTGACAAGTTGTCAAAAAGCTCCGGGTGAGGGGGAGGAGCCGCGCCAGCTTGGCGAGGTCGGGGGGATACGGAGGGGCCCGGGTGGGCCCGGGTTGCGGCGGCACGCCTGTTGCAGCTAGAGCGAGGGCATCATGGCGTTCGACGTGATCCTCAAGCGGTACTTCCCGGTGGTGATCCTGGCGCTGGTGGCGGTGGCTGCCTATTTTCAGGCGTCCGGGATCACGCAGATCGTGGGGACGGCGCTGGCGGTGGACGACAAGGGGCTGCTGGCGGGAGGGCCTGTGCCGCTGAAGGCGGGGGCGGCGGCGGCGTCGAACCACCACCAGACCTCGGCGGCGAAGATCATCGAGCGGAACCCGTTTGACTCGACGGTGGGGAACCTGAACCCGCCACCGGCGGTGTCGACCACAGCGGCGGAGCCGGACGCGCCGCCGCTGCCGGCGACGGAGGATCCCTACGGGGCGCCGTCCTGCGAGGGGAACCACAAGATCGTGACGACGGCGGTGTCGAGCGACGCGGCGTGGTCCTTCGCGCTGCTGTTCGACGGGAGCACGACGAAGATGGTGAGGCAGGGGTCCGACTACGCGGACAAGCAGGTGTGGTTCATCCGGTGGGATCGGGTGTGGCTGATCGGGCCGAGCGCGTTCTGCCAGATCGAGATGTTCCCGATGGCGAACCCGGAGGCGAGCGCCAAGGGGGCACCGGCGGCGAAGTCGGCGCCCACGCCGGCGCCACCGCCTCCTCCCCCCGGGACGCCCGCGGCGGTGCCGGAGGACATCAAGAAGTCGATCCAGAAGGTGAGCGCGACGGAGTACAACGTGGATCGGTCGGCGATCGACAAGATCCTGGAGAACCAGCAACTGCTCATGAGGTCGGCGCGGATCGTGCCGGAGACGGAGAACGGCAAGACCGTGGGGATCCGGCTGTTCGGCGTGCGCCAGGACTCGCTGCTGGGGCTGATCGGCATCGAGAACGGAGACCGCCTGGAGCGGATCAACGGCTTCGACGTGGCCAGCCCGGAGAAGGCGCTGGAGGCCTACGCGCGGCTCCGGAGCGCGGACAAGCTGACGGTGCAGGTGAACCGGCGAGGCCAGCCGACGACCCTCGATTTCCACATCAAGTGAAGGGCCTGGAGAGCACCATGGAAGAAGGCAACCTGTTCCGGAAGACGATGAAGCTGACGGCGATCCTGCTGGGGGCGTCGGCCCTGTGGGTGGGGTCGGTGACGCTGGGGTCGGTGCTGGCGGTCTCCCGGGCGCTCCCGGAGCCGGACGGGATCACGAAGCCCGCGACGCCAGCGCCGAAGCCTGCTAGCTCCGACGGCCCGTCCCGCTCGGGGGCCCCCAAGGAGGACCCCCCCACCCGGCGACGCAACGGTTGATGGAAGGATGATCCGAGGTTCGATGGCGCTCTCGCGTTCCAAGCTCTCCGGTTTGCTGGCGGTCTCTGCCGCGCTTCTCGGCGTGGAGGTCAGCCTCGCGCAGAACGGGCGCCCCCCGGCGCCGATCATCCGGACGCCGCTGGTGATCGGCAAGGGGAAGACACCGATCGGCCTCTCGTCAGGGGCGGCGGCGGGCACGGCGGGGGCCGCTGGCGCGCCGGCCG
>CAZSDX010000629.1:0-4062 GCA_964605685.1 uncultured Polyangiaceae bacterium
GCAGGGAACGGGGGGGCCGAGTGCGGGCGGGACGAGTGCGGGCGGGACGAGTGCGGGCGGGACGAGTGCGGGCGGGACGAGCGCCGGAGGCACGTCGACCGGAGGCACGTCGACCGGAGGCACATCGACCGGAGGCACGGGAGCGGGAGCCGGAGCGGCGGGGGCCGGCGGGAACGGCGCGCCCGCAGCCCCCGGGGGAGGGGAGGAGTCCAAGGACGAAGGTGGCTGTGGCTGCCAGGTTCCGGGGACATCGGGAGAGAACAGGTGGGCAGCGAGTGGTCTGCTGATCCTCGGGCTGGTGGCGAGCAGCAGGCGCCGTCGTGGTCTCCGGTGGGATCGTTGAAAGAGGCGAGGCGATAGAATGAGCGGGATGAATCGAGCTTTCTGGCTGGCAGCTTTCCTTGGGGTGGCGCTGGGGGGCGTGGCGGCCTGTGGCGGCGACGGGGATGGGGCAGAAACGCCCATCCCCAGCGGCGGAAGCGGCGGAGCCGGTGGGGCTGCGGGGGGTGGTCCGGGGGGCTCCGCCGGGACCGGCGGGATCCTCACGGGGGGGTCTTCCTCGACCGGGCTGCCGGATTCGTGCAAGACCGACGGCGAGTGCAAGGGGTTTTTGTGTTGCGATGGCGAGTGCATCGACGTGAAAAACGACGTCTTGCACTGCGGGAAGTGCGGGGCCAAATGCCCCGGCGCGGAGACCCAGGAGGCGCTCTGCCAGGGGGGGACGTGCAAGGGGTGCGACGCGGGGAAGGCGGACTGCAACGCGATCCCGATCGACGGGTGCGAGACGACGCTGGCGACGGACGCGAAGAACTGCGGGAGCTGCGGCAAGGTGTGCCTGCTGGCGAACGCGCAGGGGAACCTGTGCGAGGCCGGCAAGTGCAAGATCGAGTCCTGCAAGGCCGGGTTCCTCGACTGCGACAAGGAGGCGGAGAACGGCTGCGAGATCGCGAGCGCGACGGACCCGGAGAACTGCGGCGCCTGCGGGGTGGCCTGTCCGAAGGTGGCCAACGCAAAGGCAACTTGCCAGCTCGGCAAGTGCGAGGGGTTCTCCTGCGAGCCCGGATTTGCGGACTGCGACGGGAATCCAGAGAATGGCTGCGAGGTCGAGCTGGGCAAGGATCTCGACAACTGCGGGACTTGCGGGAACGTCTGCGATCCGGTGATGAACGGGGTGGCGGCGTGCAAGGACGGGATCTGCTCCATCGGCTCGTGCGACGTCGGGTTCGACAACTGCGACGGGAGCACGGGGAACGGCTGCGAGACGGACCTGGCGGTCGACGTGAACCACTGCGGAGCCTGCGGTCAGAAGTGCAGCGCCCAGACCAACAGCGACGCCCAGTGCATCGATGGGTTCTGCGGCACCGGCACCTGCAACCCCGGGTACGCGGACTGTGATCCCGATCTGCTCGGCTGCGAGGTCAACCTCTCCAACGATATCAACAACTGCGGTGTCTGCGGGAACGCCTGCCCCGCGGTGCTCAACGGTACGCCCAAGTGCGAGCTGTTCGTCTGCGGCATCGGCGCCTGTGACCCGGGGAAGAAGCACTGCACCGGCGGGGAGGAGAACGGCTGCGAGACCGACATCTTCTCCGACGTCAACAACTGCGGGGACTGCAACGTCGTCTGTCCGCCGGTGGCGAACGGCACGGTGAAGTGCGCGGCGGGAACCTGCGCGGTGGGCACCTGCAAGGATAACTTCTACGACTGCGATCAGGCCCTGGAGACTGGCTGCGAGACGGACGTCACCAAGAGCAAGCAGCACTGTGGTTTCTGCGACAACCCGTGCCCCGACCCACCGAACGCCGTGGGGAAGTGCGACGGCGGCTCCTGCGGGGTCGCCTCCTGCGAGCCCGGGTTCGACAACTGCGACGGCAACGACGCGAACGGGTGCGAGCGCCCCACCGGGGCCGATCCGGAGAACTGCGGCGGCTGCGGTGTCATTTGCGGCTCGGGGCTCTGCGACGGCGGACAGTGCATCTGCATCCCGAAGATCCTGCTGCTGGTCGACGACAGCCCTACGGGCGCGGCCCCCTTGATCGCAGCCATGCAGGCGCGCGGCCTCCAGGTCGATGTCGCCAAGGACAACGGCGTCGACATCCCGTCCTGGAACTACAAGGGCGTGCCCAGCCCTGCGAACTACGGCGCGGTGGTCGTCCTGTCCGGCGGGCCGACCGTCAACCCGGCCCAGAACGCTGCCATCACCGATATGCCCGCCGAGGGACAGCAGGCCATCGCCGACTTCGTCAACGCCAGCAACGGGGTCGTCTTCACCGAGTGGGCGTCTCAGCACGTGGCGAGCGGGCGCTGGAAGATCCTCAAGGACTTCGTCCTCATCGAGCGCACCGTCTCCTTCGGTGGCCTCGTCACCTACACGGTCGAGCCGGCCTTCGGAAACCATCCCATCTGGGAGGGGCTGCCGCCTTCCTTCAAGTTCTCGTCCACCTCCAACGTGGGTCTGGTGAAGCTGGGCAACGGGAACAAGCGCATCGCCAGCAGCCCCGAAGCCCTCGACCCGGTGGCCATCCGGGACGAGCCCAAGCAGGGCCGCGTCGCCCAGATCGCCCACGCCGGGAGCTACAACGACAACGGCTGGGCCAACCCCAGCATCACCGCCCTCGTCGCCAACGCCGCCAACTGGGCCGCCCGCTGCAAGTGAACCGGAGTCTCGCCATGCGCTTCACCACTTCCCCTCTCTCCTCGCTTGGTCTCCTTGCCATCCTCGCCTTCCTCCCGCGGGAGGCTCTCGCCCAGAAGAAGGTGTACACGACGAACGCGGATTTCGACGGGGGTTCTGGGAGCAACGTGTGCCACGGGCCCGCGCCGAAGCTGGACTGCTGGGACAACACCCCGGATCAGCTCGTCCTCGGCCGCACCCGCGTCTCCAAGCTCGCCCGCGTCTGGGCCGATAACTACCGGATAGGCTGGATCGTGGGCATCGACTCCAACACCGGGCGCCAGTTCGCCCGCTTCGACGCGGTCATCCAGCAGATCAACGGCAAGCCGACGGGGGTGCCCCCGGCGACCCAGTACTGCAACTTCTCCAACACGGGGAACTGCCCCGGGCGCGTGACCACCGACACCAACGGCGACGTCTGGATCATCAACCGCGCCTTCGGGCAGCAGGGGACGCTGGCGAAGTTCTCGGGGACGATCGACCACTGCATCGACCGCAACGGCAACGGCATCATCGACACGTCGAGCGACGCCAACGGCGACGGCATCGTCAACCCCCAGGACCCGGCGGAGTACTTCGGCCAGAACGACGAGTGCATCCTGGCCACCATCCCGCTGGGCGGCATCAACCACCTGCCTCGCGGCGTGGCGGTGGACAAGAAGGGGAAGATCTGGGCATCCACCCACAACGGTCGCCAGGTCTTCCGCTTCAACCCCAACGAGCCCGTCGCCCTCGAGGCCACCATCAACCTCGCGGGAACCCCGGGCGCTGCTTGCAGTCCTTATTCGATGGCCACCGGCGGGGACTACGTCTTCCTCTCCTGCTCGGGAGGTCTCACGGTACGTATCCATATCGATACGCTCCAGGTCCAGGCTGCTCCCTGCCCTGGCACGTATGGCGTGGTGGCCGATCCTGGCGGACAGGTCGCTTATCTTGGTGGCTACTTCTCCGGAACCAACCTCTACCGGGTCGATTACAGCGCCGCCAACCCTCAGTGCCAGGCATTCTCTCAACCTGGACCCCAGATCACCGCGGTCACCCTCGACTACGACGGATTCCTCTGGGCTTCAGGCTACAGCAACGGGCAGCTCTACAAGATCAACCCCGCCAACGGAGCCGTGCTCAGCTACGCGTCCACCGGCCCCAACCCCCACGGCGTGTCCGTCGACTTCAACAACCGGATCTGGTCCATCTCTCACGCGGCCCCCTTCATCCGGGTTCATGACTCGGCGGACGCTACGGATATCTCCAACACGCTGCCCTTCACCCCCACCCTCACCGCACAGCCCAGCAACAACTACGACGTCTACCTCTACAGCGACTTCACCGGCGTCCAGATCGACCGCCAGGCCCCCTACATCCGCCTCGGCTCCTGGTCCGCCATCCAC
>CAZSDX010000630.1:0-4057 GCA_964605685.1 uncultured Polyangiaceae bacterium
AGGCGCGCCTGATAGGAAAGCGCTTTGGCAATTTCCACCAGTTGCCGTTCGGCAATGCTCAGGTCGGTAATTTTGGCGCGGGCAGAAATGGGGATGCCCAGTCGGTCCAGTTCTTGCTGCGCCAGCCGGTAAACCTGTCCCCAGTCCATCCAGCCGCCCCAGCGCTTGCCCTCGGGTCCGTCCTTCTCGATCTGGAAGAGGAGCGCACGGAACTTCCGGAGGGTCTCCCGGTCGACGCTGAGCTGCTGGTTGACGACGATGCCGGTCACCTCCTGGCGCCGGGAGCGGCGGAGCACGCGGGTCTTCTCCGGGTGGACCCGGAAGCCCTCCGCCTCGACGACGAAGTGGACGCGGCGGAGCAGCGGGCCGACGTCGGGGGCCTGGCGAGGGGCGCCGTCGGTGGGGGAAAAACCCTGGGCGGAGAAGGTGAGGTCGTCGGCGTAGCGGGTGTAAACAAACCCGGAGCGGTCGGCGATCCTGCGGAGGCGGCGGTCGAGGCGGCTGCAGAGGATGTTGGTGAGGGCAGGGCTGGTGGGCGCCCCCTGGGGGAGCTTCCGCGGGCCGGAGGCGACGAAATAACGCTCGCCATCCAGGTCGAAGGCGTCGACCTCGGCCTCGGTGCAGAGGAGGGCGAGGGGCGTGGCGATGGAGTCGGCGTAGCCGAGGGAGCGGAAGAGACCCCGGACCCGCTGGTAGCTGACGGAGGGGAAGAAGTCCTGGAGGTCGAGGTTGACGACGACCGCGGAGCGGAGGTGCGGGGTGGCGTTGGTGACGATGGAGCGCCCGTCGCGGAAGCCGTGGGCGGCGTCGTGGACCGGGACCCTGGTGAGGAGGTTGTCGAGGATCCAGCGCTGGGCCTTCTTGAGGCGGGGCATGGGGGCGGAGATGATCCGCTCGCCGCCGCTCTTCTTGGGCATGGAGAAGCGGGCATAGTGGTGGATCTTCGAGACCTTGCGGTGGAACGCGAGGAAGCGCAGCTCGCCGAGGGATAGCCCCATCTGCCGGGCGAGGTCGGCGGCGTCGGTGAACACCGGGAGGCCCCGCTGGCGGAGGCGCTCGGGGTCGCCCTGCCCCTCGGAGAGCCCGCTGGAGACGCCCTCGCCCAGGTAGAGCAGCTCGCGGCTCTTGCGCCGAGACCAGGCCTCGGCGCGGGCTTGTCGTTCGCTGGCGCGCTGCTCCTTGGTCTTGCGCTGCTTCTCCTTGGACTCGCGCAGGCGGCGCTCGCGCAGCTCGCGGCGGAGCGCCTCGACGTTGGTGGTGCGGGTGAGCTGCTCCTGGAGCTTCTTGATCTCGTCGCGGATCTCCCGCATGCGGTGCAGCTCGCTGGCGGGATCGTCGGGGAGCTTCCCCGAGGAAGGCCAAAAGCCGAGGCGCACCATCTCCTCGAGGATGTACTCGTCCTTGGAGGTGGCCCGGATGTGGTCGTAGATCTCCTGACGCGTCTTGGGTTTGTAGTCGTCTGTCATGGGCCAACCCCTCGAAAGGCTGGCCTGCGCGGCGACGGTCGGCTTCGAAAGACGCTCGCGCCTGGCTCGATCAACTCAAGCTAGGTGCGGTAGCCCCCGCTCTGAGCCCCGTGCGCGAAGCGCGCGGAGACCACCGCCTCAAGCGGGGGCTACCGCACCTAGCACAGTGGAGATCGGGCCAGGGATGCATGAGAAACCGGAGAACAAGGACGGCGATCCGCCGCCCGGGTTGCAAGACGTCACCGTCGACGCGCAGGCGAGCCCCCCGAGGAAGGGAGCAGGAGGAGGTCACGAGAAGATGCGCCTGGAGTGGGCCAGACGCAAGGCGATCATGTGGTCGCAGGGCCCCTTGAAGAGCTTGTTCTGCTGGAAGAAGTTGCACGAACAACGCGCCTCGACGATACGCAGATCCGGGTCGATGAGCAACGACGGCGTGAAGGTATGCCCCTGGGACTTGACCCGACCCTCCAGGCGGAGGGCGCGCTCGGGGGTGTGCTGGGCCTTGATCTGATCGACGCCGCTGGCGGCCACGATGCGGGAGGCCAGCTCCTCCCGGTCGCTGGCGAAGCGGAGCCGGTCGAGGGGGAGCGGGTCGAGGCTGAGCTCCCGGGCCCGGTAGACGCCCCGGTTGATGTCGAAGATGGCGCGGCCCGCCTGGGTGTAGGCGCCCAGCGCCCCCAGCACCGCCGAGCGGGGCAGCTCGAGCTGGGTCGCCAGCTCATCCGGGGCGGCGAACCAGCGCTTCTTCAGCCCCTCGAAGACCCGGCGGCGGGTGAACTCGTCGACCTCCATGCGGGGGGCCAGCAGGTCGAAGTTCCCCGCCCGGGACCAGTCGTTGGTCGTCCAGCCGCTCAGCCCCAGGGTGAAGCTCATGTCCCCCAGGTCCGCCACGTAGAACGCCGGCAGCCCGGTCCCCAGCAGGTGGACCCGGAAGCGCTGCGCCACGGGGATGAGCCGCTCCAGCACCAGCAGCCGCCGCCGCCCCCAGGTCCGGATCTCGTGCTGCTGGCTCCCCTCGTAGATCGAGCGCCGGCAGATCACCTCGTAACCCCAGGGCTCGAACACCATCCGCACCGGTTGCCCCGGCGCCAGGTGGAAGCGGAGCGAGCGGGGGCCCACCTGCTCCCGGTGCCGGCGCAGGATGTGGCAGACGTTCTGCATGTCGACCGGGTGGAGCGAGAACGTCACCGAGGGCAACGTCATCGCGGAGCTCACCTGGAGGAATCCTCGCACCCACGAGTCGGGGAGGTCTATCTTGACCTCGCGGAAATCCGCCTCGCCCTCGGTCTTCACGTCGAAGCCGCTCGGGTCCACCTCCAGCTTCGTCGTCTTGTACCCCCGGATCTTCTGGAACTCCTGGTAGAGCGCGTCGGAGTAGTCGATGTTGGTCGTCCCGCAGGCGTGCTCGCCGATGCGCTTGAACACCCCGTAGCCCGCCGCCAGGCGCCCGTAGGTCGACTCGTCCTTGCTGAAGCACTCGAAGGAGATCTCGTCCGGGTGCACCGTGATCACCGGGTCGAGCACCAGCCACGCGTTGTAGTCCCGCTTGTAGAGGAAGTTGAAATAATCCTTCTTCGCCCGCTCGAAGCCGCTGCGCCGCCCTTCGAAGCGCCGCTGGAGGTCGGCCAGCTCCGCATGCAGCTTCCCGATCTTCTCGGCGGTCTCCTTGCGGGTCGCCAGGATCTGCTGGATCTCCCGCTCGTCCCGCTGCGCCGCCCACGCCTTGTAGGCGCTCTTGTCCTTCGGCTGGTAGCGCAGGTCGCTGATCACCACGTCGTGCAGCGCGCTGATTGCCTCCCGGAAGCTCACCCCCTGGCCCAGCTCCCCCGAGAAGTAGGTGGGCTCCCGGCGGGTGTCCGGGGCGAAGGACATGGCCGTGCGGTCCCCCCGGCTCTCGACCGCCGAGCTGCCGTGGTAAGCGTAACGAAACTCCATGACGGGCCTCCGGGGCGATCTTCGGCAGGGGGAGTGCCAGCGACGGGTGCGCGCGGCCGATGGCGGCGATGGCCTCCAGCGCCAGCGCCCTGGTCTCCACGGCGATGGAGACGGTGGTCCGGTGCAGCAGCGGGAGCGCCTCCTCCGCCACCTCCTCGCTGGCCACCGCCTCGCGCTTGAGGAAATCGAGCACCCGAAGCCGGGCTACCCGCCCCCGGTTCACCTGGCCCAGCACCGCCCGGAAATACGGCATCAGCCCCCGGATGTACCCCGGGTTCCCGGCGGCGAAGCGGTCCAGGTAGCCGGTCACCAGCAGGTGCGCCGCGGGGCTCGGGTGCTCCGAGAGCCGCAGCATCAGCTCCGGGCCGTCCTCCTCCCGGAAATGAAGCCCCAGCATCTCCCGCCCGAACGCCTGCACGTCGGGCCGCACGCTGTCGTGGATCGCTACCAGCACGTCCAGCGTGAAATCCTCCCCCGAGAGCCGCTCCCGGAAGAACCGGAAGGCCCACGCCCTCGTGTCCTCCCACGGGGAGTCCAGCACCCGGATCGCCCCGGCCATGTCCGCCTTCACCCGGGGGACGTTTGCCTCAAGTAGCCGCCAGCCGATCTCCCGCACCGCCAGCGTCTCCTGGTCGCAGAGCCGCACCAGGTCGTCC
>CAZSDX010000631.1:0-4049 GCA_964605685.1 uncultured Polyangiaceae bacterium
TTGCGTGGAGGCCGTGGCCAAAAGCCCCGGCCTTCAGGCCGGGGATGGTTTACTTCCCCTTGCACTGGGGGTATTGCTGGTCGACGTTGATGGGGGCCGCGCCGACCTGCCTGCCGGAAGCGGCGATGTTGCGAGCCCCCTTGCAATCGCCACGGTTGACCGCGGAGCGGACCGCCCCGGGGACGTTGCCCGCGATGGTGCGGCGCGTGCTGTCCTTCTGGGGCCCGGAGCAGTTCTGGTAGTGAGCCAGGGCGCCGTTGATGTTGCTGTTGGACTGGCGCATGGCCTCGGCGCAGGCAGCATCGCCGGAGAGCTTGGAGGTGGCCGTCGCCGTCGCCGTCGCCGTCGCCGTGGGGCGAGGGCCGGTGGGCGCGGTGGGTGCGGAGTCGGTGCTGCCGGTGGTGGCGACGGAGGCCAGCCCGGAGACCGTGGGCGGGGGCAGCGCGGTGACGGTGGCGGGGCCGCCGGTCGCGTCCGGATCGATGGTGAGCGAGGTGGACGAGTCCTTCTTGCCGAGACGAGAGAGGAGCATTCCGCCGGCCACCAGCACCATCAGCCCCACCACACCCATCAGGCCGTAGATCATCCCCTTGTTGGGGCCGGCACCGCCGGGGGCAGCCGGGGGGGGGGGCTGGGGAACCACCGGGGGGATCCCGGGGACCACCGGGGGGGGGGCGCCCATGACGTTCGGGTCTTGCAGGGGCATGCCGAGCTGGGTGCCGCTCTGCATCCGCCCGACCTCCGAGGAGGTGGCCGGGGAGGAGACCATGGAGAGCCGCGCCGGATCACCGCCTCCGCCGCTCCGTAGCTCCTCGAAGAAGGCCTTGACGCTCTCCTGGCGGTCTTCTGGTTTCTTGGCCAGCGCGCGGAAGATGGCGTTCTTCATCTTGCCGGGGATGTCGCTGGTGGTGGGCATATCCTCGAAGGGGAAGGGCTGCGCCATCATGTGCTTGGTGGCCCACTCCCAGGGGGTGTTGGCGTCGAAGGGCAGCTTGCCGGTGAGCATCTCGTAGGTCATCACCGCGAGGGAGTAGATGTCGCTGCGAGCGGTCAGCTCCTTGCCGGTGAACTGCTCGGGGCTCATGTAGGGCGGCGTCCCCAGCACCATGCCTTGCTGGGTGAGCTTCTCCTCCTTCTTGGCGTCGGTGGACTCCTTGCGGGCGGCGATGCCGAAGTCGAGCACCTTCACCACGTCGGTGTCCTCGCCCACGTTCATCAGGACCACGTTGTCCGGCTTGAGATCCCGGTGGATGATCCCTTGCTTGTGAGCCTCGGCGAGCGACCCGCACACCTGCTCCAGGATGCGCTCGACCCGCTCGGGAGGCATGGCACCGCGCTTTGCCAGTTCATCGGCGATGCTGGTGCCGTCGACGAACTCCATGGCGATGTAGAGCGTGCCGTCGTCGGTCTGGCCGAAATCCTGGATCTTGATCGTGTTCGGGTGGTTGAGCTGGGCCACCGTGGCGCACTCGCGGTTGAAGCGGGCGACGACCTGGCCGTCCTTGGACAGGTGGGGGTGGAGGGTCTTGATGGCGATGCGCTGGGTGACGCCGGCGATGGCCCGCTCGGCCTCGTAGACCCGGCCCATCCCCCCCTCGCCCAGCATCTTCAGGATCTTGTAGCGTCCCCCGATGATCTGGCCGAGCAGCTTGTCCTGCTCCTCCTCTTCGTGGACCGGCATCAACGCACCACACTTGGCGCAGAACCGCGCGTTCTCGATGTTCTCAGCGGAGCAATGGGGGCAGTTCATGGAGGAAGCTCGCAGCCTGGGGGGAGTCGGCGCCAGCGTCGCACATCCACGCGACCCGACGCAAAGAGATAACCCGCGGCGCGTCATCCTACGGAGCGCCGCAGGGCCTCGTTCCCCCGAAGACTCGCATGGAATGGTCGAATTGTGCGAGGCTAGCGGGCCATGCCCGCTTCCCCCGATCTCGACCCGGCGTCCCTGGATGTCCCCGCGCTGGAGGCCCTGATCCGCCACCATAACCACCTCTACTGGGACCGCCACGCGCCGGAAATTTCCGACGCGGACTACGACCGGCTGGTGCGCAGGCTCAAGGAGCTGGCCCCCTCCTCGTCCGTGCTGGACGAGCTGGGACCCAGCGGCGCCCCGCAGGATCGCTACGGGGCCCCGGTGCGCCACAAGCGCCCCATGCTCTCGCTGGACAAGTGCTACGGCGACGACGAGCTCCGGGAGTGGACCGCCACCTTCACCGGCGACGTGGTGGTCTCCCCGAAATTCGACGGGCTGGCCTGCGCCCTCTGGTTCAACGAGCAGGGAGAGCTCTACCTCGGGGCCACCCGCGGCGACGGCGTCGAGGGCGACGACATCACCGCCAACGTCCGGACCGTCACCGACATCCCCCTCAAGATCGACCTAGGCCCCCGGGAGATCGAGGTCCGGGGCGAGGTCTTCATGAAGCTGTCCGTCTTCGAGGGCTTCAAGGACAAATTCGCCAACCCCCGCAACCTCACCGCCGGCGCCATCAAGCAGAAGGATCCCAAAAAATGCGCCGCTTACCGCCTCAGCTTCGCCGCCTACGACCTGCTGGGGACCGACGCCAGGACCGAGCAGGAAAAGCTCGACCTCCTCCACCGGATCGGCTTCCAGACCTACGAGCGCAAGGTCGTCCCCCGGGAGAAGGCCGTCGAAACCTACCGCGAATTCGCCGAGAAACGCCCCTCCTTCGACTTCGAGATCGATGGCGTCGTCCTCAAGGTCGACCGCGTCGCCGAGCAGGATCGCCTCGGCCTCACCTCCCACCACCCCCGCTACGCCATCGCCTACAAGTTCCAGGGCGACAGCGGCACCACCAAGCTCCGCTCCGTCGAGTGGAGCGTCGCCCGCACCGGCGCCATCACCCCTGTCGCCCTCATCGACCCGGTGGTCCTCTCCGGCGCCCTGGTGGGCCGCGCCTCCCTCCACCACCCGGGCTACATCACCAAGCTCGGCCTCTCCCGCGACGCCGAGGTGCTCGTCACACGCCGCGGCGGCGTCATCCCCAACGTCGAGCACGTCGTCAAGCCCGGCTCCGAGCCCTTCGCCCTCCCCACCGCCTGCCCCTCCTGCGGCGGCGAGGTCCGCCCCAAGGACGACTTTCTCTTCTGCGCCAACCCCCTCCAGTGCCGCGCCGCCCTCCTGGGCCAGCTCGCCCACTTCGTCTCCGTCACCGACATCCAGGGCTTCGGCGACCGCATGCTCGGCGAGCTCTACGACCGCGGCCTCGTCCGGGGCCCTGCGGACCTCTTCAAGCTCCAGGTCGCCGACCTCCTCCCCATCGAGCGCGTCGGAGAAAAACTCGCCACCAAGCTCGTCAACGAGGTGGCCGCACGCCGCACCCTGCCCCTGGAGACCTTCCTCCGATCCCTCGGCGTCGACGAGCTGGGCAAGCATGTCTCCAAAATCCTCGCCTCCGAGTACCGAACCCTCGACGCGGTGCTCGCCCTCTCCGCCGAGGAGCTCGCCGCCATCCACACCATCGGCGACGTCATCGCCCGCTCCGTCACCGAGGGCCTCAAGGCGGTCCGCCCCCTCATCGACGAGCTGCTCCGCTTCGTCACCATCGCCCCCCCCGACGAGCGCCAGGAGGCCGCCCAGACCCAGAACACCGGCCCGCTCGCCGGAGAGTCCTTCGTCTTCACCGGCAAGATGGCCAGGCTGGAGCGCAAGGCCGCCCAGCAGAAGGTCCTCGCCCTCGGCGGTTCCACCCCCGATACGGTGTCAAAAACGACCACCTACCTGGTGGTCGGCGACGACAAATCCGACGGAAAGAAGAGCACCAAGGAGAAATCCGCCGACAAGCTCGTCGCCGCCGGTGCCCCCCTGAAGATCATCTCCGAGAGCGATTTTTTGGCCCGTATCGAGGCCCTGGAGCACCCGCCCACCGCAGGCTGAGCGCCCGGCTAACAGGCAGAGAAGGCCACTGAAGTCCTGGCCGCACTGGGCGGGAGGGCCAGGGTTGAGGCAGCACTGCCCGGGCGCCGCGCAGCTCCCGTCGGGGCACGGCCCGGGCACACCGCCGCTCCCGCCGCTGCCGGTCCCCCCGGAG
>CAZSDX010000632.1:0-4042 GCA_964605685.1 uncultured Polyangiaceae bacterium
GGCGGCGCCGCTCCGGGCGCTGCTGCGGCGCTCCGTGGGGCCCCGCGCGCTGGACGAGGCGCTGCTGCGTGCCGCACGGACCCAGGTCCACGGGGGAGCACGCGCGTACCTGCCCGCCCTGGAGCTGATCGAGGCGCTGCTGCGGGGGCAGGTGGGGGCCGGGGGCGTGCTCCCTTCGGGCTTTCTGTACGACATGAACCGCTTCTTCCAGGCGGTGGTGGCGAGGCTCCTGCGGGAGCACCTGCGGGGGTACGAGATCCACGAGGAGTGGTCGCTCCACGAGCTGCTCCGCTACGCGCCGGAGGCCAACCCGCACCAGCGCCGTCCTCCGACCCCGCGCCCGGACTTCGCCCTGTTCTCCTCGGGCCGCCTGGTCGCCCTGCTGGACGCCAAGTACCGCGACCTCTGGGCCGAGCCCCTCCCCCGGGAGATGCTCTACCAGCTCGCCCTCTACGCCATCGGCCACGGCCAGGCGTCGATCCTGGTGTACCCCTCCGACGACCCCTACGCCCGGGAAGCCCGGGTCGAGCTGCGGGAGCCCGGCGGCGACTGGGGCTTCCGCACCGTGGCGCTCCGTCCCCTGCCGCTCACCCGCCTCGCCGCCCTCTCCGGGACCCCTTCCCCCGACGCCCGCCGCGAGCTCGCCTCCCTCGCCTCCGCGCTGGCGGCGCCGGTCTTGCAGTAGGCTCTTCTCCGAACCCCTTGGCCGCCCCTCCCCTTTCGCACCAGGCTCGCTACCTCGCCCTGCTGTCCGGAGGTTCCGTCCCCGACGGACCCCCCGGCCCCCTGGAGCCCTGGCCCGATCCCCCCGCCCCCGGGATCGAGCCGCTGGAGGCTCGCCTGCGCGAGCTGCGCGCCGAGGAGGAAGTGCGTGCAGGTGGGTCTTTTTTGACCGAGATCGGTCTCCCGGGGATCCTGCTGGGGTACGCACCGACCGCCCTGGTGGAAGGGAGCTGGCTGGCGGCGTCGGTGGAGGTGCGGCACAGCCACGATGAGCTGGGGCAAGCGTGCCTGGCAGCGTGGTTCCTGGAGAGCGGCGAGGGCGATCCGGCGCTCCACCGGGGGAACCTGTACCGGGGAGCGCTGGCCTCCCTCGGGCTCGCGCTCCCGGCGCTCGATGGCCTCGCCTGGCGCGAAGAGGGGCGCTTCCGCGAAGAGGATTTCGCCCTGGCGCTGGTGGGGTTGCGGCTGGGACGAGCCCCGGTGCGAACGCTTCCCGACGGCGGGTTGCTCCCGGAGGTCCTGGGGTTCCATGCGGCCTCGGTGGCCCTCGGCCCTCCGGCGCCGGTGCGCCTTGCGCTGGGGAGCGCCGGGGGACGCTACCTCGAAGATCGCTCCCCCGGGACTTCCGGACAGCTCCGCGCCCGGGACGCCGCGCGCCGCTGCCTCCTCGCCCTGGTGGAGCGGTGGCCCTCCGCCTGGCCCCGGGTCTGGCGAGGAGCGTCGGCGCTGCTCCGGAGCCGCCTCGCCTGGGCCGCCTCGCTCCGCCCATCCCCGTCCCCACGCGAGGCTCTGGCGGCGCGGCTGCTCCGGAAGGTCCGCCACGCCCGGGGACGTCACGGCGGGGTGCTCCTCGACGGCAGGCCGCTGGACGACTGGTTCGATCCCGAGCGCTTCGAGGTGGATGCTTTCCTGGACGCGCTGGCGCGCTCTCCCTGGGTCAAACCCGGCCACCCGGAGCAGAGCCCGCTGCTGACCCGGTTGATCGCCTTCGGAGGGCCGATGTTCGGGGTCTTCACGCCGGAAGAGGAGCAGGAACTCCGGGCGTGGATCACCTCACCCCCCCCAGCCCCCCTCTCCCTCAAGGGCAGAGGGGGGAGACCAGCGACCTCACCCCCCCCGGCCCCCCTCTCCCTCAAGGGCAGAGGGGGGGGCTGCCCCAGCAGTCACGGAGAGGTCCTCACCCCCCCGGCCCCCCTCTCCCTCAAGGGCAGAGGGGGGGGCGGGAACGGAGCGTCCACGGATTTTTCGCTCCGGGCGGCGCTGGCGCGGGTGGCGCGCGCCGGGGACAGGGCGACGCTGGCGCGGCAGGGGCTGTGGCCCTACGCGTGGGGACGGCTGGTGGCGTGGGTGGAGGCACGGATGGAGGAACAGCTCGGGGATCCGGCGAGAGGGCTCGGGGTCGCAGAGCGACTGACGAGGGAGCAGGTGCTCTGGATGTTGCTCCAGCTCGCGCCGGCGGCGCTGGTGGACGGGGCGTGGCTCCAGGGGATGACGCGCCCGGAGCACAGCCACCGCCCGGAAGCAGGGTTGCTGCTGCGGATCTACCACGACGAGCTGGGCGCCGGGGTGGTGCGGCAGCACCACGGGAACGTGCTCCGCAAGGCGCTGGCCGAGCAGGGCGTGGAGCTACCCCCCCGCGACAGCGAGGCGTTCGCGCGGTGGCCAGGGTTTCTGCCGGAGGCGTTCGCGATGCCGAAGCTGTGGTTCTCCTTCGCGGAGCACAGCGGCGAGTTTTTGCCGGAGCTGCTGGGGCTGAACCTCGCCATCGAGATGGCCGGCGTGGGGGAGACCTACAGGGTGGCCACGCGGCTGCTCCGCCGCCACGGGATCGATCCGTATTTCTTCCAGCTCCACGAGACCATCGACAACGCGGCCTCGGGGCACACCGCGTGGTCCACGGAGGCGATCGGGATCCACCTGGAGCAGGCCGCCTCGCAAGGGCAGGCCGCCGTGGAGCTGGCGTGGCAGCGGATCTGGCGCGGGTACGCCGTCTACGGGGCGACCAGCGCGCCGCTGGTGAGGGCGGTGGCCGCGAGGCTGGGCCCGGGGCTGGCGTGGAGCTGGGTGAAGTCCGCGGTAGGCGCGGCGCCGGGGAGGAGCTGAGCGGTGTGCGGCATCGTGGGCGCCCTCGACCTGGAAGGGCAGCGGACGTTCCCCGAGGGGCGGTTGCTCCGGATGGCCAGAAGCCTCCAGCACCGCGGCCCGGATGACGGTTTTTCCTGGAGCGAGCTGGGGGTGTCACTCGCGACCCAGAGGCTATCGCTGCTGGACGAGGAGGGAGGGAGGCAGCCGCTGTCGGACGGGAGCGGGCGGGTGTGGGCGTCGGTCAACGGGGAGCTGTTCAACCACCGGGAGCTGCGGGGCGACCTGCTGGCGCGAGGGCACCGGCTGCGGACCCGGTGCGACACGGAGCTGTGGCCCGCGCTGTACCTGGAGGCCGGCGAGGAGGTCTTCGAGCGGGCGCGGGGTCAGTTCGCGGCGGCGCTCTGGGATCGGGAGCGGCGCCTGCTGCTGCTGGGGAGGGATCGGGTGGGGATCTGCCCGCTGTACTGGGCCCGGGCGGAGGGGTGGCTGCTGTGGGCGTCGGAGATCAAGGCGCTACTGGCCTCGGGGCTGGTGAAGCCGGAGGCGGACCGGGAGGGAATCGACCACGTGTTCACCCTCTTCGCCACGGGCACCCGCCGGACCTGCTTCCGGGGGGTCGAGGCGCTGTGGCCCGGTCATTTCCTGAGGGTCGAGGGGGGGAGGATCCAGCAGCGGCGCTACTGGGATCTGGATTTCCCCGATCAGGGGCAGGAGCGTCGGGGCCCCGTCGAACGGCTGGAGGAGGAGGTGGCCGGCTGCCTGGAGCGCGCGGTGACCCGGCGCCTGGACGCGGACGTCCCGGTGGCGTCGTACCTGAGCGGTGGCCTGGACTCGACGCTGCTGCTGGGGCTGGCGTCGAGGGCCACCGGGGAGCCGAGGACGGCGTTCACCGTCGGGATGGAAGGGACCGGCCCCGACGAGCGACCCCGGACCGAGCGCACCGCGAGGCTCCTCGGGGCGAGGCTGCACACCATCGTCCCGACCGGGCGCGAGATCGTGGAGGCGCTCCCGGGGGTCGTGGAGGCCGCCGAGGGGCCCATCATGGACACCGCCGACGCCTGCATGCTGCTCCTCTCCCGGGAGGTCCGCCGGCGCGGCTTCAAGGCGGTGCTCACCGGAGAGGGCGCCGACGAGGCGATGGGGGGCTACGTCTGGCACCGGACTCACCGGCTGCTGCGGGGGCTCGGGGCGCTGCACCCGGCGCTGCCCCGGGCGCTCCGCCGGGGCGTGGGCG
>CAZSDX010000633.1:0-4041 GCA_964605685.1 uncultured Polyangiaceae bacterium
GGGGCTAGGCGGCAGCGACGCGGGGACCGGTGGCTCCGACGCGGGGCAAGGCGGGATGAGCGGCAGCAGCGGGGGCGACGCCGGTTCCGGGGGTAGCGGCGGGGCGGAGCCGTGCGGCGGGTGCAAGGAGGGGTTTTTGTGCAAGTACGGCGTGTGCGTCCCCAACCTGGGGATGTGTGTCCTCGACGACGACTGCCCGGGGGATAGCTACTGCGACCCCAACGACTTCACCTGCACGCCCTACGGGGTGCCGCCGGACAAGATCAACGATCCGACCTGCGAGAAGCCGAAGATCCCGGCGGACGTGGCGCCCTCGGTGCAGTGCGAGTGGACCGCGCCGCCCGCGGGCGACCCGACGGCGGCCTACACCTGGATCTACACGACCCCGATGGTGGCGGACCTGAACCTGGACCTGGATCCGAAGAAGATCCAGCCCTCGATCATCGTCTCCACCTTCACGTCGGCCAACGAGCGCACGGGGATGCTGCGGGTGTTCGACGGGCGGACCTGCGAGGAGCAGATGCGCATCGGCGGCCCCGACGACCCGGACGCGGCCAACAACCGCCCGACCTATGCGCCCCACTGGGCCATCGGTGATCTGGACGGGGACGTGGGCACCCCCAACGGTCACCCGGAGATCGTGGGGTTCCGCAGGGTGGGGCTCAGCGCCGGCTCGGATCCCGGGGAGATCATCGCCTACGGGATCGACAGCAGCGACCCGGCCAAGCCGAAGCTGGAGCGCCGCTGGGTCGGGCGCAACTGCACGACCAACGTCACGGTCAAGGTCAGCACCAACGCGAGCTCGACCGCCCTGGGGATAGGCCTCCACGACCTCGACGACGACGGGAAGCCGGAGGTGGTGGTCGACCGGCTGGTCTTCGACGCGCAGGGGTGCATCCTCAACCCCGCCGCGACGGCCGCCAACATCTTCAGCGCGGTCGCCGACGTGGACCTCGACGGGAAGCCGGATCTTGTCCGCTTCAACGGGGTCTTCGGCTGGGACCCCGACGCCAAGGACTGGAAGGTGAAGCCCTGGTCCAAGCCCCCGACCGGGATCACCACCGGCTACGTGGCCATCGCGGATGTGGGGCGTTACTCCGAGATCCCCGGGCACCCGAAGACCGACCCGCTGCCGGAGATCATCGTGGTCGGGAGCGGCAAGGTCTGGGTGGTCACGCTCACGGGGGAGATCGTCTTCGGCCCCTTCAACGTCTACGACAACACCGGGCTGCCGGCGGGCGACAACCGGGGCGGCCCGCCGACCGCGGCGGATTTCGACGGCGACGGTCAGGTCGAGTTCGCCACCGCAGGCGCCACCTTCTACTCGGTCTACGACCCCGACTGCGTCGCCAGCCCGGACGCCGCCGCTCGCCCCGGCGGCGTCTGTTCCAAGAGCAACGCCAGCCTCCCGGAAGGCATCCTCTGGGCCCAGCCTTCCCAGGACAAATCCTCCAACGTCACCGGCTCGTCGGTCTTCGACTTCAACGGCGACGGGCAAGCGGAGGTCGTCTACCGCGACGAGTGCTTCGTCCGGGTCTACGACGGCAAGACCGGCAACGTGCTCTACAGCGCCCCCGCCTCGTCCGGCACCGGCTACGAGTACCCGGTGGTCGCCGACGTCGACGGCGACTTCGCCACCGAGATCGTCGTCCCTCGTACCGCCCACAATGGCTGCCCCGTCGGCCCCGACAAGCTCTTCCCCAACTCGGGCAATTTCAAGGCATCCACCGGGTTCGTGGTCCTTCGTGACCCGGAGGATCGCTGGGTCTCCTCTCGCCCCATCTGGAACCAGCACGCCTACTCCGTCACCCACGTCACCGACGACGCTCGCATCCCCAAGTCCTCGGAGGTCAAGCGCAACTGGGAGCAGCCCGGCCTCAACAACTTCCGCCAGAACACCCAGGGCGCCCTCGGAAAGCTCGCCATCGCCGACCTCACCGTCGAGCTCCAGGACGCCGATTCCCTCTGCTCCGGCCAGGCCGGCACCTTCTCCTTCAAGGCCAAGGTCTGCAACCGCGGCACCAACCCCGTCCAGGACGGCGCCGAGGTCCTCTTCACCCAGGGCAAGAAGGGCCAGGCCCCCGCCCCCCTCTGCGCCTCCGTCACCGACACCCTCCTCCTGCCCGGCGACTGCACCATCGTCGAGTGCACCGGCGAGCTGGAGGCCGACAACGACGTGCTCGTCGCCGTCGATCCGGACAAGAAGATCGCCGACTGCCACCCGGGCAACAACCAGGGCGCCTCCGCCCGCCTCCTCTGCGGCAAGCCCTTACCTCAGCCTGTTTCTCTCACGGATCGGTGCTGCTGGGCCTTGCTCAAGGCGCTCGCCCTCCCGGCATGGCAGGAGTAAAGCAGGCCATGATGTTTCGTACGTCCTGGTCTGTTCTGGGGGCTGCGCTGCTGGGAGCATCGCTCTTCGCGGCCTGCGGTGGGGAGTCCGACGATGCTGCTGGCACCAGCGCGGGCGGGAGCGGGGTCGGTACCAGCGGGAGCGGCGGTCAAGGGGGCTTGGGTGATGCCGGCGCGGGTGGCTCTGACGCAGCAGGCAGCGGAGGAAGCTCGACGACCGGGGGGGCTGGCGGCGAGCAGACCGCCGGCGCAGGCGGCGAGCAGAGCGGTGGTTCGGGCGGTGCGCAGGCCGCCGGGATGGGGGGTGGGGGAGGCGAAGGGGCTTCCAGCAGGCAGCCCCCGGCAGCGGGCCCGCCCAGCCCGGGAGACGGGGCGGGGGTGGTGTTCGCGATCGATCACCTGTTCCTCGGCAGCACCGATCCTGACGGAAAGGTCAACCTGCAGAACGGATGGAAGAACTACGGGATCGACCTGGATCACAGGAACTCGACCGCGGACAGCACGGATCTGTGCAAGCCGCTCAACAACGCCGCTCCCAAGCAGGTGTACCCGGATGGAACGGACGGCGTCGACAACTCCTGGGGCAAGAACATCTTGCCGATGCTTTTCGGGCTATCGAGCAGCATCGAGGAGGACCTCAACTCGGGCTTCTCCAGCGGGAAGGGGACGATGCTGTTCTCGCTCGGCAAGCTCGGGTCGCAGCAGGACTACAACCCGCTCGACACCTGCGTCTACGACGGTGCCGATCTGATGGAATCGCCGAAATTCGACGGCTCCGATAGCTGGCCGGTCCGCGCCGGTTCGCTCTCGAACCCCGCGGATCTTGCCTCCTGCAAGGGGCATTTCCCGTCGAGCTACGTCTCCGGGGATGTGTGGGTATCGGGGCCGACCAGCGTCTCGCTCACCATCCCGCTCGGCTCCGGGGCGGGCTTCAACGTTCCCTTCGTCCTGCACAACCCGGTGATCTACGCCAGGATCTCGCCGGATCGCTCCCGGCTCACGGAAGGCATCATCGCGGGCGTCCTCGACACGGAGGAGTACAAGGCGTCCTGGCAGAAGGCGGCGGGGTCCTTGGACCCATCGCTCTGCCAGGGGCCGACGATCGAATCGATCCTTGCCCAGATCGCGCAGGCGTCGGACATCCTCGCGGACGGCACGCAGGATCCCTCCAAGTCCTGCAGCGGCATCTCCGTCGGCCTTGGCTTCACCGCCAGGGCGGTGCAGCTGGGCTCGATCACCCCGGATGAGCCGCCGCCACCGGATCCCTGCCAGCCGAACTGATGAGCGAACCGCCTGCCGCCCGGAACGAACCGGCAGACCCGACGGAGATCGCCCTCAGTTGATGACCTCGGTGGTGGGCGCGCAGGTGCTCACCCCTGCGCCCACGATGCGGTAACCGGCGCTGTCCACCACCTGCTGCGTCCCCTTGCCCGGCGTGTACTTGTGGACCTTCGACGAGCCGGTGCTGCCGCTGTTGAACAGGTAGAACGAGCCGCCCCAGTGGGCGAAGGCCCAGGCGTTCACCGCCGGCAGCGGCTGGGGCGCGCTCGACAGGATCTTCCCCGTCGTCTTGTCGATCTCGGCGACGTCGTAGGCGCTCTTCCCGTTGTCGACGAAGAACGCGAAGAGGCGGCCGTCGCCCAGGCCCGTGACCTCGGCGGTGCGCCCCGCGAAGCCCTGGTCGAACTGGCC
>CAZSDX010000634.1:0-3292 GCA_964605685.1 uncultured Polyangiaceae bacterium
CGGGCGGCCTGCGGCGGAGGCCCCCGCCCCCGCCAGGCCTGCGGCGCCCTCCGGGCCTCCCCAGGAGCTCCCGGCGCGGACCGAGTCGTTCCCGCCGCTGGCGGTCGGGCGGAGCTGGGGGAGGCTGGTGCAGCTGGCGAAGGATGGTTCGGACGGTCAGGTCTTCCCGATCTCGGCGGAGCAGCTGGACATCGGGAGTCGGGAGGGAGCGGTGGTGCTGAAGGAGGACCCTTACGTGTCGCCGCGCCACGCCCGGTTGAGCCGGGAGGGGGGGAAGTGGTACGTCGTGGACTTGGGTTCCGTCAACGGGATTTACCTGAAAGTTCAGGGGAAGAGGGCCCTGGCCGACGGAGACTTGATTTTGCTTGGGCAACAGGTGCTAAGGTTCGAGGTCGTGATGGAAGCGGAGCAGGCTCTTCGCCCAGCCTTGCAGCACGGTGTTGCCCTGTTCGGCACCCCGCAAGCGCCCCGCTTTGCTCGCCTTTGCCAGCGCACGGTGGAGGGCGTCACGCGCGACGTGTACCACCTCTATCGTTCCGAGGTATCCATGGGGCGGGAGACCGCAGACATCGTGTTCGCCGATGATCCTTTTCTGTCGAGACGCCACGCGGTCATCCGGCTCCAGCCTGGCGCCGACGGTGCCCGCGCCTTCTCCCTTGAGGACGCCGGATCCAGCAACGGCACCTTCGTGGCCATCCGGGGTCGCGAGCGGCTGGTCGGGGGCGAAGTGCTCCGGATCGGCCTGCATCTCTTCCGGGTCGAGCTGACCAGCAACCAACAAGGCGAACACTCATGACCGGCGGGCCCACCCCAGCATCTCCCGAGACGACGACCGAGGAACAGGCCGAGGGAGGGGGGATCCAGCTCCGGATTTTTGGTCGCACGGACGTCGGGCAGGTGCGCGAGCACAACGAAGACAACTTCATGGTCGCGGATCTGACCCGCAAGAGCCGTGGGCTCCTTGAGACCGACCGGGTCCAGACCCTCGGCCCTCGTGGTGCGCTCATGGCGGTCTGCGACGGGATGGGTGGCGCCGCCGCCGGCGAGATCGCCAGCCAGCTTGCCGTCGACATTATCTACGAACGGATGGTCGAGGGCGACGCGCCCGCGGACCACAACGAGTTCGCGCGCCGCCTGGTCCGTGCCATCGAGGACGCCGGTCTCCGTATCTACAACGAGGCCAAGGCTGACCGAAGCCGCCGCGGCATGGGCACCACGTCCACCGCCGCCGCCCTCATCGACCACCACCTGTTCCTCGGCCAGGTCGGCGACAGCCGCGGCTACATCCTGCGCAAGGGGAAGCTGGTGCAGGTGACCCGCGACCAGTCCTTGGTCAACCAGCTCATCGAGGCGGGCCAGCTCACCGAGGAAGAGGCGGAGACCTTCGAGCACAACAACATCATCCTCCAGGCGCTGGGCACCTCCGACTCGGTGCAGGTCGACCTCACCTTCGTCGAGCTGAGGCGAGGCGACGTGCTGATGCTCTGCTCCGACGGCCTCTCTGGCATGGTCCGCGCCGACGAGATACGGGATATCCTCCTCAATGCGCCGGACCCCCTCGACGCGTGCAAGATCCTCACGGAGAAGGCGAACCAGGCCGGGGGCCACGACAACATCACCTGCATCGTGGCTCGCTTCGACGGCCCCGGCCTCAAGGAGCTCTCCCCCGATGATGCCGAGCTGAAGTACCGCAAGTACATCCTCCCCTCCGAGCCGGGAGGGCAGGCCACCATCCAGGAAGGAACCGCAGGGCCCAGCGGCGATCGGGCCAGCTCGGCTCCCCCCAAGGGACGACCCAACTCCCAGGTCCATGTCACCCTCGTGGGCAACCTGGGAGACATCCTCAGCAATCTGTCCCCCGAGCAGCGGCAGGCCTTCAACAACCCGGGCGCTGGCGACAACACCCGCCCGAAGAATACCTCCCTCGACGACCCGACCGACATCCCCATCAACCGCCCCCCCGCCTGGCTGGTCGTTGCCGCGCTCCTCTGCGCCGTCGCCGTCGTCAGCGCCGCGGCGTTGTTGCTGCTGAACTGAGCGAGGTGAGGCTCCGGCTCGCCTCGCGACGTCATGCTCAATGACCTCCTCCGGCGGCTGCTTTGGATCCCTCCCCTCGCGCTCCTGGTCAGCGCCCTCGCCTTCTCCCTCGTCTCGCCGGACGCGAGTCCCACCGCCGGCGCCTTCCGCCACCTCCCCCGCTTCCTCAACGCGAGCCCCCGCGACGCCCCCGCGCTTGCTCGCTCGGCGGTGGCTCGCCTGCGCGAGGCGGACGACCCGGAGGCGGCGGCTTCCCTCGGTCGCCTCGGCGGCGCTGCCTTCTCCGTGGTCCTCCCGGCGCTGCAGGACCTCCCGCCCCCCGCCAGGGCCCGGGTGGTCGTGGCGCTCCGGCCTGTCGCGGTTCGCGTGGGGGGCGTCCCGGGTTCGACCTCCCCGGAGAAGGAATTCCTCTGGTGGAGCCACTTCTGGGAGGATCACGCCCTGGATTTTCGCCCCCCTGCCATCCGCCGCCTGGTGCGCCGCTACGCCGCGAATCCTTCCGGGGCGAGGCGCCAGGAACTCCGCTCGCTGGACACCGCCGCCCTCCCGGAGCTGTTCGCCCTCCTGGGTGTTGATGGACCCCAGCCGGCTCCCGAACTTTCCCGGGTTTTGCTTCCAGAGATCCAGCACGCCCTGGGGCGCTCGTCGGTATCCCCCGAGGGAACCCCGCAGGAGGTGATCGATCTGCGGGCGTTCTGGTTTGCGCGGCGGCTTGAATTCAGCACGCTGGACGGTGCCGGGCGGGCCACGGCGCTACTGCTGGAGACCCAGTACGGCAAGTGGGTCCGGCGCATGTTGCTGGAGCGCGCGACCCGCTCGCCCCGGGCCACGGTGGCGTCTTCTTCGCCGCTGCGCACGCTGCTCCACCGGGGCCGCGGGACGCTGGCGCGGGTGCTGGCGGCCAGCGCGTTGAGCTTCGCGGTGGCGTGGGGGCTACGGAGGCTTCTCGGTAGGCTGTTTCCGGCGGGGAGGGCGCTGGTGGGGGCCAGTTTCGCGCTGGTACCCGCGGGGCTGCTGCTGGCACCGGCCTCGGAGGCGGCAGCCCTGGGGTTGATCGCGGTGGCGCTGCTCCCGGGGGCCTGGGGGCGGGCGGCGGCGCTGGGGGAGCGGTGGCGCGTGCAGCCCGAACGGCAGGCGGAGCGCGCTCGCGGCGGCATCCCTGGGGAGCCGCCCGGGGCGCTGGCGCTGCTGGGGTGGGGGCTGGTGCGGGCGTCGGGGCTGGCGTTGACGGGGGTGCTGCTGGTTGAGGGGCGCT
>CAZSDX010000634.1:3413-3720 GCA_964605685.1 uncultured Polyangiaceae bacterium
TGCGTGGGCGCTGCGGAGCGATCCACGGAGGGAGGGGCCGCCGTGAGGTGGGCCGTGCTGGCGCTGGCGGCGCTGGCGCTGGCGGCCTGGGTGTTGCCGCCGGGGCCTCTGGTGGCGGTGTTGCGGCTCGGGCTCGGGCTGGGGGCGGCGTCGGCGCTGCTCGGGGTGGGGGTGGGGTGGCTGCTGGCGTGGGTGGCCTACGGGCTGGGGGGCTCCGCGGTGCGGTGGTTTGGCCGGGGGGCCGAGGCGTTGCTTGCGGTGCCGTGGCTGATCTTCCTGGGGCTGTTCGGCCAGGGATGGCGCGGGG
>CAZSDX010000634.1:3771-4038 GCA_964605685.1 uncultured Polyangiaceae bacterium
TGCGTGATCTTGCTGGAGGAGGCTCGCTCCCTGGAAGTTGAGCCCTTCCTCGAGGGCGCCCGGGCGCTGGGGGCCCGGCGAGTGGCCATCTTCTCCCGGCACCTCGGTCCCTGGCTGGCCCCGGCGGTGATGCGGCTCACGGCAGGGGGGGCGGCGGCGGCTCCTCCGCTGGACCTGCTGCTGTCGCTGGCGGGGGTGGGGAGCGGGCTCCAGGGGGAGCTGGCCCGGGCGGCCTCCGTGGGGCAGGCCCGCGGCGAGTTCGAGGGC
>CAZSDX010000635.1:0-4020 GCA_964605685.1 uncultured Polyangiaceae bacterium
CGCAGCGGCGCTCGGCCTCGGACCACTCGCCGAGGGCCACGGGGAGGATGTCGCGCATGCCGGTGTTGCGGTAGGCCTCGGCGGCCTTGCAGAGGAGGGCGCGGGCGCGGGAAGCCTCGGCGGCGCCGCCGGAGCGGAGCAGCTCGACGCCGCGGTAGAAGAGCACGCCGAGGGTGAGGCGATCAGGGAGCATCCAGCCCCCGCCGGCGGCGGCGTCGGCCTCAGCCCGGAGCTCGGCGAGCTGGGCGTCGACGCCGGGGTCGGTGCCGAAGGTGGCGGCCCAGCCGAGGAGCACCATGCGCCCCTGCTGGAGCACCCCGGCGCTCCCGATGGACTGGGCCAACGAGATCCCCTGCTCGACGGCGGCGCGGGCCTCCTGGCGCGCGCCGATGGTGGTGAGGGCGAAGCCGACGTTGATGGTGAGGGTCGCCTCGCGGACCTTGAGGCCCCCGCTGGAGGCAGCGCGGGCGGCGCTGCGGCGAGCGTCCAGGGCGCTGAGCAGCTCGCCCCGGGTCTGGCGGACGATGGCGAGGGTCTGCCAGGCGTCCACGGCGGCGGCGTTGAGGCTGTGGCGCTCGGCGAGGGACAGCAGGTGGGCGGCCTCCGCCTCGGCCTCCGGGAGCCTGCCCGCAAACGCGAGCCGGGAGGCGAGGGCGGCGCTGTCCTTGACTTCCTCGTCGAGGAGCCCGAGGCGAGCGGCCCGCTGGCGCACCTGGAGGAGCCGCTCGGCGATGTGCTCGCCGGCGCCCCGGGCGTCGTCGAAGCGGACACGCGCCCCCTCGGCGCGGATCTCGCTGGCCTCGTCGTGGGTGTTCTCGGCCAGCGCCCGGATGGCGGTCTCCCGCTCCGAAGAGCGAGGGTCGAGGCGGAAGTAGGCTTCGTCGAGGAGCAAGGCCCGGGCGAAGGACTCGGCGCGCCCCTCGGCAAAGCTGAAGGCTCGCTCCGCCATGGTCACCGCGTCCTGGAGTGCGCTGGTAGCGAGGGCGCGCCGGGCGGCGTGCTCCCAGTGGACACCGGCCTGTGCATGCTGGTTGCCCAGTTCGTAGTGGCGAGCCACGACGGCGGCGTCCTCGCCCATGGTCTCGAGCCAGGCGGCCGCCTGCCCGTGGAGCATCGCCCGGGCGGCCGGATCGATGGAGGCGTAGGCGACCTCCCGCACCAGGGCATGCTTGAAGGTCCACTCGGTGGTGCGGGCGAAGCGGGTCTCCGCGTGTTCGACGATGAACTCGACGGCGGCGAGCTGCCGGAGCGCTCCCTGGGCGTCCGGCACCCCGAGCGCCACGAGCCCCAGGGGCCACGCCGTCAGCCCGAAGACGCTCATGCGCCGGACCGCGTCCCGCAGCGGCTCGTCGAGCGCGTCGATGCTGGTCTGGATCGCCGCCTCGATGGTCGGGGCCTTGGAGGCGTCCCGGCCGGTCGCCGCCAGCCGCGCCAGTTCCTCGGCGAAGAGCGGCGATCCGGCGGCCTGGGCAGCGATCCGCTCCAGGGTGTCATCCCCCACCCGGTCCCCCAGCACGGCCTGGGCGATGGCCCGGGTCGCCTTGCGAGAGATGGGTCGGAGCTCGATGCGCACGTGGTCCCGGCCCGCGAAGGCGCGGGGGTGATCCTTCCAGAAGGAGGGCCGCGCCAGGGCGAGCACCCAGAGCGGCTTGCCGGCGGCGCGGTTGAGGATGTGGTCGATCCACCGGACGCTCTCCGGGTCAGCCCACTGGATGTCCTCGAGCACGATGGCCACGGGCTCCTGGGCGCAGGCCCGGACGATCAGGTCCGTCATGGAGAGCCACAGGGCGTCGCGCCCGTTCTGCTGGGGATCCAGCGGCTCGTTGGCCAGCAGCCGGGCGACCTGCTCTCGCCCCGGATCGTAGACGCCGCGGACCGTATCGCCGCTCTTCAGGTCGAGGGCCCGGGCGGCGGCGGCGGCGCTCAGCCCCTTGGAGAGCCCCAGCAGGCCCCGGAGCACCTCGGCGGCGGCCCCCAGCGCCTGGGATCGACCAAAGGATTCGCAGCGGACGACCACCAGCCGGGGTGTGGTCATGGTGGTGACGATGCGGGTGAGCACCTCCCGCCGCAGGCGCGTCTTGCCGATCCCCGGCGGCCCCACGCAGGAGACCAGGATCGGCGTGAGATCCTCGGTGCAGCGCTCGTACGACGAGAGGATCTGCGCCATCTCCGCCTCTCGACCGACGAAGGGGGCCCCTCCGCTCACCTCCGTCCGCCGGATCTGCAGCGCCCCCTTCACCAGCGCCGACCCGCCCCCCCGGTGCAGGATCTCGAAGCGCCCCCGGGTCAGCTCCGTGGTGGTCGCGTCCGCCATCACCTGCCCCGGCAGCGCCTCCCGGGCGAAGGCCGCAGCCCGGTCCACCAGCTCGCCCACCGGGCGCGACAGCCGCACCTGCGTCCGACCGGTGGCCACCCCCACGCGCCCGCCCTTCTTTGCCAGCTCCAGGGCCAGGTCCAGGGCACGCCCCGCCTCGTCGCCCAGCGCCTGCCTCGCCCCGAGGTGCGCCACGATCCCGTCCTTGCCCAGCGGCACCGCGTCCGCCTCTTTCGCCCGGAGCATCGCCATGGACGCGTCCCGCTCCGCCCCCTCCTGGGCGGAGAGCACCACCAGCGTCGTCACCAGCCTCGACCCGGAGGCCAGCGAGGGGCTCGACGGTTCGTTCCCCGCGGAGACAGACCCCGCCAGCGATGGCTCCCGGAGCAGGGCGGCGAGGCGCTCGGCCACCTCGTCGGCGGTCTGGCAACGATCCTCCGGGGAGGTGGCCAGCAGGCAGCCAACCAGCTCGTCGAGGGCCGAGGAGACCTCCGGGAAGAAATCGGAGACCCGCGGGGCCGGCGTCGTGACCAACCTCGCCAGGGTGGCGATGGGGGTCGGCCCCACGTGGGGAGGGCGCCCCGCCAGCAGCTCGAACAGCGTCGCCCCCAGCGCGTAGATGTCTGCTCGCGCGTCCACCGGACCGTCTCCTCGCGCCTGCTCCGGCGCCATGTAGGCCGGCGTCCCCACGATCCCTCCGCTCCGTGTGAGCTTGATGTCCCCCGCGGCGGCCACCCCGAAATCCACCAGCTTGACCCGCAGCGGCCCTGGACCTCCCAGCACGAAGAGGTTCGTCGGCTTCACGTCCCGGTGGACGATCCCGCAGCGGTGCGCCGCCCCCAGCGCCAGCGCCACCTGCCGGGCCACCTCCACCGCCTCCGCCGGCGTCAGCGGCGCCCTCCGTTGCCTCACCGACAGATCCTCCCCGTCGAGCCACTCCATCGCGATGTAGGGCGTCCTGTCCGCCAGCGCGCCGAAGGCCACCACGTGCACGATGTTCGGGTGATCTAGCCCGGACAGCACCCGCCCTTCCCGCTCGAACCTCAGCTCGTCTCCGTCGTCGTTGCCCCGGTGCGCGATCAGCTTCAGGGCCACGTACCGGCTGGCAACGCAGTCGTAGGCCCGGTACACGACCCCGACCGCCCCGCGGCCCACCTCTCGCTCGATCTGGAAGCGTCCCCCGAGCATCTCGGACGGGGCCGCAGCAGGTGGACTGGAACTCATGGCGCTACCCCTGGCCGACGGCGGTCAAACTCCCGCATCTCCCCATCTTACCTCAACCCCTCCCCCCCGATGCCCCCCCGAAAGGGGGCGAAAAATGTCCTTGCCCAGCACCCCGACACGTGCGAAGAAGTCGCTCGCTTTTGCCACTTTAGCTCAGGGGTAGAGCAACGGTTTCGTAAACCGTAGGTCTGGGGTTCAAATCCCCAAAGTGGCTCCAGATTTCTGCCTCTCCCCTCCCCTGCTCTTGACAGCTCGCCTTGACGGTTGACCCCAACAAGGCCCGTGGCAACGGCGCGAAAGGCTGCCCCACGTTCGCCCCGAGGGCTCGCACTTCCCGGATGTACAGCTCCGTGGTGGAAAACTGCTCGTGCCCAGGGGTCTGCTGGATAACCAGCGGGGGGGACGAGGGCGCCGGGGTGAACCCCGGCGCCGGAACGTGGGGGAAGGGATACGAGGCGGAGACGCCCCCTGCCGGGGGCCCG
>CAZSDX010000636.1:0-4017 GCA_964605685.1 uncultured Polyangiaceae bacterium
CGCTCCCTGCCGCTCCGCCGTTCCCGCCTGCACCCGCGCCGCCCCCCGCCCCGCTGCTCCCGCCCAGGCCGCCTCCGCCGCTCCCGCTCGTGCCTGCGTCGCTCCCTGCGGCGCCTCCCTTGGAGCCTCCGCTCCCGCCCAAAGAGCCCCCGGGGTTGTTGTTTTCGGCGGTCTCGCTGTCGGAGCCACAGGCCGCGAGCAGCGGGAGAACAAGGAGAAGAGGGTACAGCAACCGCGTTCGCATGGGCTGGATGGTACATGTCTTCTTGACGGTGGGGAGCCCCGGGCCAACCTTGGGGGCACGATGTGCCCGAATTGTGGACGTTCTGCCCCTATCCGGCTCGACGCAGGGGTCGGTCGGTGCAGCGCATGCGGAGCCCCTCGCCCCCTCGTCGGCGGGGCCCCGCTCTCCCTGGCAGGGGAGCCCCAGCGTATCGGCGGGCTCCTGGCCTCGGGGCTCGGCTGGGTGATCCTCCTCGGGGGCCTCGCTGCCGCGGGGCTCCTGGGCTGGCTGGGGGTGTTCCTGTTCTCCACGCTGATGGTCGCCAAGTACGTTGCGCTCCCCCTGGCGATCCTCTCGACCCTGGTGGGCGGTGGCGTGCTCACCGCCGGGCGAAAGCTCAAGCAGAACGCGGCTCGCTCCCGGCGAGAGGCGCAGGTGGCGGCGCTCCGGGCGGCGGCCTCGCTCCAGGGAGGGGCCCTCACGGTCCCCCAGGCGGCCGTGGCGCTCCGTGTCCCGGAGGCCGAGGCGGACGCGCTGCTGACCGAGCTGGCCATCGCCGAGCAGATCCGCCAGGAGCTGACCGACCAGGGGACGCTGCTCTACGTGTTCCAGGGCGCCCGGGGGTCGGTGCCGGGGGGGCGCTTGCGGGCGCCCGGGGCGCCGCTGCGCGTCGGGCCGTCCTCCCCCGAGGACATCAGCGTCGAGGAGCTGGAGGCCATCGTGGAACCTCCCCGCTCCCGGCGCAAGGCGACGAGCTAAGATCGCCCCGATGGGCGAGCCCCTCCGAGCGAACGACGAGGATCTGCGTGATCTGGCCGAGGGATGCCCCGCGCTGCGCGACGCGCAGGGCCGCCCCACGGGGCTCACCCTGCGGCGCTGCCTGGGCGTCGGTGGGATGTCGGTGGTGTTTCTGGCGGATGCCGACCCGGCTCACTTCCCGGAGCGACCTCCCGGGGGGCGCCCCTCCCAACTCGCCGTCAAGATCACCCGACCCGCGACCGCTCGGCACCTCGTGGGGCTCGGGCTCGACCCCCTCTCCATCGCCGTGCGCGAGGCCACCGCCCTGGGCCGGATCATGGCTCGAAACCCACCCACCCCCTTCGTGATCGGCCTTCATGGGGGCGGCGCGACCCGGATCTTGCTCCGCGACGGCCCCGAGATCACGCTGCCCTGGCTCGCCCTGGAGTACGTCGACGGAGCTGGAGAAGGCGCATCCCTCACCGAGCGCGTCCGCAGGGCCACGGAGGGCGTCGATCCGGCGCGGGCGCTGCGCCTGACGGCGGGCATCCTCGAAGGCGCTCGCGTGCTCCACGAGGAGGGGATCGTCCACCGGGATCTCAAGCCCGACAACGTGCTCCTCGCGGGCCCCGTCGACCACGAAACCCCCAGGATCGCCGACTGCGGCATCGCCCGGGTCCAGGGCCTCGACGGCAAGACCCTCGCCGCCATGACCCCCGCCTACGGTGGCCCCGAGCAGGTGCTCTCCGTCTTCCGTCCTGGCGAGCGTAACCCCCTCGTCGGCCCCTGGACGGACGTCCACGCCCTCTCCGCCGTCGTCTGGTTCCTCCTCACCGGGGAGGACTGGTGCCGCGGGGAATCCGACGCCGCCTGGCACGGCGGCCAGCGCCGCTCCTTGCTCACCGCCCAGCGCCGGCTCCACCCCGGCTTCGCCGCCCACACCGAACTGATCGCCGGCCTGGACCGGGTGCTCCAGCGAGGGGCTTCCCACCGGCTTCCGGAGCAGGTCTGGACGAACCCAGGGGGGGCCGAGTACGAGCAGCTCGCCCGGATCCGCTTCGCCGGCTCGATGTTCTCCGGACCCGAGCGCTTCCTCGACGTGCAGGCGCTCTCCCGGGAATTGCTTCCGTTGCTCTCCGAGCTCGCTGGCCGCCAGCAGAGTGGCCACGCGGACCCCCTGCGGTCGACCCGCCTCCTCCCGGCGCTCCGTGTCGACGCCGCCCCCTGGCCCTTCTCCGAGGAACCTCCCCCCGAGGAAGCGCTCCGCGTCGCCCCCGGCTGCGCCCTGCTCCAGCCCGACGGGCGCGCGCTCGTGCGCTCCGGGGATCGGCTCCTGTACCTGATCCGCCGCAAGGCCCACCGGGTCGCCGTCCCGGCGGCGTGGCGCGAGGCGGTGGACGCCTCCCGGTGGCTGGTGCGCGCTCCTGGCGGTGGTTACGCGCTCCTCGGTCCGCGCTCCGCGGTGCGGATCGTAGGGGGTAGATATTCACCCTTTCCGGTCCCGGAGCGCCCGGAAGGCGCGGTCGGCAAGGTGGTGGCCGTGTGCTCGGGCAAGGGAGCGCTTCACCTCCTCACCGCAGGAGCGACCGGTGCGGAGCCTTGCGGGCTCTGGAGCTCCCGGGATGGCGTCGCCTGGGAGGGCCCGGCGAGGCTGGCGTTCGAGGGGATCCCGCTGGTGATCGGGGAGGGGCCGGGGGGAGTGCTGGCGCTGGGGCATCTCCCGGGGAGCGTGCTTCCTCCGGTGGCGCTCGCCTTTGACCCTAGCGGAGCGCCGTGGGCGCTCACGGCGCGCGAGGTGCTGCGGCGCCGGGAAGACGACCGCTGGGAGCGTGTCCACCGGCGGGACGAGGGGCGTCCTTGCCTCGTGGCCCTCGGGTTCTCCGCGGGGGGGGTTCTTGTCCTCGACGAGCGAGGGGGCCTCCTTCGTATGGATGCTCCGGACATCGACGGGTGGAGAGCGGCGGCGAGCACCTCGCTGTTGCTGGCGGAAGAGGGGTGAGGGGAGGGGCTCCCCGGGGAGCCGAGGCTGGTGTAGGGTCGCCCGGTGATGCGACGAGGTGCGTGGATGGTCGGCGTTGGGGTGGTCCTGGCGGGTCTGGGGTGCAGCTCCCCGAAGATGCCCGAGGGGCCTCCCCCGGAGTACGAGCCGCCGCGGCCTGCGCCGCCGCCTCCGAGCGCGGCGCCTGCGGGGACGAATTCCGCGGCCCCGGGCGCCCCCGGGGATCTCCCTCCGGACGACGACTGAGGCTCACCGCGCCGCGAGGGCGGCCTCGGCCACGGCGTGTCCATCGGCGGCGAGGCGCTCCAGCTCGAAGGGGAGCCCCCGGGCCTCGCCGGCGACCCACACGCCGGGGGCGAGCTTGCCGGAGGGGTCGCACCGGGGGAAAAACCCCCGTCCTTCGGCCCAGAGGGCCTCGCCGCCGGCCTGCTCTGCCAGCTCGAAGGAGGGGGAGGGCGGGGCCTCGATCACCAGGGCGTCGCAGCGGACCTTGCGCTCCCGGTCGCCGTCGCGGAGCACGACGCCACCCACCCGGGAGGCGCCCTCGGCGCGGAGCAGCGCGGCGGCCTCGACCTCGATGAATTCGGCCTTGCCCATGAGGTGAGCGCGGAGGGCGGCGGCGAAGGGGCCCTGCCCTGCGGAGACGATCCGGCGCCCGACGGAGACGCCGGAGGCGGCCAGGGTGGCGGCGGCGCGGGCGGAAAAAACCCCGGGCAGGTCGTTGTTCTCGAAGAGGAGGCCACCGTCGTGGGCGCCGCAGGCCAGCACGAGGATCCCGGGGCGGAGCAGCTCCACCTCGGAGCGACCGACCAGCAGCGCAGAGCCCTCGTAGATCCCGGCGGCGACCCACCCCTGGAGCACCCGGACGCCACGGAGCGGGAAGCGACCGGAGAGCCACCGGAGGATGGGCAGGCCGAGGGCGCGGGCGCCGCCGCCGAGGTCGAGGGCGTCGTCGACCAGGGTGACGAGCAACCCCCGGGAGGCGAGGGTGGAGGCGGCGGCGATGCCGGAGGGGCCGCCGCCGATCACTAGGGCGTCGACGGGGGCGGCGCGGCCG
>CAZSDX010000637.1:0-4003 GCA_964605685.1 uncultured Polyangiaceae bacterium
CGGGGGCGGTGGGGCCGGTGGGGAGGCGGGAGGAGGCGGGGAAGCGGGAGCCGGGGACGCGGGCGGCGGTGGAGAGGCGGGTTCTGGCGACGCGGGCTCCGGGGGCGACGGGGGGGCCAGCGGCGGAGATCCGGGTGGCGCGGGGGGGAGCGGAGGTTCCGGGGGGGCCGGAGGTTCCGGGGGTGGAGGGGCGCCGCCCTGCGACTGCTTTGCGAAGGCGGGGTGGTGCGGCTCCGGGGTGATGAAGGAGGCGGCCAAGCTGGGCTGCACGGTGCCGTTGACGGAGAAGAACAAGAGCGACCTGATGGTGTGCGTCGGCGGGCAGTGGACGGTGAAGGAGGCGTGCGCGTACGGCTGCGAGGAGGCTCCGCCGGGGACGCCGGACGCGTGCAAGCCGAAGCCGGTGCCGGTGTGCGCATGCTTTGTCCAGTCGGCGTGGTGCGGGACCGGGGCGGCGAAGGAGGCGGAGAAGATGGGCTGCACCATCCCGCTGCTCCCGGAGCACAACGGGGACATCCTGTACTGCCCGGGGGGCAAGTGGACGGTGAAGCAGGAGTGCCCCAAGGGGTGCATCGAGGCGCCGGCCGGGACGCCGGACACCTGCAAGTCCACGTCGGATTACCGGCTGCCCTTCGACTGCGGCACCACCCGGACGTGCTCCAACGGGAACAACACCAGCACCCACACGGGCAAGGATCTCTACGCCTACGATTTCGCCATGCCGACGGGGACGACGGTCCGGGCGATGCGAGGGGGGAAGGTGCTGCGGGTCCGGAACGTCTCGAAGCCGGGAGATCCCTGCTACAGCAGCGGCAGCTCGAGCTGCGCCAACCTGGCGAACACGGTGGAGATCCTCCACGGGGACGGGACGGTGGGGCTCTACATGCACCTGTCGAAGGGGACGGTCGCGGTGGGACAGAGCGTGTCCCAGGGGGATATCCTCGGGACCTCCGGGAACTCGGGCTGGTCCACGGGGCCCCACCTGCACGTGCAGGTGCAGCAGAACTGCGGCATCTGGTGGTGCCAGTCGGTGCCGTTCAAGTTCGTGGAGAACGGCTCCCTGTCGGGGGGGACCAGCGTCAAGTCGCAGAACTGCCCGTGAGGGTGAGGTTGTCCCGGAGATTTTTGCGGGGCGGGGGGCTCCCCCGAGCGTCCCCTCTGGACGCCGGCCACCGGCGCGCTACCCTTCGCCCCCGCGAGTGCTCGTAGCTCAGCCGGAAGAGCAGGAGATTTCTAATCTCCCGGTCGCAGGTTCGATCCCTGCCGGGCACGCCGAGAGATCCTCGTTCTCCGCTCCGTCTGGGGCCATCCTGGACGGCTGATGCGAGGCATGCGAAGGGGAGGGGGTGCTCCTCCAGGCGGTCGCGGTGGTGGTGATCCACCAGGGAAAAACGCTGCTGGTACGCCGGGCAAGGGGGCGCCCTGCGGAGGGGTACTGGACCCCGGTCACCGGGAAGCCCGAGGCCGGAGAGTCCCTGCCGGATGCGGCTCGCCGGGAGGTCTTCGAGGAGGTCGGGCTGCCGGTCACCGTCGAGGGCGAGGTCCACCGCTGCGAGGCCGTCGGGGCTCCTTACGAGCTGGTCTGGTTCCTCGCTCGTTGCGCGGAGGATCCCGGGGCGCTCCGGCTCGCGAGGGACGAGGTCAGCGAGGCCCGCTGGTGTTCCTGGGAGGAGGCAACGATGCTCGAACCGATGTTCGAGGTCACCCGGGATTTTTACCGGGAGAGCCAGCTCCAGCAGGACGAGTGGGTGAGGTGCGCCCCCTGACGAGGGGCGTGTGGCGCGTTCAGCTCAGCTCGAGGATCCCGTCCTCGATGGCGCCAGCGCGGAGGAGGAGGATGTCGAGGAGGTAGTTCTGGTAGAGGCGCCAGGGGTGCTTGGCGCCCTGCCGCGGGAGGCGGTCGAGGGCGCGCTGGATGTAGCCGGAGGAGAGGTCGATGAAGGGGGCCTCCTGGACGGAGGCGCCGGGGCGAGGGACGCAGACGCGGGCGCCGAGGGCGTCCATGCGGGCGAAGACCCGGCAGAGGTACTCGGCGATGAGGTCGGCCTTGAGCGTCCAGGAGGCGTTGGTGTAGCCGAAGGTAGCGGCGAGGTTGGGCACGTCGCCGAACATGCAGCCCTTGTAGTTGAAGAGGTCGTGGGGGACGACGCGGCGGCCGTCGATGGTCAGGTCGATGCCGCCCAGGAAGAGGATCTCGAGGCCCGTGGCGGACACGATGACGTCGGCGTCGAGCTCCTGGCCGGAGCGGAGCCGGATGCCGGTCTCGGTGAAGGTCTCGATGTGGTCGGTGACCACCGAGGCACGGCCCTCACGGAGCACCCGGAAGAGGTCGTCGTCCGGGACGAGGCAGAGGCGCTGATCCCAGGGGTTGTAGGGGGGAGAGAAGTGCTTGTCGATGTCGATACCAGGGCCCACCGCCTCGCGGAGCCGCTTGCGCAGGTGCTTCTTCACCAACTCCGGGGCGCGGCGGGCGAGCTGGTAGAAGAAGATCGAGACCAGGACGTTCTTCCAGCGGGTGGTGTCGTAGGCGAGCTGGGAGGGGAGGTGCTCGCGGAGCCAGGTGGCCACCACGTCGATGGAGGGGAGCGAGACCACGTAGGTCGGGGTGCGCTGGAGCATGACGACGTGAGCCGCGGTCTCCGCCAGGGAAGGGACCAGGGTCACCGCGGTGGCGCCGCTGCCGATGACGACCACCTTCTTGCCGGAGTGGTCGAGGTCCGCGGGCCAGAACTGGGGGTGGACGAGGCGCCCCTGGAAGCGCTCCTGGCCTGGAAATTCGGGGGCATGGCCCCGGGCGTAGTCGTAGTACCCGGAGCAGACCCAGAGGAAGCGTGTACGGAGGGTGACGGGCTCGCCGTCGTGGTCGGCCTCGACGGTCCAGAGGGCCTCGGCGCTGGACCAGGAGGCGCTCTTCACGCGATGCCGGAAGCGGATCTTCGACAGTACCCCGTATTTTTCCGCGGTTCGCTCGATGTAAGCCCGTATGGAGGGGCCGTCGGCGATGGCCTTCTGCTCCTCCCAGGGCTCGAAGGAGTAGCCCAGGGTGAACATGTCGGAGTCGGAGCGGATCCCCGGGTAACGGAAGAGATCCCAGGTGCCCCCGAGGGAGTCGCGTCCCTCGAGGAGGACGACCTGCTTGTGGGGGAGGTTGCGCTTGAGGTGGCATGCAGCGCCGACCCCGGAGAGACCGGCCCCCACCACGATGACGTCCAGTAGCTCGCTCACGGTGCCGCCACCGTACCACAGGCGCCCCGCGGGGTGCCCGGGGCGTGGCGGAAAGTTGGCCCGGGCGCGGGCGAGGCGGTAGCGCGTGAAGGATGCTGCGTCCGCCCGCGTCCGCCCTCCTCGCCTTCGCCGTCGTCGTCGCCGCCCCCGCCCACGCCGCCGAGCGCCCCATCGTGGCCATCGAGGTGCACTCCCAGGTGCAGCGCGACGGGCGCGACTACAAGGAGGAGCTGAGGACGGCGCTCCGGCGGGAGGTGGACGCGCTGGACTTCCAGGGAGCCCCCCGGGGAGCACGCTACACCCTCTCCGCCTCGCTGCTGAAGCTGGAGGCCTCGACGGAGGGCGGCAAGGCGAGGGCCTCGGCGCGGGTGTCGGTGGTGCTGAAGAACGAGCGGGGGGCGGTGCAGGCGATCCTCCAGGGGCGAGCGACCGCGGAGGACGCCCCGACGGCGACGCGGCGGGCAGAGCAGGGCGCGCTGGAGGCCGCGGTGCAGAGCGCGGTGAAGCCGCTGCCCAGCGCGGTACGTTTAGCCGAGACCGCGGTGTATCCCGGGTCGAACTGGTGTAAGACAGCGCCGCTGTTCAACCCGGGTCACCGCCGATGCACCTCCCGAAGATCCCTGTTGTTTCGCTGCTCCCCGCGCTGCTCTGGGCCCTTGCCTGCGGCACGAGCGAGCCCCCTCCGCCCGCGCCGCCGCCCCCTCCTGCGCCGCCTGCCGCCTCGTCCGTGGCGGCGGTGGAGCCCCCTCCGGCCGATCTCCCGCCCCCCCCCCCGCCC
>CAZSDX010000638.1:0-3994 GCA_964605685.1 uncultured Polyangiaceae bacterium
CGAGAATTTGCCCGGACTGCACACCCCGGAGCGTACCACAGGATCCTCGCCCCGGTGCCAAGGGAAGGGTACCATCCGACCATGGTTCGCATCTTGCCGCAGGACGATGACCTCGACGGGCTGAGGGGGGCAGAGATCCCATCCGGAGAGGTCGGGGTCGTCTACCGGCTGGATCGACGCCTGGGAGGCGGCGGCATGGGGGTCGCCTTCTTCGCGCTACGGGTGGCTCCCGAAGGGGAGTGCCCGGTGGTCATCAAGCTGATGCGTCCGTGGTTCGTGAGGCAGCGGGGGCAGGACGCGGCGCGGGTGTTCACCAAGGAGGCAGCGGCGCTAGCGCGGCTCCGGGCGCGGATCCCTTCCACGCCCTACGTGGTCCGCCTCTTCGAGACCGGGAACCTCCCCATCTCTCACGGAGACGTGGCGCTCCAGCTCCCGTGGCTGGCCATCGAGTTCGTCGCCGGCGGCGTCGAGGGCACGACGCTGGAGCAACGAGTGGAGCACAGCCTCCGGGCGACCAGCGCCGCGTTCGATCCGCCGAGGGCAGCGAGGGCCCTGGAGTGCCTGTCCGAAGGGCTCGCGGCCATCCACGACGCGAGCGTGATCCACCGGGATCTCAAGCCCGAGAACGTCCTCTGCTGCGGCTTCGGAGAGGACGAGGTCTTCAAGATCACCGACTTCGGGATCGCACGCCCCGAAGGGGTGGCGACCACCTTCGGCGGCCTGCTGATCGGAACACCAGGCTACGCCGCCCCGGAGCAGGCCGCCCTGGACGAGCAACGGATGGGCCCCTGGTCGGACGTCTTCGGGCTGGCCTGCGTGGTGTATTTCCTCCTGACCGGCGAGCATTACTTCGCGGTGAATGATCCGATGGATGCGATCCGGGTGGTGCGCGAGCCCGGGCGCAAGAGGCTGCTGGACGCGCGCTTCCTGTACCCGGATCTCCGGGCCCGGGAGGCAACCTGCCGGGCCATCGACGGGATCCTGGCCCGAGCCACCGCCGCAAGGAACAACGAGCGGATCCAGACCGCGCGGGATCTGGCCTCCATGCTGATGCCGCTCCTGCGGCCGGACTCGCGCCGTGGTCGCCCCTCGTTGCTCCTGGTGAGCAGCGTCGCGGGGGACGACAGCACCGTGTGGGTGCGTCGGGACTGGCGGCTGCGGCACCGGGGCGATGGCCAGCGGATCATCCGGAGTGTGGCCTGGTGTGGAGACGGCTCCTGCCTGGCGGTCACCTCGTCGGGCCTCGCCTACTGGAACGGCTCGACCTGGTTCGATGCGCCCCTGCACCAGCTCCCGAGCCCCGAGGGTCTGCGCTTTGTGCGCCAGATCTCGCCTACCCAGTGGCTCGTGGGCGGAGACCAGGCCACCCTGGCGGTGTACACCCCGGAAGGGCTGCGGGAGGTGATCCAGGGGCACGACCCGGCGCTGAGCATCGAGCAGGCCAGCGGGACCATCGAGGACCTGGCGGTGCTCGTGGCGACCAAGGAAAACACCCCACCGACGCTCCACGCGCTGGCGTCGTTCCGGTGGGTGAAGCCGCTCCCGCTGGAGGGGGTCTCCTCGGTGTCGTCGCTGGCGCGGCTGGACGACAACCGCTGGCTCCTCGCAGGCCGCTGGGCCTCGGGGCAAGGCTTCGCCGCCCTCTACACCCCGCTGTTCTGGGAGGTGGTCAACCTCGATACGGAGGACGCCAAGGCCTTCCTCTGCTGCGCCGGACAGGCAGATCGGAGCATCGGCTGCATCGGCGGAACCGAGGGCACCGTGGCCTGGCTCGAAGGCAACTCCCTGCACAACGAGCGAATCGACGCGCGCTTCTCGATCTCCGCGGTGGCCGTGGACGTCGCAGGGAGAGGGTGGGCCGCGTCCGCAGGGAGAATCTGGCTCCGGCAGGCCCGCGGGGCGTGGCTCTGCGTCTGGGAAGATCCCGGGTGGCAGGCGCCGATCCGGGCCCTCTACGCCGACCTCGGCGTCGTCATCGCCATGGGCGCCGACGGGAGCGTCGTCGAAGGACGCACCCGGAACTGACGCACCGGTGCCCTTGCCCCCCCGGGAGCCTGCGGGTACCTTGAGCAGCCATGAGGCCCGGCTGGATGGGGTGCCTGCTGATCGGCGGAGCAAGCCTGTGGGCTTGCGCTCCAGCCCCCCCCACCTTCCAGGATTCAACCCCCTCGGGGGGAAGCCCGCAAGGCGGAGCCGCAGGCGCCCCCCAGGGAGGACAGGGTGGCCTCGCAGGAAGCAGCGGGGAGGCAGGGGCGGAAGGAGGACAGGGCGGGAACGCAGGGGAAAAGGATACGGTGCGGCTCCAATCCATCGTCCTCGGTGGAGACTCCTCATGCGCTGTTTCCAACGAGAAAAATGTATGGTGCTGGGGGGCAAACAAATACGGAACACTCGCTCTTGATCCCAAGGTCGCCGGAACGCTGATCCCTGCACCCACACGATCTTTGGCCCTGGAAGGAAGCACAAAGCTCACCCTCGGCCCGAACCACGGCTGCGGGATCTGGCCAGATGCGTCGGTCCGATGCTGGGGATTTGGTGGGCTGCACTGGAATGGTGGTGGTGGTGGACAGCTCGGAAAGACACCCGCCTCTTGCACCTACAATCAATGCTCAGAAGAGGAAGGGGCGAATCCAAATCCAACCAAGGTGGAAGGAGTCCTGGCGGACTCGGTTGCCGTCGGATACTGGCATAGCTGTGCGAGAAAAAAGGCCAGTGGGCTCTCCGCATGCTGGGGTACGAACAAAGCTTACACCTTTGGATTGGGAAGCTACGATGAAAATTCTCACCCCGTCCCGGAGAACATAACCCTGGAAAATGTCTCGGAATTTGCCCTTGGAGATCTGTTCTCCTGCGCTCGTGATTACAAGAGCGAGGCTTATTGCTGGGGGTACAACAACCTGGGCATGCTTGGCCAGGGGGTCGCAGGGGAAACGAAGGTACCAACGAAGACGAAGTTTCCTTATCCTACCTCTTCCATCAAGGCAAACTGGAAGAATGTCTGTGCCCTCAAGGGCGACGAGGGAACCCTCTGGTGCGCCGGGAAGAACGGAGAAGGTCAACTCGGCCAGGGAAAGGCATCCGAGTACTCTGCCGAACCTCTCCAGGTTTCACTCTCCAACCCTGTTCTCTCCTTCTCGGTGGGGCATTCCTTTGCTTGTGCCCTTGTTTCTGGAGGAGGAGTCTGGTGCTGGGGGGACAATAGCTCCGGGCAGGTCAAGCCCAGCGGGATTTCGCTACAAACCTCGCCGGTCCAGGTCGAACTCCCCCAGGAGGCTACCCAGATCGCTGCGGGGAACCACCACGCCTGCGCGGTTCTGAAGGACGAATCCCTCTGGTGCTGGGGCCGAAACGAGGAAGGACAACTCGGGCAGGGCAAGACCTCTGCGCCGTCTTCCCCCACCCCGGTGCAGTTCCCTTCGCCGTAGGCTACTCCAACCGCAATCGAGCCCCGTCCCCGACGCTCTCCTGGAGATCCTCCCGGTATCCTCCCCAGATCAGCATTTCCTTGCGCTCGGGGAGCCAGAGCGCAACGGCGTGGCTACGTCCCGGAAGGGGTGCGGGAGGCAACAAAGAGCAAGCAAGCGTCTGCGGATCGAGGCGAACCCCATCGTTGAAACAGACCGTCTTGTCGCAACCTCCCCAGAGGAGCACTTCCTTGCCTGTCCAGATCATACGGTGTCCGCTGCGAGCCTTGATGGGACAGGCCCCGCTGGGGATGGATTTCCAACGCAAGCCGGGATTCAGCTCTTCCGGGTTGTAGATCGCGCCATCCTCGAAGATGCCTTCCGCACTCTCCCCTCCCCAGATCACCCCCACACTGCCGGCCCACACAAAGGGTGCACTCCGCTTGGTGAGGACTTTGGTGTTCGTAGTGGGCGTCCAGGTATCTGCGCTGGGATCGTAGAGGGCCCCCGTTTCGTGAAAAATCGTCGTTGGGCAACAACTCCCCGCCCCGCCCCAGAGAAAAGCCTTGCTGCCGGTCCAGACGAAGGCC
>CAZSDX010000639.1:0-3987 GCA_964605685.1 uncultured Polyangiaceae bacterium
GACCAAAGGATGGGCAAGGCCAACAAGGCCAGTGGACCAAACGATGGGCAAGGCCAGGAAACGTGCGACGGGTTCGACAACGACTGCAACGGGCAGGTGGACGAGGGGGGCGGGTGCCAGGACGGGCAGCAGCAAGGCTGCGCGACGGGGTGCGGGGAGGGGACGCAGACCTGCCAGAAGGGGAGCTGGGGGGAGTGCTCGGCGCCGCTTTGTTGCGACGGCCAGCATCCCTGCCCGGATGGCTCTTGTGCCTTCTGCTGCGGGGATGCGGACTGCGCGGGAGGGCTGCTCTGCCAGGGGGGAAGCTGCCTGTGTCCTGCGGGGCAGAAGCTCTGCCAGGGGCAGTGCATCTCCGACGGGAAGTGCTGCACCAACGGGGATTGCCCGGGGGGGCAGGTGTGCTCCGGGAACAAGGTCTGCACCTGTCCGGCGGGCAAGAAGGACTGCGGCGGGTTCTGCGGGGAGTGCTGCCAGGACAGCGAGTGCCCCGCGGGGCAAGCGTGCCAGCAGGGGACGTGCTCCTGCGCGTCCGCGTCGGAGCTGTGCTTCGACGGGAAGGACAACGACTGCGACGGGCTGGTCGACTGCGACGATCCGGAGTGTGACGGCGCGCTGGCGGGCTACACCTTCGGGGGATACAACCCCGACGCCTGGTGGCTGGATGGCTTGTTTGTGAACGGAGTGTGCGTGATGTTGGCCGTCTATTGTAGCCAGACAGGACCGAAGGGCATCGCTCCGCCGCCGGGATACATCCAGGACAGCAGCACGCCTTTGGAATGTGGTTTCAACGGGTGCGGGGTGGGCAGCAGCCACAGCTGCCAGGCGAACTTTTGCAAGGATTGTTCGGGCAATTGTGAAAAGAACTGCCCGTAAGCTCCGGATGCGGAGGGGGGCCTCGTCGGTGTCGGGGTCGTCGGTGTCAGGGCCGAGAGGGTCGGGGCCGTGGGGGTCGGAGGAGCGAAGGCGCTCGGCCAGCTCGATGAGGCGGCGCTCGACGCGGCCAAAGACGCTGGAAGCCGGGAATTTTCCGCTGGCGTCCCGCTCCCCGGCGGGGATACCGGAGAGGATGGCGATGCCCTCGCGGACGTCCCCGATGGGGTGGATGTGGAACCTCCCTTCGTCGATGGCCTGGGCGATGTCGTCGCGCAGGACGAGGTGGCGGAGGTTGGCGGAGGGGATGAGGACGCCCTGCTCCCCGGAGAGGCCGCGGGCGGCGCAGAGGTCGAAGAAGCCCTCGATCTTCTCGCAGACGCCGCCGATGGCCTGGACCTCGCCGAGCTGGCTGATGGCGCCGGTGACGGCGAGCCCCTGGTCGAAGGGGACATCGGCCAGCGCGCTGAGGATGGCGAAGAACTCGGCGGAGCTGGCGCTGTCGCCGTCGATCTCGCCGTAGCTCTGCTCGAAGGTGATCTGGGCGCGGAGGCTGAGGGGGCGCTCCTGGCCGAAGAGGAGGGAGAGGAGGCCGCGGAGGATGGCGACGCCCTTGGTGTGGATGTCCCCGCCGAGGTGGGACTCGCGCTCGACATCCACGACGCCCTCGGTGCCGGGAGAGACCACGGCGGTGATGCGCATGGGCTGACCGAAGCTGAGGTCCGCGGAGGAGAAGACCGCGAGGCCGTTGACGACGCCGGTGCGGCGGCCCTGGGTCTCGATGAGCACCAGGCCCTCGGTGACCTGGCGGAGCGCCTGCGACGCAGCGCCCGCGCGCTGCTGCCGACGGTCGTGCCAGGCCTCGTCGATGTCCGCAGCGGTCAGCGCGGTGCGGTCCGCCCGGCGAGCGGCGTCGCTGGCGAGGGTGGCGGTCTCCTCGATGGGGTGGAGGGCCAGGGAGATCTTCTGGCGATCCTCGGCGAGGCGGGTGGTCAGGTCCAGGAGGCGAGCCCTGGCGCTGCGGTCGAGGGGGAGCCACCCCTGGCGCTGGGCGAGGTGGCAGAGGTACGCGTCCAGCTCTCGCAGGGAGGAGTCGGTGCGGTCGGCGGTGGGCTCGATCTCGACCTTGATGGGGAAGAGGGCGACGAAGTCCGGGTCGCTGTGGGTCAGCTCCGCGTGGATCTCCTCGGGACCGATGAGGATGATCCTGGGCGCTACGGGCACCGGGCGCGGCAGGAGGTTGCAGCCCTCGGGAGGGTCAAATTCAACCTGGCCGGTGAGGAGGACGCGGCGGAGGCGTACCCAGAGGTCCGGCTGGCGGAGGAGGTCAAGGGCACGGAGGACAAGGACACCGCGGGCGCAGCGGATCAGGGCGCCAGGGCGGAGGGAGGAGAAGTCCGCCTGGAGCATGCCGCGGACGGAGCGGACGGCGATGTGGCCGAAGAGCTCGCGGAGGGAAGGGGCGAGGAGGAGCTCGGCGGGCGGGGGGCTATCCGGGGGGGTGAGGAGCAGGGGGTGGAGGCCGAAGCGGTGGCGGGTGGGGGTCTCCTGGGGGTGGAGGGGGTGCCCCGGGTCAAGGAGGTCGCGCCAGCCCGCCCGGAGGTCCTCGGCGAGCGTGTCGAGGAATTCGAGGGCCGCGGGGGTCGAGGAGAAGGCGTTTTTGAGGGAGGAGAATTCTTCCTGGATCAGAGCCTCGGCGGCCCGCTGGAGGGCCTCGTCGCGGGCCTCGTTGGTCTCGTCCGCGAGGGTGTTGAGCTGGGCGGCCACGGCGTCGACGGCTTCCGAGAGGCGCTCTTCGGCCTGGTTCAGCTCCTTGCGGGTGGCCTCGTCGAGGGCCGAGAGCTGCTCGTTGGAGAGGGGTTTGCCGTGGAGGATGGGGAAGGTGCGGAGCACGCCGTTGGTGGTGCGTACGCCGAAGCCGAGGTCGCGGGCCCGGGCTTCGAGGGAGGAGATGGCCTCGCGGGAGCGGGTGTCCAAGGAGAGGTTGAGGGAGCGCTCGGCAGCCCGGACCCCCTCGCTCTGGGCGAGGCGGCCGAGGCGGCGGGCGAGGGAGCGGAGGGAGGCGTCGAGGGCCTCGCGGAGGGCGGCACCCTTGCCGGCAGGCAGCTCCAGGATCAGGGGCTCGGAGGGGTCTTGGTTGCAGGGGGCCGCCAGCAGGTCGACCCCGGGAGAGGGAGCCAGCAGGGCGTCGAGGAGGGCTTCCAGGTCCCGATCAAAAGCCAGCTCCGGGTCGGCGGCGACGTAGAGGTGGAAGGGGGCGGAGGTCGTCAACCCGGCGAGGAGGGCCCGCCGGGATCGCTCGGGGAGGAGGGCGAGCCGGTGCTCGACGGGGGCCGGGAACTCGGGGAGGAGCCCGGGGTCGAGGCGCAGGGCGACGGGAAAGCGGGGGGTCGAGGCGCGGTGGCTCATGGTACAGATAGAGGCCGCCGGGGTAGCAGGACAACCGCGGGGCGGCCAGAGGTCTGCCCGCGACCCCGTAGTTGAGGTATGGCAAGAAGGGCACCGGCCTGCGCGAGCTAGCATGACAACAACACCCCCTCCTGAAGCGAGCACCCCCTCCTCCCCTGACCACGAGGCGCTGACGGCCGCGGCGGCGCGGCTCCAAGGCGAGCTGGAGGGCGTCGAGAACGGCGACCTCCGGGCGATGTACCTCCACGAGCTGGGCCTGCTGCTGGAGCGCCTCAAGGACGCCCCCTCGGCGGCGCGCTGCTTCAAGGAGAGCTACAACAGCGCCCCGGGCTTCCGCGAGCCTCTGGAGGCGTTGATCGCCGTCCTGCGCCGCCACGGGACGTACAAGAACCTGGGGCGCTTGCTGGAGGCCCTGACCCGGGTGGGCGGCGAGGAGGACTCCCCGGAGGCCCGCGCGCTGGCCGATGAGGAGCGAGCCCGGGCCCGCGTCGAGCTGGCGGCCTTCCAGCTCGACCACCTGGGGGATGCAGGGGCCGCCCGCGCGGCGCTCCTGGAGGCCACCGGGGATTTCCCCGGCGACCTGGCCGCCTGGCTGGAGCTGGAGCTGCTCGCCGCCAAGGAGGCCGACGGCGTGCTGCGGCGCGATGCCCTGCGCGAGCGGGCGGTGCGGGCTGACTCTCCGCTCTGGCGCGCGCTGCTGCTCCTGGA
>CAZSDX010000640.1:0-3965 GCA_964605685.1 uncultured Polyangiaceae bacterium
GCCCCCGGCGCCACGCCGGCCGGAGCGCCCCTCCCCGGCACCGCAGCGTCCGCCGGGAACCTGGCCTCCACCCGGGTCGAGGTCCAGGCTCAGGACCGGGCCATCGGCACCCAGATCGCCGCAGTACAGAAGGGGTTCTTGCCCCACGACCAGATCGCCAACAACCCGGCGCAGCTCCGCGATGACTACGAGCGGCTGCGGATGTCCCACGAGCTCTCCCGGGAGATCGCCCTGGAGCGGGACCTCCAGAAGATGCTGGAGAAGCTCCTGGCTTGGCTCTTCCGCACGACCCGGGCGGACCGGGGGGTCATCTTCCTCAAGAACGAGCAGGGAGAGATGATCAGCATGGTGAGCCGGCGTCGCGACGGGAGCGACGCGCCCATCACCGTCTCGTCAACGATCCTCAACCACGTCACCAAGGAGCGGGCCGCGGTGCTGACCCACGACGCGGCCATGGATTTCGCCGCCGCCAAGGGGCGCAGCCTCATCCTCAGCCGGATCAACTCGGCCATCGTGGTGCCGCTGCTGCACAACGAGGAGGTGCTGGGCATCCTGTGGCTCGACTCGGAGTCGCTCGCGGTCTTCCAGCCGAAGGATCTGGAGCTGGTCACCGCGGTGGCCAACCAGGCGGCGATGTTCCTCCAGATCAACATCCTCGGGAAGAAGATCGAGGAGGAGATCATCACCCGGGAACGCTTCGCGCGGCTGGTGTCCCCCAACGTGGCCGAGCGCATCGCGTCCGGGGCGCTCAAGATCGAGAAGGGCGGGAGCCTGGTCCGGGAGTGCACGGTGTTCAACAGCGACATCCGAGGCTTCACCCGGATGAGCGAGGGCACTGCGGCGCCGGTCATCGTCGAGATGCTCAACGACTACTTCGAGCTGATGGTCGAGTCGATGTTCCAGTTCGAGGGTACCCTCGACAAGTTCATGGGCGACGGCATCATGGCCATGTGGGGCGCGCCGGTGCAGCACCCCGACGACGCGCTACGCTGCGTCCGCAGCGCCCTCGACCAGATGGAGCGCCTCGGCCGCTTCAACCGCCAGCGGATGGACCGCAACCAACCCCCCATCGCCGTCGGGATCGGCATCCACACCGGCGAGCTGGTCGCCGGCTACGTCGGCAGCTCCCGCGCCCTGTCCTACACCGTCATCGGCGACACGGTGAACACCTCCGCCCGCCTCTGCGGCATCGCCGAGGCAGGCCAGATCGTCGTCAGCGAGAGCACCTACAGCCGCCTCGGCAACCGCTTCGAGGCCGAGGAGCTCCCCCCCGCCAAGCTCAAGGGCAAGGAGCGGCCCCTGCGCATCTTCAACATCCTCCGCGAGCGCCCCGTGAGCCAGGTCCCCGCGAACCTCGCCTCTCCCTGAGCCCGGCCCACGCCTTCCCCATGAAGAACTTCCACACGCTACTGGTCGAGCGCGGCGTCGCCACCATGCGCCAGGTCGAGGAGGCGATGGCGCGCCAGGTCCTCTACGGAGGAGACCTCGCCTCCCACGTGCTGGAGCAGATCGGCCAGGACCACGAGGGCGCCCTCAACCTGGCGCTGGCCGCCCACCACCACCTGGAGCCCGCGGACGCAGGGCCGCTGCCGCTGGCGACGGCCCAGGCGACGCAGGTCGTCCCCCGGGAGCTGGCCCTCCGCCACGGCTTCTACCCGCTGCGGCTGGAGGACCGGGCGCTGGTGGTGGCGGTGGCCTCGCCCCTGCCGGAGGAGGTCGAGGGAGACCTGTTCTTCCACCTGAGCGTGCCGACCAAGCAGCTGGCCACCAGCCGCATCCGCATCCGGCAGGCGCTGGCCCGCGACGGCGTGGCGCCCCTCGACCCCCGGGAGCAACGCTCCCTGGCCCGTATCGAGGGGCGCCCGGTGCCCAACCCCAGCTCCGTCCCCCCGCCGCCGGCCCCAGGGGGGCCCCCCTCCGTCCGGGCGATGACGCTCCGGCTCCCCGCGGTGAGGCCCCCCGAAGAGCCTGCCCCTGCCCTGGGCGCTCCTTTCCCTGGGGGGGCCAACGCGGCCCCTGCGGTCTCCCCGGCGGCGGCCTCCGTGGCGGTGCCGGCCGCCCCGGAGCACCGAAACCCCGCCTGGCCCCACGCCACCAAGGGGTTGCTCCGCTGGATGCAGCGCGCCAGCAAGACCGGAGCCCCAGCCCGGCCCCGCAGGCGCCGAGGCCCCATGCCCCTCGGGGAGTGCGAGGAGGGCCTCCACCACGCCCGGACCGGCGAGGAGGTCTTGCAGATCTTCTTCGACTTCGCCCAGCAGTACTTCGCCTACTCCGCCCTCTTCGTCGTCCAGGGCGACCTGGCCGAGGGCCGCGACGCCTTCGGGGCCGGGGCCGAGCCGGAGAAGGTCGCCGGCATCGGGATCCCCCTCGACCTGCCGAGCTGCCTGGCGCAGGCGCGCAACCTCGGGGCCCCGGTGAGCGTGCAGCTCCGCCTCGACGGCATCGACGCTAGCCTCGCCGCGGACCTCCGTCGCTCCCCCCGCAAGGCGGTCTTTGTCCTGCCGATCGCCGTGCGTCAGCGGTGCGTCGCGCTCCTCTACGGCGACAACGGCGACGACGCCGCCGAGCTCGCCGACGCCGCCGAGGTGATCTCCGCCGGCTCCCTCGCCGGCAACGCCCTCGAACGCCTCGCGGTCGCCCGCAAGCGCAAGCGCGACGTCGAGGCCGGCTCCCCTCCTCCCGCCTCGATCCCCCGGAAGACCACCCTGGCGGGCATGCCTGCGGTCCCTGCCTTCTCCGAGACCACCAGCCCCGCCGCCCAGAACCGCCAGCACAAGACCACCGCCCTGGCCCGCGCCCTTGGCCTCCCGTCCGACCTTCCCCGGGCGGCCGTGCCTCCCCCCACCGTGGCCTCGCCGCAGCTTGCCCCCCCCGAGGAGAGCAACCCGTTCCGCAAGCTCACCGCCTCGTTCCAGGCGGTGTCTCCGGCCGCCCAGGAGCGGCCCGAGGAGCCCGCCCCCGCGACGGTGGTGGTGCCCCGGGCCAGGCCGACCCCGCTCGCTCCGGTGGCCTCGCCGCTCCCGGAGGCGCCGGAGGTGCACGTGGGCGAGGTGGACGCCGACGACGAGCTGGTCCGCTCGGCGCTCCGAGAAATGCTGGAGAACACCCAGACGCTTCCTCGCTCCGAGCGCATCTCGTACCACCCTCCGACGCCTCCCCCGAGCGAGCACAAGCTCGCCGCCTTGCCCTCGATCATCGTCGATCTGGACGACGACCAGGGCCGCCTGCTCGACCGGCTCACCGCCACCCCGGACGGCGACGACGAGACGCTGAGCGAGATCCTGAAGGAAGGCGTGCGGATGGTGCCTGCGCTGCTCTCCCGCCAGCCAGGGCCGCTGCGGGTGTCTCGCGAGCAGCTCCTGTCCGGCGAGGTGCGGCCCTCGCAGGCGGGGCCGCTGCTCCGGGCCCTGGTGGCGCTCCGCAGGACGGCGCTCCCCTTCGTGGTCGTCCAGAGCGGTAGCGCCGGCGTCGAGGCCCGGCTCCTGGCCACGCTGCTCCTCGGGGAATTCCCCTACGCGGAGGCCATCCACGGGCTGATTCCCCGCTTCTTCGACGCGGACCCCGCGGTGGTGCGGGCTGCCCTGACGAGCGCCCTCTGGCTCCGTACCTCGCCCGAGGTCTTCGCCCAGCTCGAGGCCGAGCTACGGAAGATCGAGGCCGACCCGGATCAGAACGAGGAGCGAAGGAGCAAGGCCCGGAGCGCGGTGGCGCAGCTCCGCACATGACGGCAGGGCGCCCCCCTCGCGGCTCGCTATACTCTCGCTCCGTCATGCCGTCCTCTCCCTGGATCGCGCTCCTTGCGCTCCCCTTGAGCCTCCTGGCTTGCACCATCGACGCGGAAGGTTCCCTCGAGATCACCAGCATCGGTGACGCCGGGGGCGGGGCGGGGGCCGCCGGCACCTCCCCCGGTGGCGCGGGCGGCTCCACCGCAGGAAGCTCGACCAGCACCGGTGGCGCGGGCTCCG
>CAZSDX010000641.1:0-3958 GCA_964605685.1 uncultured Polyangiaceae bacterium
TCCGGACAAGGCGGCGCGGGCGAGGGCGGCGCGCCTGCGGGGGCCGGAGGTGGTGGCGGCAGCGACGCCGGGCAAGGCGGTACGGGCGGCCAGGGAGGGAGCGGTGCTGGGCCGAAGTACCCGGGCTGCGCTTGCCGCTCCGACGTGGATAATTTTTGTCTCTATCCGAAGGACTCCCCGGGCTGCCCGATGCTCCAGGGGGGCTACTGCGATCCGGCGGCGGGGCCGATCCAGTGGGAGCTGGGGTACTACGAGTTCCTGGAGGCCTGCGGCAAGTGCGGCAACGGCTCCTGCGAGGGGCAGGAGAGCTGCGCGGTCTGCGCCAAGGACTGCGGGGGGTGCAGCGCGAACTGCGGCAACGGGGCATGCGATCCCGGGGAGTCCACGGCAAACTGCCCGAAGGACTGCCCGGCGCCGCCCACGCAGGAGCCGGATCGGCTGCTGGGGATCCACTTCTGGGACGGGGACGCCCCGAAGGTGCTGGGGACTGGGCTCTACTACGACGTGGAGGCCTTCGAGTCCCAGGTGGACCCGAACACGGTGGTCGCGTGGCTCAAGGAGCGGGAGGCCAGCGGCGCCCGGGGGATCATCCGGGTAGACTACAAGTGGGGCTACTCGGTCCCGAAGAACGGCGGCGAGCAGGCGGAGTACAACGGACGGCTGGTGGCCATCGCCAAGGCCATCGCCGCCGCAGGGCTGAAGACGCACCATTTCATCGTGGGCAACGAGACCAACCTCCCGCAGGAAGGCGGAGCCACCCCCCAGCAGGCCGGCCAGGCCTTCGCCTCGGCGAAGCTGGCCATCGACGGGGCTGGTCCCTACCCCTACCCGATGGTCGTGATGCCGTCGGCGCCGTCGACCGCCGCCGAGTTCGGGGGCGGCGACGGCAGTTACCTGCGGGACGAGCTGAAGGCCGCCGTCCAGGCCGGGGTGAAGCCCCAGGCCATCGCCATCCACGCCTACGAGAACCCGGACAGCAGCGGCTCGGCGGACCTCTACATGGCGACCGTCAACTTCCAGGCGAAGGCGATCCTCGACGTGGGGCTGGCGGGGGTTCCCCTGTTTGTCACCGAGTACAACATGGCGATGCTCGACAGCTCGTGGCACCCGAAGGGCGCCGCCTTCGTCGCCAACTCGGCCAAGCGCCTCGACGCCTGGAACAAGGGCGGCGAGGGGAACCCCTCCCCGGGCAAGCTCTTCGTCGTCTCCACCTGCTACTTCGTCTGGCCCAACGACCCGAACTGGCCCACGCACTCGCTCCAGAAGCACCCCCCGCTCCGGGACGCCTTCCAGGCCGCCTGGAACCTCTACCCCTCCGGCAAGGCGTTCTGAACGGACCGGGCCGTTTTATCCGGAGGGCGCGGGAGCTCCTCCCCCACGCCATGATTTTCCGCATGGATGCTTTACGTTGCATGATGTTAAGGATGCTTGTCATGCAAGCTCCTCCAAACCGCGTCCGCGAGCGCAGAGAATCCCGCGGCCTGTCCCAGATCGCCCTGGCCGAGCGGGCGAAGCTCACCCGCCAGAGCATCGGCGCGATCGAGGCCGGCCGGGCGACGCCTGCGGTCGACGTCGCCCTCCGCATCGCCCGTGCGCTGGACTGCCAGGTGGAGGAGCTGTTCGGAGGGACCGGCAAGGAGCCTGCGCTCGAGACCAGGGCGGCCACCTCCGTGGGATCCCCGCGCGTGGCGCTGGCGCGCATCGGTGAGCGCTGGGTTTCCCTCTCGCTGGCGGCGGAAGGGCTCCGGCTCTCTGCGGACGGGTTGGTCGTGAAGCAGCGCGGCAAGCGGGTTCTCGTGGACCCGCTCAGGCCGCTCGCGGAGGCCCGCGAGAACGTCGTGCTCATGGGGTGCGCGGCGGGGCTCGGCCTGCTCGCGGATCGCTTGAATTCGCGGCCCGGGGCCGGGCGTTTCCTCTGGTTTCCTTCGTCGAGCGGGGCGGCGCTGAACGCCATGACGAGCGGCCTGACGCACGTGGCCGGCGTGCACATGGTGGAGGGACGCGCCGGAGATGCCTGCGTCACCGAGGTACAGCGGTTGACACCGAGCGAGGCGCTGACGCTCGTGACGCTCGCGCGCTGGGAGGCGGGGCTCCTCACGCGCGCTGAGGATGCCGACCGAGTCCAGGGGATCGCCGCGCTCGGCCGCGACGGGGTGCGCCTCATCGCGCGGGAGCAGGGGGCGGGCGCGCAGCGCCTGCTCGAGCGGGAGCTGCGCGCCGCTGGGATACCCGTCGAGGTGGCGCGCAAGGCCCCGCTCGTTGCCGCCGGTCACCTTGACGTTGCGCGCGCGATCGCCATGAAGGCCGCGGACGCCGGGGTGGCCACGCGCGACGCTGCGATGGCCTTCGGGCTGCGTTTTGTCCCGCTCGCCGAGGAGAGGTATGACCTCGTGCTTCCCTCGGCGTTGCTCGCCGATGCCCGCCTCGCTCGCTTCTTCGACGTGCTGGTTTCCCAGGCGATGCGCCTCGAATTCGGCGCCCTTGGCTACGACGTCGCACCAACCGGACAGCGGGTTGCGGAGGTGCAGGCGGCATGACTCCAGGGCACCGGAGGGCTCGATCCGGCAACGTGTTGGCGTCCCTTTCGTTTGGGTCGTTGCTCCTGGCTTCCGCTGAGCACGCGCAAGCCGCGAACCCGCCGGGGCACGACGCGGGCGACCCACCCCGCAACTACCACGTCGAACCGCGCAGCTACGGGACGAGAGTCGAAAGCGAGCCACCGCCCTACGTCCGCACCCTGAGCGACACGGGGGTCGAGGCGCTTCGTTCCATGAATTGGCTCGACGTCGGTCTCGATTTCCGGGCCCGCCTTGAGCACCACGAGAACGATTTCGCCCGCCCGTCGGATGCTCGGGATTCTCCGCTGCTCGTCCGGACGCGCGCCTACCTTGGCCTGCGTGACGTGATCGACCCCCTGCGGTTCGCCGTCGAGATCGAGGACGCTCGCCGCTTTCACGGAAAGTTCCCCCTCGACGACAAGGACGTGAACGTCGTCGAGCCGATCCAGCTCCTGGGCGAGCTGTATTTCAACCGCGCCTTCGGCGAGGACCTTCCGCTCAGCGTTCGACTGGGGCGCATGGCCTTCGAGCAAGTGGATCGCCGCCTCGTCGCCCGAAACAACTGGCGGAACACGACGAACACCTTCCAGGGGGCGCGCGCCGTCGTCGGTCGGCAGCGCGGTCCGGTACAGATCGACGCGTTCGCCCTGCAGCCCCTCGAGCGGAGGTTGTACGAGCTCGACCGCACGCAGCGCGGGCAGTTGTTCTTCGGCGTCGTGGTCAACATCCGGCTCTGGTCGCCGCATGTCTCCCTCCAACCCTACTATTTCTCGGTGAAGCAGCTCCCGCGCGAGGGGGCCACGGAACGGGAAATTCACTCATCGGCGCTGCGTGCCCACGGGCTCATCGGGGACACGGGGTTCGACTACGACGCCGACGGGAGCATGCAGTTCGGAGAGAACAAGGACCTGACCCACCGCGCGTTCGGGTTCGCCGGAGAGCTCGGCTACACCGTGCGGTCGCTCTGGAGCATGCGGATCAGCGCGGCCTACGCACACGCGACCGGCGACAAGGATCCCGGTGACCTGAGGAGCGGTCGTTTTGATCGCATGTTCGGCTTCGCCCGCCCGTTCTCGAACAACCTCTACTTCTCCTGGGAGAACCTGCGGGCCGCGAGAACGCGCATCGAGATCAAACCACATCCGATCCTCCGCGCTGACGCAGGCTACGGAGCGTACTGGCTGGATAGCGCGACCGACCGCTGGAACGCCCCCAGCCTGCGCGATCCCACGGGATCCAGCGGACGTTTCCTCGGGCATGAGCTCGACGTGCAGCTTCGCGCGCAGCTCCTCTCGCGGATCGACCTGAGCGCCGGGTACGCCTTCTTCGCGTCCGGGGAATTTCCCGTCAGAGGGTTTCTAACACAGAATTTGTGATATGCTTTCGGCATGGATGAGTCA
>CAZSDX010000642.1:0-3958 GCA_964605685.1 uncultured Polyangiaceae bacterium
CCGGCGCCCCCTGCCCCGGGCCCCGCCCCCTGGCCCGAGGCGCTGGAGGCCCTGGGGTGGCCGTCTGCCAGGAAAAAAATCGAGCCCTTCACGCCGTGAGGAGACGATGCGGCCCGCGACGGTGTGCATCAAGACGATCCGGGTCTGCGTCCTGGCGGCGGCGCAGCACGGGCTGGGCCCCGCCGAGGCGGCGGCGCGCCTCGGGATCGAGCTGGAGACGCTGGCGGACCCCCACGCACGGGTCCCCCACGAGCTCGTGGCCCGCGCCTGGGAGGAGCTCCCGGCGCTCACCGGCGACGCTTCCTTCGGGCTCCGGGCCGCGGAGCTTCTGGCCCAGGCGCCCTTCGATGTCGTCGACCACGTCACCGCCCAGGGACCCACGCTCCGCGACTCGATCCACAACCTCGTGCGCTACCAGCGGCTCCTCCACGAGGACGCGGACGTGCGACTCTCTCTCGACGGCTCCACGGCCCGCATGACGCAGCGCCTGCGGACGCGGCCCGCCACGCCGCGCCACCTGGCCGAGTTCATCGTCGCCCTCTGGGTGCTGCGGGGGCGCTCCCTCACCGGGCAGCGCTTCGTGCCGCGCCGGGTGAGCTTCCAGCACGGCCCTCCCGCGGATCTCTCGGTCCACCGCCGCCTCTTCGGGGCTCCCCTCGATTTCCTCGCGGAGCACAACGGCGTCGACTTCCCGGCGGGGCTCCTCGATCTCCCCGTGGGGGGCGCCAGCCCTTCCCTGGCGATCCTCCTGGATCGCCACGCCGCCGAGCAGATCGCCCGCCTCCCCTCCGTGGACTCCGTCGCCTCGCGGGTGAAGGCCCTGCTGTTCGAGCGCGCCTCCACCGGGATCCCTGCGGTCGACGAGGCCGCGCGGCGCCTCGGCACGAGCGGGCGCTCGCTCCAGCGCGCCCTGCGCGCCGAGGGCACCTCCTACGCGGCCCTCTCCGACGAGGTACGCAAGGAGCTGGCCCTGGCCCACCTCCGGCAACGGGACCGGACCCTCTCCGAGATCGCCCTGCTGGTGGGCTTCCAGGAGGTCGCCGCCTTCACCCGCGCCTTCCGCCGCTGGACCGGGGAGCTCCCCTCCTCGTTCCGCCGAAGTCAAAACTGACCTTCCCCGACAGAAGCCCTGGCGTGCCGGAGCAAAACGATGGCGGGCCTGGACAAGGCGCCGCGCGGGGGCAAGGCGCAGGATGATCGCCGAGGAGGACACGCCATGTTCCTGATCCCTACGCCGACCCAGGCCCGCGAGGGGCTCCGCGCCATCAAGACCGTGCTGACCGCCAGCGGCCCCCTGGACACCCTGCGCCGGAGCGCCCTCGACGCCGTGCAGCGCCACCTGCTCCGGACGGACTACGACCTCGACGCGCTGCCGACCACCACCCCCGCGGAGCTGGCCGCCGCCCTCGACGACCCGGCGCTGCGCACCCAGCTCACCAGCGCCATGGCCACCTTCGTCCTCGCGGCGGAGCCGGTGGACGCGGGCGAGCTGGCCGCGGTCGATGGCTTCGCGGAGGCCCTGGGCGTGGAGCCCGCAGCGCTCCGGCAGCTCCGTCGGCTCCACGAGGAGCGGTGGATCATGCTCCGCATCCACGGCGCCCGCCAGGGCCTCGCCGGCCCCGCGATCGCGCAGCTCTACGAGAACGAGGGCTTTCTGGGTCTGCTCAGGAACTTCGCCAGCTTCGCCGGGATCCTGGAGAACCGCGCCGTCGCGGAGCGCTACCGCGCCCTGGAGTCCTTCCCGGACGGCACGCTCGGGAAGGAGCTCTGGCGCTTCTACCGGGAGCACGGCTACGCCTTCCCTGGGGAGAAGCACGGGGCGCCGGAGGGCCTCTTGACCCACGACCTGTCCCACGTGCTCGGCGGCTACGACACCGACTTCGCCAGCGAGGCCCTGGTGCTGGCTTTCCAGGCCGGGTACCGCAAGCTCGATCCCTTCGCCGTGCTGGTCTTCGTGCTGCTCCAGGGCCAGCACGGGCTGAAGCTGACCCCCTTCGCGGAGGCCCACCACGGCTACCTGGATCAACGCCCGGAGCTGGTGGAGGCGATGGTGCGCGCCTTCGCCCGGGGCACCCGGATGACGGTCGATCTGACCGATCACTGGGATTTCTGGGCCGTGATGGATCGCCCCGTGGAGGAGCTCCGGCGGCGCTACGGCATCGCCGCGGCCTGAGCGCGGTCCGCACCGGGTTGCACCCACGGAGCACGGCGCAGGCAGGCAGGTCCGGGGTGGACCCCGTCCGCGAGACGCCGTAAGAGCGCGCCGTGATTCGTCTGGATTCGGTCTCCAAGCAACACGGCAAGCAGATCCTCTTCCTGGAGGCGTCGTGCGCCATCAACCGGGGCGAGAAGGTGGGCCTGGTGGGCCCCAACGGCGCCGGGAAATCGACGATCTTCCGCCTGATCACCCGGGAAGAAGAGCCCGATGGAGGTCAGATCGCCGTGGACCGCGGCACCTCCATCGGGCACTTCCGCCAGGACGTGGGTGACATGAAGGGGCAGCCGGTGGTGGCCGCCGCCATGGACGGGGCGGGCCCCGTGTCCGAGGTGGCGGCGCGGCTCCGGGAGCTGGAGGCCGCCCTCGCCGACCCGGAGCGCAGGGACGAGATGGACCGGCTCGTCGAGGAATTCGGCCAGGTCCAGGGCCGCTTCGAGGAGCTGGGCGGCTACGCGCTGGACGCCAAAGCGCGGGAGATCCTCGCGGGCCTCGGCTTCGCCCAGGAGCTGATGGACCGGGACGTGGGCGAGCTGTCCGGGGGCTGGAAGATGCGGGTCGCGCTGGCCCGGATCCTGCTGATGCGCCCCGACGCGCTGTTGCTCGACGAGCCCACCAACCACCTCGACCTGGAGTCGATCCTCTGGCTGGAGGGCTTCCTCAAGGGCTACGAGGGGGCGGTGGTGATGACCTGCCACGATCGGGAATTCATGAACCGGATCGTCGGCAAGATCCTCGACATCGACGGCGGCGACCTGGTCACCTACTCCGGCAACTACGACTTCTACGAGAAGCAGCGGGCGCTGCGCGAGGCCCAGGCCGAGGCCCAGTTCGAGCGCCAGCAGGCCATGCTCGCCAAGGAGCAGGCCTTCATCGACCGCTTCAAGGCCCGCGCCAGCCACGCCGCCCAGGTCCAGTCCCGGGTGAAGAAGCTGGAGAAGATCGAGCGCGTCGAGCCCCCTCGCCGCCGCAAGACCCTGCGCTTCGACTTCCCCGAGGCCCCTCGCTCCGGCGACGATGTGGCCAAGATCGAGGGCGTCCGCAAGGCCTACGGCGCCAAGGTCGTCCTCGACGGGCTGGACCTGCTCATCCGTCGCCGCGAGCGCTGGTGCGTCATGGGCGTCAACGGCGCCGGAAAAAGCACCCTCCTCAAGCTCATCGCCGGCGCCTCCGAGGTCGACGCAGGACGCATCACCGTCGGCGCCAGCGTCAAGCTCGGCTACTTCGCCCAGCACGCCATGGATGTGCTCGACCCCTCCGGCACCGTCTGGAGCGTCCTGGTCGGCGCTTACCCCAAGGCCTCCATCGGGTCACTCCGGACCCTGGCCGGTGTGTTCGGCTTCTCCGGCGACGACGTGGAGAAGCCCTGCAAGGTGCTGTCCGGCGGGGAGAAGGCGCGGCTGGTGCTGGCGAAGATGCTCTACGATCCGCCGAACTTCCTGGTGCTGGACGAGCCCACCAACCACCTGGACCTGGACACCAAGGGGATGCTGATCGACGCGCTCCGGGGCTACGAGGGGACCATGCTGTTTGTCTCCCACGACCGGCACTTCCTCCACCAGCTCTCCAACCGGGTGCTGGAGCTGCTCCCCGATGGCCCCCGGGTCTACGGCGGAGGGTACTCCGAGTACGTGGCCCAGGTGGGCTACGAGGCCCCCGGCGCCCACGGCTGAGGGGCTACTCGCCCCGGCGCTCCTGCGCCTCGGCCTGCTCGGCCTGGCCCCGCGTGAGGTCGGCCTCCTC
>CAZSDX010000643.1:0-3935 GCA_964605685.1 uncultured Polyangiaceae bacterium
GCGGCCCGGAACAGGGGCTCCTCGCCGGCGGGCTCCTGGAGCCGGGCGTCGATCGCCTGCACCTGCCGCAGCAGCGCCCCCGGGAAGTCGCGCCCGCGGGCGAGCCGATCCGCGAGCGTATCCAGCGCCAGCGCGCGGAGGGGGCCCGGCTCCCGGGAGACGGTGTCCAGGAGGGCGAGGTAGGGTTCTTCCGGACCCTCCTGCGCCGCCTGGAGCTGCCTCCAGAGGGCCCAGGTACGGGGCGCTCCGGTGAGCTGGCGGGCGAGCGCCCCTAGCTCCTGGATCCTTGCCGCGTCTGGGGGCTCCGTCGCCAGGGCGACGCGCAAGAGGCGGGCGTGGGTGTTCGCGGGAGAACCCGCCGGGGTGGTGGCGGCGAGGTCCAGCATCTCGCGGCTGTGGCGCGGGGCCTCGTCGAGGGCGCCGAGGGGGGCGGGGCGGGGCGCAGTCGGCTCATCGAGGCCCGCGCAGGGGTCCGAGGGAGGGCAGCGGGGAGGGCGCTGGGGGGCGACGGCGCGCAAGGTCAGGGCCGTGGCGAGGGCCAGCAGGCCGCCGGTCTCCTTGTCGGAGCGGGCCTGGGTGAGTAGTGGCGGGAGCGCCCTGGCCAGCGCGGCCTCCCGCTGGCGGATCTCCCCGTCCTTGCCGCCCTCGCGGGCCGCCTTCAGCCCCGCGTGGAGGTCGAGCACCTTGCGGAGCGGGGTGGCGCGAGGCTCCGGGAGCCGGTCGATCCAGGGCGCCGGGGCGGCGGAGAGCGGCGGAGGCGGAGGGATGACGCGAGGCGCAGGGAGCGAGATCGTCCCGAGGTCGAGATCCAGGGGGGCCGGAGGAGGAGGCGGAGGGGGCAGCGGCGCCGGAGGTTCGACCAGGGGGGGGGGCTGGATCGGCGGCAAGGTGGCGCAGGAGGCCAGGAGCAACAGCGCCAGGGTCGCACTTCGCATGCAACCATCCCCGGGGAGTGTCACGCTATTTATCTTAGCATGAGCGCGAGGTGGACGAGGTGAGGTTCCGATGACCGAGGGGCGCTGGAGAGGGTGGATCGGGGCGGCGGCGCTGGTGGGGGCGGCGGTGGGGCTGCTTGCGGCGGGGAGGGAGGCCCGGGCGGCGGCAGAGTTCCCGGTGGTGGACCTCCACGTCGATCTCCCGTGGCAGCTCCACTACAAGGGAAGGTCGCTGGCGCTGGACCAGGGCATGGTGACCGCGAAGGGGATCGCCGCGGGCAAGGTGGCGGGGCTGGTGCTGCCCATGTACATCCCGGACAAGGTGCGGCCAGGAGGGCCCGCGGCGAGCGACCTGGAGGACGTGTTTGCCACCATCGATCGGCTGGTCCGGCGCCAGGATTCTCCCTTCCGGATGCTGCCCCAGGCGGAACAGGGGAGGCAGGTGCGGGGGTGGCTGGCGCTGGAGGGGGCGCAGGCGCTGGCGGCGGATCCGGAGGCGATCGATGCGTGGGTGAAGCGCGGGGTACGGCTGGTCGGGCTGGCTCACGGGAGCGACAACGAGCTGGCCGGGTCGTCCACCGGCAAGAAGCGCGGAGGGCTGACGGACCGGGGCAAGAAGCTGGCGCGGAGGGCCGTCGAGGCGGGGGCGCTGCTGGACGTGTCGCACCTGTCGGACGCCTCCTTCGAGGACGTGGCGGCGATCTCCCGGGAGCTGGGGGTGCCGTTCGTGGCGACCCACTCCAACGCCCGGGCGCTCTGCAAGCACCCGCGGAACCTCACCGACGCGCAGCTCCGCGCCATCGCCGCCTCGGGAGGCGTGGTAGGGCTGAATTTCCATGGCCCCTACGTCTCCGACCGCCCGGACCCGGGGCTGCCGGAGGTGGTCGCCCAGGCGGAGCACATCCTGCGGGTGGCGGGGGAGGACACCCTGGCCATCGGCTCCGATTTCGACGGAGGCATCCGGCCCGCGGCGGAGCTGCCGGATGCGTCCGCGTTCCCGAGGCTGGCGTCGGCGCTGCTGAGGCGGGGGCACAGCGAGGCCCGGGTGCGGAAAATCTTCGCCGAGAACGCGCTTCGAGCGCTGGAATTCAAGAAATCGAGCCCTTGAGGGTTCCCAAGAGCGCGGCCCGCACGGTAGCCTGCGCGACGAGACGATGAGCGACCCCAACCTCTACCTGGACGCCTTCCCGAGCTGGCTCAAGACCCTCGGCGCCGACGTCAACGAGTTCGCCCCGCTGCTCCGCTCCGAGGGGCTCTCCGAGGCCCAGCGGCGGCTGATCGCCGGCAGCATCAACTACCTGTTCAAGTCGCTCGACCTCATCCCCGACGGCATCGAGGATCTGGGCTACATCGACGACGCCTTCGTGCTCCGGGTCGCTGCTGACCTGGCGGCGCGGGAGGGAGAAAATCCCGGTGGTATCCTCCGGCGGCTCTCCTCGGAGGCCAAGCTGGTCAGCTCGTTCCTGGAGGCCGACTACGCTCGCCTCGAAGCCTACGTCCGCTCCCTGACCAAGGGGGCCGCCCGGGGCCGCACCGTCGACGAGATCGTCGGCGACGCCGCCATCCGCGACAGCCTCCTCGGGGATGTGGCCAGCTGGGTCTCCAGCTACCAGGTGCCCACCTTCCAGCGGGACGAGCGGACCCTGGTGAAGCTCCGCTCTTTCCTCGACACCAAGCTCCCTCGCCCCTGATGCCCTCGCCTCGCCTGCTCCGACGCCTGCTCCTCGCCTCCGGGGCCTCTTGCCTCGTGGCCTGCGGCGGCCGTGCTGACCTCGCCGAGTTCAGCTTCCAGGCCGTCCCCGACGACAGCGAGGCCCAGGGCGGCTCCGGCGGAGCGAGCGGCCAGGCAGGGGCGGGCGGTGTTGCCGGCGCGGGCGGAGCAGGGCAGGGCGGCGCGGCGGGGAGCACGGTCTGCGATGCGTCCCAAAAAATCCCCCGGGAGGCGGACGACTTGTTCATCTGCGAACCCAAAAACGGGAGCACCTTTGCCTACTGCGAGATCCGCTGCTACGCCCCGGGGCCCTCGACGCTCCCGGGGGCCTGCCGTTCGCCCGACGATCCGGGGCTCCAGAAGCTCCCCGGGTTCGAGACCCAGACCTGCGGCTTCGTCGGCCCGACCACCGGCCCCTTCTGCGATGAGGAGGCAGAAAAAATCGCAGGCAACACCCCGGCCTGCTGCTACCTCGGCCCCAGCGAGCCCTGCGTTGGTCGTCCTCTCCTTGTCCTCGGTCGCCCGCGCCTCGCCGCCCTCCGCGCCGTCGCCTGGGGTTGATCGCTCCTCCATGGAGCCTCCTCGCTCGCCTGCCACGCCCACGCCGGATCTTCTCCACGAGGACGACGACCTGATCGCCGTCCACAAACCGGAGGGCCTCGCCTCCATCCCGGAGCGTGACCTCGCGATCCCCAGCGCCCAGCGGCTCCTGGAGGCCCTCCGCGGCGAGCGCCTCTGGGTGGTCCACCGGCTCGACAAGGAGGTCTCCGGCGCTCTTCTTTTCGCCCGGAACGCCGCCGCTCACCGCTCCCTCAGCCTTTCCTTCGAGCGCCGGGAAGTAGAGAAGGTCTATACTCTCCTGGTCCACGGCGATCTCCCCCCGGGGGAGGGCGTCATCGACCGGCCCATCGCCCAGTTTGGCTCGGGGCGCATGGGCATCGACGAGCGGCGAGGGAAGTCTTCTTTGACCCGGTACCGAGCGCTCCGCGGCGCAGGGGGGTACACGCTGGTGGAGGCGAGGCCGCTCACCGGACGGCGTCACCAGCTCCGGGTGCATTTTTATTCGCTGGGGCACCCGGTGGTGGGCGACCTGCGCTACGGGGACAGGGCGAAGCAGTCCACGTTCCCCCGGCTGATGCTCCACGCGAGCCGTCTGAGCGTGCCGCACCCTTCCGGGGCGCGCCTCTCCGTGGAAGCCCCGCTGCCGCCGACCTTTGCCGAGTTTCTTGCACAGCTGAACGTGGATTTCGGGTGACGGGTTCTTTTGTACCCTTTTCGTAGGGATCTTC
>CAZSDX010000644.1:0-3928 GCA_964605685.1 uncultured Polyangiaceae bacterium
CCACGACGGCGCGCTTCTGCTTTTTGGCCCCCTCAAAAAGTGCAAAACTCGAACTTCGTCGGCGGCAAAAAACTGAGCGAGCTGGACGACGTGATCCGGAACCTGGGCCACGTGCTCCACAGCAAGCGGGGGACCGGCTATTTTCTCCGGAACTTCGGGCTGAGCGAGGTGGGCTTCCGCACCCCCGAGGAGATGGTGACGACCCTGGCCGCCGAGCTGCGGGAGAACATCCGGCTCTACGAGCCCCGGGTGGAGCTGCTGGTCATCGACGAGGATTACGACGACGAGGGGGGGCGCTCCAGGCTGGTGGTCGGGCTGCGCCTGCGCGGCGCCAAGGAGCGCCTCCGGATCGTCGTCGATCTCCAGAAGAACACCCTGGACATCGAGCCCGTCGAGGAGGCCCCTGCGCGCTGAAGCGCCCCGACGACGCTACCACGGGCCACCCTGGGAAAACTTCCACCATACGGTGGGGACGGTATATCAGACCTGCACACCTCCCCGTCGCTGCGGGGCTCAGGGGCACTCGGCGGGGCCGGCGGTCCCGGGCGAGGTACGCGTCACGCCGAAGTAATCGAGAGGGATCGAGGATAGGGACGTGAGCGTCTTCAGATTGGCGCAGACTCCTGCGTCGACAGGTCGCCACGGGTCTGCGGAGTCCACGGCGAGCGCCGCTTCCGGGAAGTCCGGGAGCAGGATGCACTCGGAGAGCCCCACGTTCGCGCAATCTGCGAGCAGCGTCTCCGGGGTCCCCCCCCCGCCGTCCACATCGAACAGCGGAGTGCCGACCCCCATCGAGAGAAATGCCAGCCCCAGGAGGCTCTTGTTCGCTTCCCCGAACCCGGTCAACGTCTGGAGATCGAGCGCCAGGAAGGCCCCGGAGTTGTCCGCCTTGCTCACCCCCAGGATGCTCCTCGAGATCTGGTAGGTGTTGATGGAGGATTCGTTCGACGCTGGCACGAGCTCCGCGTGGAGTCCCTGGGCCGAGGCCTTGTTCGGGGTGAGCTTGCCAAGTGCGAGACACAGGTTGCTGTCGAATAGCAGCTCGCTCTCGATCTTCAGCGGCTCCCCCACGAACGTGCAGGCGTACTCCACCGAGCAACGACCACCGAGGATGTAGTTGTTGACGATGCTCGCCCCCGGTGCCCACCCCGACACGAACCCCTGACATACCTGCGTTCCGTCACCCCCGTTGCCCTGGATCAAGTTGCCCTGTGCGATCAGCCCGATGTTGTAGTGAACGTCCATACCGATGGATTCGATCCCGCTCTCGCTTCGGATCAGGTTCCCGATGACCACGTTGTTCATGCAACCTGCGGGGTTGGAGTCCTCCTCGATGGTGGCGATTTCGTCCTTCAGATCGTCGCACAGGGCGACCCCGGTGGACTTGCCGTTCGCGCTGAGCGCCGCGGTCCCCCCGAAGATACGCTGACGCTTGGCGTTCGGCGCCGTGCTGCTGATGGCCACACCACCACCGCGGACGCGCACTCCGAAGGATCGCCTGGGGGCGCCGACCTGCGTGCTGTCCAGGTTACCCGAGATAAGGTCGCTGTCCTTGATGGCGACGGCGGCGTCCTTCACGTACGTGCTCTTGCTGAGCGTCGGATCCCACCCCTGCACCTCCACACCGGCGCTCCGGGAGTTTTGCAGGGAGTTCGCGATGGGCCCTCCCTCGATCGTGGTCGCCGTGAGCGTCGACGCCAGGGGGATCTCCCCGTCTGGCCGCTCCACCAGTACACCGATTGCCGTGGCTTGCCCCTGGCACAGGAAATCTGTGGCTGTTTTGGGACACGCGACGACGGTGGAATCCCCGCTCAGGACGAACGGCTGGGGGGTTCTGGCCAGCAACCCCACCGATCGAGCTGGCGTCAGGGAGCCATGGACGCCGCCTCCGGTGAGCTGCACGCTGTCCAGCGAGTGCTTGTGGGGAGGCAACCCCAGCGCATCCGCGAGGAACACTCCGATCGCCACCTCTGCGTCCTTGCCAGAAGAGCCCCGTGCCTGGGCCCCCTTCATGGTAAGTGGGCTGTTCTCCACAAGAACACCTGTGCACTGGGCGCATCCATCACCCCCGGTGAACTCGCCTCCCAGCAGGGACGCCGACGCGAACGCTCCCCCCAGCACACGCGCTCCGAAGGCCGACGTACACAGGCCACCAGTCGCACCGATTAGCTGCGGCGGGTTTGTGCCGGCGCTCACCTGCAGCGCGACGCCGTCGCTCAGCACCCCCACCCGCTCCTCGCAGTGAATCCCTCCCACAAAACTCCCTCCGAAGACCTGCGCCGAGAGCAGGTCGGACTTGTTCAGGTTGATGACGCCCAGGCCGTAGGCCTTGCTGCACACCTCGTCCCCACCCACCGGAGCCCCGAGGAGGGACCCTTCGGTCAGCGTCACATCCCCGTTAATCACCAGTATCCCGGCCCTCGTCGCTCCACGGAGCCCTCCCTGCGCGCTCCCTCCGATGGTCCCGGCGCTCCCGGTCATCGTCAGCTTCCCCTTCTCCTTGCCGGTCCGGTCGAACAGCAACCCCACGGAGAGCCCTTTCCCGGAGGATTCTGCCCCTCCCCCCTTCAGCTCGAACCCCTCCAGGTTCGCCGCAGACGCCAGGATCCGCGCCCCTACCGCCAGGTTACTTGCCTTCCCGGGCTCCTCTATCCCGCCCGTTGCCTTCACGTCCCGCAGCTTGACCTGCGGTTCCCCCTCCACGTTCATCCCCGCCGATACGCCTCCATTCGTTGCAGCTCCAATAAAATCGGTGATCGCTCCGAGGGACTCGTTGACAACGAGGGCTCCGTTGCCCCGCCAGAGGAGGCCGGAGCTGATCAGGCCCGGGGTACCGGCGGTCCCTCCGCGGAAGGAGCCGCCCAGGATCTGCACCGTGGGGGCGACCTGGTCGCTGACTTTGAGCCCGTTGAGCGCCCCGGGCTCCCAGCCCACGGCGGAACCGATGGCGGAGGCCGCGGTCACCTGGCAGTCGTCGAGCGAGATCTGCGCGCCCGGGCCCGAACCGTGGATGTAAACGCCCTCGAAGAAGCTGCCGAAATCGGCCTCGTCAGCGTCGACGATGACCTGCTGCAGCGATGCCTCGGTATCCTGAGGAGATCCCTCCGCGTCCAGGTTGGTCCCGTCGATGCAGAGAGCCGCAGAGACCAGCGAGGGATCGAACCCGGCCCCCGGGGTCACAGCACGCACGTGCATCTTGCGCATGGACGCACGGACTCCAGGCCCCCAGGAGACGACGCAGTTCTCCGTCGCGGTTCCCTGGATCTTGGTGGGCCCTCCATCGAGACGAGACTCGGCAAAACCGGGCGGAACCTGGGCGCTGAAGTCCGTACTCCAGCCGCCCTCGATGTCGACACCGTCGCGCATGGCGAAGGTTGCGAAGTAAGGGATCGACCCCACCGCGACCTTGATCGTCGTCCGCTGCGTCGTCACATCCTTCCACTGAGCCGCGGTCGTGTTGACCGCGTTCATCGCGTTGACGATGTCGCACCAGGGTTTTGTCCTGGTGCCGCAGCGCTCGTCCAGCTCCGGAGGAACGCCGACGCAAGCGTCCACACTGACGTGAGGACCTGACGCAACGACCGGCACGTCCAGCGGCTCACTCTCCTGCTCCAACCCTGGGCACCCGGAGTCTTGGATCCGTACCTTGTACGAGACTTCCTGGCAGCGTTCTGCGCTGTCGACAAGGGAGTCCGCCACCGTCGTCGGGGCTAGCTCTGCGTACGCGGGCTGGGAGCGAGAGCGCACGAAAAAGGTGTACTGGAACGTCCCGACCGGCGCCCCTGCCACCTGAGCCTTCAGCGTCACCGGAAGCCCCGCCTGGAGCGGCAGCTGCGCTCCTTGCAGCGACAGGCTCACCTCCGGCAGCGCTACGCACCCGCCGCCCGCACCGCCACCGGCCTCGCCGCCCTCGCCCGCCTCGCCGCCT
>CAZSDX010000645.1:0-3876 GCA_964605685.1 uncultured Polyangiaceae bacterium
CGCGGCGGGGCTCTCGGGGCGGAACGCGGCGACGCTGGAGGCGCTGTTCCAGCAAGGGTGGCGGCTGTGGAAGGCCCACGGGGTGCTGACGACGCCGGCGCCGGACGCGGCCCCGATCTCGACGGCGGTGCTGGCGGCGCTGGCGCGGAGCGAGGCAATGCCGCCGCCCGCGGGGGCTCCGCCGAAGGTGGGGAGCGACAAGGGGAAGCCGCTGCTGGTGGTGCGGCAGGAAGGGGATCTGGACGACCGGGCGATCGAGGCGCAGCTCGGGCTGCTGGCGAGCGTGTTCGAGCGGTCGGCGCTGCGGGTTTCGCTGAGGAAGGACGGGGGGAAGCTGAAGAAGCTGCTGGAGGGCGTGCAGGGGGCGTACGATCTGGCGCCGGGGCGGCTGATCGCGGGCACGAAGCCGCCGGAGCGAGGGAGCATCCAGATCGAGGTGTTCCCGGCGCCCTGAGCGGGGGATCCTCACTTCCCGATCCCTCCCGGCGGAAGAGGGGTCACCGGATCCGGTAGAGCGCGGAGCCGAGGGATTCGTTGCGGTAGGCGACCTCCAGCAGCTCCGGGTGCCGCTCGGCGAAGCGGTGGAAGCCGATACCGGGGCGGGCGGACAGCAGCGTCGACCCTCGGGCGGCGAGGGAGCGGAGCGCTGCGGCGGCCTTCTCGTCGTCCCGGGCGTCGCGCAGCTCCTTGAGGTGATCGTAGAGCGCGCGGTCGTGGAGGTAGAGGAAGTAGTGGGAGAGCCCGCTGGCGACCTGGACGTCGAGCCACTCCCAGTAGAGGAAGGTCGAGTCCCCCTGGACGAGGTTGGCCACGACGGTCCGCTCCTTCTCCAGCACCGGGCGGGCCTCCGCGAAGAGACCGATGGGCTGGGAGCTCGCCTCGGTGAGCAGGTGCGCCTGCCGGATCTGCGGCCCAGCCCGCAGCAAGAGGAGGAGCGCGACGAGGAGCCGCGCGGCGCGAGAGGTGAGCCACCGCTCCGCGAGGTCGCGGGCGGCGACGCCGAGGAACAGGAACGCGAGGGGGACCGCGTACTCGCGCATGCGCACCGCCCGGAGCGTGAGCAGGAGGCCCAGGAGGGTACAGGCCCCGTACACGAGCGCCGCGGCCCGTCCCTCGCCGCGAGCTTCGCCCCGCCGCAGCGCGTACGTGCCCGCGGCCAGGAGCGCCGCCACGAGGACGATCCACTCCCACTGCTGCGGCAGCAGGTGCAGGGGGAACGGGTTGTATTCCACGTTCTCGCGCCCCACGAAGAGCCTCGCCGAGTCGGTCCCCATGTGCCAGGTGTGGAAGGCGGCGAAGCGGAGCGGGGCGAAGTCCCGGGTCATGTACGGGTTGAGGCAGAAGCCGAGCAGCAGACCTCCCGCCGTCACCAGCGGCTCCGCCAGCCTCGCCCGGAGCGCCTCCCGATCCCCGGTGGCCGCGAGCCCCAGCAGCGCCGCGCCGTGGAAGGGGAGCAGCAGGAGCGCTCCGTTGTAGGAGAGGGCTCCGGCGTAAGCCAGCGCCAGCAGCAGCAGACGTCGGCGCCGGGTGTCCTCCAGGAAGGCGGCGGCCTCGACGAACACCAGCAGCGCGGCGGCCAGGGTGACCCCGCCCCGGAGCTGCAAGAAGCGCCAGTCCTGGGAGGAGAACAGCATGCTGGCGCAGGCCCAGGCCCAGGGCAACGGCACCCGGCGGCGCGCGAGCACCGCGGTCATGGCCGCCACGAGCCCGCCGAAGAGGGTCGCGGAAGCGAGCTTCATGCCCAGCTCCGGGTGGGGGATCCGCGCGAAGGGCACCAGCAGCAGGTGGAAACCCCAGTAGTGATCGACCGGGAGCGCCGCGTAGATCGTCCAGGGCAGGAGCCTCGCCGGGCTGGGCGCCAGCGTACCGGCGGCGATCTCCCGCGCGACGCCGAAGTGATAGAGCGAGTCGCCGGAGGGCATGTACCCCGGGATCGTCAGCGTGGTGAACGCGGCGTAGAGGAACGCCGCCAGAAAAGCGACGAACACGGCGCGGGGAACGGAGGACACTTCCGGATGCTACACTGCTCCGCATGAACCTACTTCCTCAAGGCATGCTCGTGCTTGCCGCCCTATCGAGTGCCAGTTGCTCCACAGGGAACAGCTACACAGGCACCAGGGTGATCCAGCCCCAGACCGCCTCGCTGACCCTCGCGAGCGCCGGGGTATGGTCACAAACGAAGGGCGGAACAGGACGACACGAACCCACTGGTTTCAGGGAACTCCAGCTACAAAGGGAAAGATTCGATCTGACCGCGGTACCGGTTCCAACGCAGCTCCGGGTGGGGCTCGCGGAGAGGGTTGACGGAGGAATCCGGGTCGGTAGGACCAACCATACCGATCCTCCCAGCGTCCAGTTTGGCGTGGATGTCCGGACCGAGATCCAGAGAGGAATGCTCGATCTCGCGCTTGATCCGGCGGTCCTCTACACCGACGAACTCCACCTGCGCCCGGAGGTTCCTTTGCTCCTCGGGATCAACCCGTCGCGCCACCTTCAGATCGTCCTGTCACCGGGGCTTGGCTACCTGATCGCTCTGGATCGTTCTCGCTTCGATCCAGGGCCTATCGCCCGAGCAGGCCTCGGGATCCGCGCCGCGCTCGCGGAGAACTTTGCCCTGTTCCCCGAGGTCACCGCCTCTCACCTCTTCGCCAGGCGGAATCTTTCGACGGTGACCGTGGGCTTCGGTGTGGAGGTCCGTGGTCTGGGGGGGAAGCCATGACGTTCTCCGATTTTTCCCCGCACTGGGCTGCGATCGTCGCTTTCTCTGGCAGCGTGGCGATGCTTGTTGGCTCGTGCCAGGCGGGGTGTTCCGCCTGGGAGCGCAGCCAGGCGCTCGTCGACATCCATGCCAGCGCACACCAGCGTTGTCCGTCGCTGGAGGAAGCCCGGAGTAAATACGGCAACGCTGTCTTGCCTGAGCAGACGATTGCTTCCTGGGACAGAGGCCCCCTGGAAGAGCCTGGTGCAGACATCCCCCGCTCCGGAAAGTCCCCCTCCAAGGAGTGCAAGTATCTGACCAAGATCTGCCGGTACGTCGTCACCACCGAGTGGGAAGCGAAGGAAGAGAAACCAGCAGGAGAACGCTTGCTGTGGATCTTGGAGCTCCCGTGCGAGTGACTCCAGGGAAACGCCAGGTCAGTAGCGGTACCAGTCGGGCTTGAAGGGGCCCTCGACGGGGACGCCGAGGTAGCTGGCCTGCTCGGCGGTGAGGGTGGTCAGCTCCACGCCGAGCTTCTTGAGGTGCAGGCGGGCGACCTTCTCGTCCAGCTTCTTCGGCAGGGTGTAGACGCCGATGGGGTACTTGCCCGGGTTGGTCCACAGCTCGATCTGGGCGAGCACCTGGTTGGAGAACGAGCTGCTCATCACGAAGCTGGGGTGGCCGGTGGCGCAGCCGAGGTTGACCAGGCGGCCCGAGGCCAGCAGCGTGATCCGCTTGCCGTTGGGCAGCACGTACTGGTCCACCTGGGGCTTGATGTTGATCTTCTGGATCTCCGGGTGCTTCTCCAGCCACGCCACCTGGATCTCGCAGTCGAAGTGGCCGATGTTGCAGAGGATGACCTCGTCCTTCATCTGGAGCATGTGCTCCGAGCGGACGATGTCGGCGCAGCCGGTGGCGGTGACGATGATGTCCGCCTGGGGCGCGGCGGTCTCCATGGTGACCACCTGGAAGCCCTCCATCGCCGCCTGGAGCGCGCAGATCGGGTCGACCTCGGTGATCATCACTCGGGCGCCCATGTTCCGGAGCGAGTGGGCGCTGCCCTTGCCCACGTCGCCGTAGCCCGCCACCACCGCGACCTTGCCGGCGATCATCACGTCGGTGGCCCGCTTGATGCCATCGAGGAGCGACTCGCGGCAGCCGTAGAGGTTGTCGAACTT
>CAZSDX010000646.1:0-3863 GCA_964605685.1 uncultured Polyangiaceae bacterium
AGCAGCGACAGCGGCACCTCGGCCCCGGGGGAGCAGGCGTCCCGCAGCGCCTCCAGCGCCCGGAGCGCCGCCCTCGCTCGCCCGTGGTCCAGCGCCATCGCCTCCTGGCCGGAAAGCTCCAGCCGCAGCGCCGCGTCGCAGCGGCCTCGCCCCAGCCTGGCGCGGATCTGCTGCTCCACGCCCATCCCTGTGTCGTTCATCTCCCGGGGGAGCCGCACCCTCACCTCCAGGTGGCGGCTGTTGACGGTGCGCAGCTCGGCCACCACCTTGCCCCCCGGCAGCGGCGCCTCCCCCGCGCCGAACCCGGTCATGCTGCGCATCGGGGCTCAGAGCCCCTTGCGCCGCCGGATGTCTTCCTTCATCCGCTGGTACTCGATCTCCCAGGTCGAGGTCCCCTCCCGCACGTGCTTGAGCTTGCCCCGGATCTCCTGCTCCATCTCCTCCTCCGCTGCCATGTGCTTCTTGAAGATCTTGACCATGGTGCGCCGCAGCTCGTGGTCCTCGGCGAAGACCTCCTCGACGTTGCCCGAGTGGAGCAGCATCTCGACCACCTGATCGAGGAGGAAATCGAGCGTGTCCTCGCCGGTCTTGATGCCCTTCTGCTCGGCGGCCGCCTTGCGTAGCCTGGGCAGCTCCGTCGGCGGGAGGCTGCGCCGCTGCTGCCAGTCCCGGGCCAGATCGAGGGCCTCCTGCTCGGTCTTGACGTAGTTGTTGAGCACCGCGGCGATGTCCTTCTCGACCTCCTTGGGGGAGACGCACTCGATCTGCCCCGCCGCGAGCAGCTCCTTGACCGACTCGGAGGCGATGGCCCCGACCTTGCCGCTGTAGAGACGCATCCCTGGAACACTAGGGGGCGGCGCCCCCCAGCGTCAACGCCCAGCCGCAGGCTTCCGGGTCGACGACGGCGGAGGCACCCTCATCTCCCGGGTGCCCAGCTTCAGCCGTCGGGCCACCGCCAGCCGCTGCCGCTCCTTGTAGCTGGCGTGGCTCGCGTCCCCCAGCTCGTTGCTCGCCTCCGTCTCCCGGTCCACCAGCTGGAACTCGACCATCATGAACACCACCGCCCCCAGCTCCCTCATCGCCGCCGGCGCCCGCTCCAGCACCTCCGGCGCCAGCCGGATCGGCATGTCCACGATGAAATGCATCACCCGGTACGACTGGGCGCTGAAGCTGTTGTCGCTCGGCGTCAGCTCGTCGTCCAGCCTCCCCTGGAACCGGTCGACGAACTGCCTGAGGTGGGGGTGCGACGCGCAGAAGCTCCGGAAATGGAAGATCGTGTTGATGCTCTGCTCCGGCAGCACGTAGTTGTACGCGAACAGGTTCTCCGTCAGGTGGTGGAGCACCGGCAGCAGGTCGTCCACCGACCGGGTCACGATCCGGAACCGGATCTTGTCGTAGATCGCCGCCGCCGTCGTCTCCCGCTTCGACAGCAGCTTGGTGTAGAGGGAGTCCTTGTGCTTGCGCCCGCCGATCAGCTCCGTGATCGGCAGCCCTGCCGCCAGCATCCCCCCGATCACCCGGTAGACCTTCTCCTCCACCAGCTGGAACAGCTCCTGCGACGAGATCGGCAGCGTCGACAGGAGCTCGCGCGCGTCCAGGTGGTGGATGATGTGCATCGCCTTGAGCACCGTGCAGGCGCACACCTGCCGGTGCCCCTTGCCCGACGCCAGCAGCAGCAGATCCTCCGCCCTCGCCTGCTCGATCGGCCTCGGGATCGCGAAATCAAAATTCCGCCGCAGGTACCCGATCGCCTCCTCCTGGATCCGCTCCAGCCTCCCCCTGTCCTGCGGATCTTCCAGCCGGAACTCCAGCGTCCTCAGGAACTGCTGCGCCTCCTGCTCCGTCGCCAGGTGCAGCCGGTGCCAGTCGATGATCGAATCCCCCCTCAGGATAAGCCGGATCGCCTCCAGATCCCCCAGCGTCAACTCATCGAGTCGCTTCAGTCGCAGCTTGGCCGCCACCATTCAGGCCATCAAGCCCGAATTCTCCGCCCCGCGCAAGCTCACCCCGGCAGCGAACGCCGCTTCCCCACGTCCCGCTCGTCCAGCACCACCGGCGTCTCCGTCGCCGACGACCCCGGCGGGTTCATCGTCCGCCCCAGCGAGAGCGTCCCCACAAAAATCCCCACCGTGATCGCCAGCACCGCCGCGTGGCCCGCCACCACCCCCATCGCTCCCCCGAGCGCCCCGAGCGGCGCCACCGAGGCCATCGCTGCCAGATACCAGGGGTTCCACCTCTTCATGCATCCTCGTCTTCGTGGCGGTGTGGGTCCAGGACGCACCCTGCCCCGCAGCCTCAGCCCACCGTCGAGCTAGAGGCCGATCCTGTCTCAGAACGAGATGGGTGGGGAGGGCGCCAAGCACCGGGTCCGCTGTTCTGCTCAGCTCAACCCGTTCATCGCATCCGGCAAGGTAAGGTATCGGCAAAAGGTGCTTATGTAGGATATCGTGCCACACGCCTTCAGTCTGGGCCAAACTGTTAGCCAATCCGGAGGTACTTCGACAAGTACAAAATGCGTGGCCCCCTGATCCGGTGGTCCTACCCCCCACCTCCCTCCACCTCGATGGGCACCCGGATGGGTTCCCCCCGGAGGGTGACGTTGCGGTTGATCTCCCTGAATTTTCCCGCATTTTCCAGGCGAATCTGGAGGCGCCAGCGGCCAGGGGTGGCCCGGACCCGACCCCGGACAGAGGCCGGGGCCTCGCCCGGAGGCCAGGACCAGCGAGTGCCGGCCTCCTCCTCGTCGGGGCCCAGCAGCCGGAGCTCCGCCCGGGAGAGGCGCCCGCGAGGCCCCAGAAAGCCCAGCTCGATCTCGTGATCGCGGGGTGCATTCTGGAGCAGGTTCCCGGCGATCAAGGCGGCCCCCACCAGGAGGACAGCCGGGGCGACGCGGCGCCGGAGCACAGCGGCGTCCACGCTCAGCGCCCCTGGAGCCCGCGGACCCGCTGGACCAGCCCCGCCACCGTCGCCGGAGGCAGATCGAAGCGAGGCATCTTGCCTTTGCCCTGGAGGATGGCCCGGGCGATCTGCTCGTCGGTGGCGCTTTGCTGCCAGGCGGGCTGGGTAAGGTCCGGGGCCTGGACCATCGGGCCGCTGGGGCCATCCCCGCGGCCGGCGGGGCCGTGGCAGGTGGCGCACTGGCGGTTCCAGGTGACGTCGACCAGCTGCGCCTGCGCTTCGGCAGGGTCAGCGCGAGGGGGAGGGCTGGCGGTGGCTCCGTCGTGGTCGGCGGGGGTCCACTCGCGGGTGGGTTTCCGGTCGCAGCCAGCGAGGACCAGGAGCACGGGCAGCAGGAGCCTCCAGGAGAGACGCATGGCCGCGGACCATGGCCGGGGAGCGGCACCAGGGCAAGGGGACAAAAAGCGAAGGGCGCTCCGCGAGCGCCCTGGGTGGCCCCGGAGAGGGGAGCGCTAACTTGAAGACGGTGCCGCCGCCGTCGGGGGCGCGGCCGGCGAAGTTCTTCCCCTCGATCTGCGCCATGTGGAACTCGGTGCGGCGGTTCTGCTCCTTGTTCTCCTTGGTGTCGTTGGGGGCGACGGGCTTGGTCTCGCCGAAGCCGACGGCGAGGAGGCGATCCCGGGAGATGCCCTGGGAGACCAGGTACGTGACAACCGCCAGCGCGCGCTCGCCGGACAGCTTGAGGTTCATGTTGTCGTCGCCGTCGCTGTCGGTGTGGCCCTCGATGCGGAGCAAGGTCACCTGGGGATTCTTGTCCAGGAATTCCTTGAGCTGATCGAGGGTGGCCTTGGATTCGGCGACCTTGATGGAGGCCTTGCCGGAGTCAAAGACGATGGCGCCGGGGATCATGACGCGGCTGCCCTTGGTCTCGCCCTGGATCTTGGGCTGGCCGGTGGGCTGCGCCG
>CAZSDX010000647.1:0-2745 GCA_964605685.1 uncultured Polyangiaceae bacterium
CCCGCTGCTGCGCCGATGCCGTCGGCCGCGCCTGCGTCGCCTTGGGCGCGGGCCCCCGGCGCCAGCGCCAGCAGCGCCGCCGCCGCGCAGGCCCCCGTCAGCCACAGCGTCGTCAGGTCGCGGCTCATCGGTTCACCGCCACGTTGACCACCGCCAGCACCCGGTAGCGCTGCCCGACCAGCCGGTTCATGTTGTGCTCCCACTCGAGCAGGACGTCGGCCATCGGACCAGGTCTCCAGATCCCTCCCACCACGTAGCCCACGCTGGTCGCGCTCCGATCGGGCCTCAGCTCGTCGCGCCAGTCAAAGAGCGAGCCTCGCAGCGTCGCCCCGTATTTTCCCCCACGGAAGTAGCGCTCCCCGCCCACATCCACGCCCTCCCTCCGCCCCCGCTCTCCCACCTCGAAGACACCCCGGAGCGTCGCCTTCCCCGTGGACCACCGGTAGCGCCCGTGGGCGCTCCCCAGCACGTCCGTCAGCCTCCCGGTCTTCTCGGCCTTCGGGTCCGCGAGCGCTCCCTGGTCCGACGCCCGCCCGCCCTCGCCCGGCGGCAGCGTCGTCGGGCTCCCCGGATCGTCGTCCGTGGCCCACCAGCGGACCCCGCCGTTCAGCGCCAGGTCCAGCCGATCGTTCACTTGCCAGGCTCCCCGCCCGGTCAGCGTGGTGATCGGCGTCTGGGTGAACCAGTTGAAGATCGAGTCCCCGTCGAAGGTCGGCCGGAAGTAATCAAAATCCGCCCCCACGGTCACCCGCTGGGTCACGAAGCCATCCAGGTTCACGTAGTACGAGCTGAAAAACTGGTTGTACAGGTCGTAAACGACCCCCCCCTTGCCCGCCCCGTAGTCGCCCACCGTCCCGTCGATGGCGTAGCCCAGCCGCTCGCTCGACGTGCGCGTCTCGTCGAAGGTCCGGAGCTGCCCCCCGGGCCCCGGCAGGTAGGAGGCGGCGACCGCCCCGGTGTTGTAGACCCTCCGGTAGTCGAGGCGCCCGTGGATCCAGTGGGGCCCCGCGCTCTCCAGGGCCACGCCGAAGGCCGGGGCCTTGCCCGCCTCCAGGAACATCCCGAACGCGTCCGGGGAGCCATCCAGCCCCTGCTGCCGGTCGCCCCGCCAGACCCCGTTGCGCTCGTAGCGCCCCAGCGACAGGGGCAGGCCGCCCCGCTGCTCGAAGCCGCCGTAGGCCTCGGCATGCACGTAGGGAGCCTGGATCCGCACCAGGCCGCCGTCGAAGCTCCACCAGCCCAGGGCGTCGGAGACGTACTGGCGCCCCAGCCGGAACCCCAGCCATCCTCCCGCGAAGTTCCGCCCTTCCACGTAGCCGTACATCAGGTCGACCGGCGCTTCGAGGAGCCCGGGGACGTAGCGCGAGGCCGGATCGCCCCGCCGGAAGTTGACCTCGTTGCTCTCGATACCAACGTCCGCGTCCAGCCGGAGCCGCAGCTTCACCAGGAGCTGCGCCCCCGTGGGTCGCTCGCTATCCATCGTGTGGTACACCCCGAGCCCCAGGGTGTTCATCACCCGGCGCCGCATCAGGATGGGGTCCCCGAAGGGGCTACGCAGCGCGTACCCCTGGGCCGCCACCGAGGCGGTCACCTCCGTGTCCAGGGCGTGCGCGTCGGAGGATCGCCCCACCCACCCCAGGAGCGCGACCACCGCGAGCGACAGAGAAGGCCTGCGAGGCCAGAGGTTTTTTCTCATCCTGTACGCACCGGAGCGCCAGCCTACACCGGATCCCTTCCCCTTGGGGAGGGCTTACCCGGGCTCTTACGGCGGACCTCCCCGGCAGGTTTCACCGCCCCTGGCCCATCGCTCCAGCGTCGCGAGGTCGTCCTCGTGGAGAAAAGGCGCCAGCTCCTCCAGCGCGCCTGCTCGTGCCGGCTCCGCCCCCAGCCGCAGCGCCGCGGCCCTCGCCGTCGCCGCCGTCAGCGGGTGCGCCGTGGTCACCAGCCGGAGCAGCGCCGGGAGCAGCTCCCTCGCCCCCAGCTCCCCCGCCAGCGCCGCGCAGAACGCTCGCCGATCCGCCGCGCCGTCCGGCGCGCACCTCATCGTCTCCCGCAGCAGCTCCAGCGTCTCCTCGCAGGCGGACCACCGCGCCATCGTCCGGTACGTCCCGGCCCTCAGCGACAGCGCCTCCACCCCCTCGGCGCTCTCCAGGTACAGCCTCGCCTGCCCCAGCAGCTCCCTCGCCACCGGATCGAAGCCCGCCTCCTCGCTCCGTGCTTCCCCGGTCAGCCCCAGCGCCACCGGCAGCGACGCTTCCCTGGCGTACTCGGGCAGGTGCGCCATCAGCCGCTCCAGCGGAGCGTGCCCCGGTGCCCTCCCTTGCAGCCGCTCCCGGTGCGTCTCCACCGTCACCAGGCTCCACGCCGCCCTCGGCGCCCCTGCCGCGTCCGTCGTGTGGATCGTCTCCACGTGAACCGCGCGGACCCCGGACCAGCGCAGCACCCGCGTCTCCTGCTCCCGCTCCGGCTGGAGCAGCACCCCCCAGGGGACGATGGCCATCGCCATGGAGCGCGGACGCCCCTCGTAGGACAGCCGGAAGGCCCCGCGCTGGTGCAAGGTGAGGGCGACGCAGCCCCCGGCCAGCGCGGAGAGCGCGAGGGAGGTGGCGTCGGTCCCGGCGGCGAGCAGGAGCGCCCCGGTCAGCCCCGCGGAGGCCCCCGCCGCCGTCGTCGCCATGCGCAGCGGCGAGAGCCCCGGGGTGAGGCCCACGTAGCGAAAATCCGGGGGAGGAACCTCTCGCAGCG
>CAZSDX010000647.1:2854-3838 GCA_964605685.1 uncultured Polyangiaceae bacterium
CTTGACGCAGCTCCGCCCCTCGCTCCTGCCGCCGCCCATGCTCCCTCCTCGCCTCCTCGCTCTCGCTCTGCTGCTGGCCGGGTGCGCCTCCGTGCAGCAGCCCTGCGACCGGCTCGACGCCTGCCCCGGGGCGCTGGTGTGCCAGGTGGGGCGCTGCGCGGCGGCGGAGGCGACGCCGGTGCGCCCCGAGGCCAGCCGCAGGGTGCTCGACCCGCTGGATGCACTGTTCCTCGACGGAGCCTCCCGGGAGGGGACGACCTCCGAGCTGCGGGCGGCCAGCCGGGGCGGCGGCGGGGCGCTGGTGCTGCTCCGCTTCGAGCCTTCCTGGCAGGGGGCGCGGGTGGAGCGGGCCTACGTGCTGCTGGAGCCGGCGGAGGGCGCCTTCCCGGTGGAGGGGGCCATCGAGGTCCTGGTGAGCCCGGTGCTGGAGGGCTGGTCGAGCCAGGCCCCGTCGCCGCTGCCGGCGCTGGGGCAGCCGGAGTCCAGGGCCGTGCTGTCCTTCGCGTCGCCGGGGCCGCTCCGGGTGGAGGTGACGGAGCTGGTGCGGGGGTGGGCCCTGCGCCGGGGGCAGGTCCACGGGCTCGCGCTGCGGATCTCCGGGGGCGACGGCCTGGGGGCTCGGCTGGGCTGGGGCGACCTCTCCGGCTCGAACCCTCGCCTCGACCTGTACCTGCGGTGAGGGCCGTGGACGAGCCCTTCGCCCGGGGCGTCGAGGCGCTTCGCTCCGGGGATCCTCGCGCCGCCGTCGCCCTGCTCCAGCCGCTCGCCCGCTCCCCGCGGGGGTCGGGGGAGGTCCACTACCACCTCGCCCTGGCGCTCCGGCTCCACGGGGATCGCTCCGCCGCCCTCGCCGCAATGCGCCGCGCGGTGGCGCTGCTCCCGTCCCTCGCCGCGCCCCAGGCACAGCTCGGCGCCTTGCTCCACGTCCAGGGGGATCTCCCGGCGGCGCTCGCCTGCTACCGCACCGCGGTCGCGCTCGACCCC
>CAZSDX010000648.1:0-3824 GCA_964605685.1 uncultured Polyangiaceae bacterium
TGGCCCCGGCGGTACCGCCGCCCGCACCCGCGCCCGCCGCACCACCTGGCCCTTCCCCCCCGGCTCCCGCGGTGTTCCCTCCGGCGCCGGAGGCTCCCCCACCCTTGCCGGCCTGGCCACCGCCGGGGCCTGGCTCGGAGGTGGTCTCTCCATCGCTCCCGCAGGCGACCAGGGCCGCCGTGAAGATCGAGAGCCAGAGGGCAAGTCGATGCACCGAGGATCGCTTCATGATCCGAAGGGTACGTGGGAAGCTCCCCTAAATTAACAGGTTTCTTCTAGGGTTTTTACCCGATCTTTGCTTCTTCTGCGCCGTTGCCAGGCGGAGCAGGAGCGCGAGGGGCGGCGCGAGGTTCGCTGCCAGCTCCCGATTTCCCGGGATGAGACGGGTCATCCCGATCTGGATCACGGGGGGCCCTGGTTCGACGCTCGGGAGCGGTTCCCTGGCCATGGCACGAGCGTTGCGACGATTTGGAGGGGATGATCGCAGGTGAGCGTTCTTCTCCTCTTCTGCGCCGTGAGGTCACCGTGGGCGAGGTTCCCCGAGATATCCTGATCGTGGAAGATAACCCGGTCACCCGCCGGGTCCTGCACCTCACGCTGCAGAAGGCCGGGTTCCAGGCGCGGGAGGCGGAGGACGGCGAGACGGCGCTCCGGGAGATCCGGAGGGCGCGGCCGGCGCTGGTGCTGCTGGACCTGGTGCTCCCCGACACCCACGGGCTCCACCTGATCGCCCGGATCCGCGAGGAGACCGGGGAGGATCTGCCGGTGGTGGCCTGCTCCGGGGGGGTCGGGGGGCTCACCGTGGAGCAGCTCAACCAGGCGGGGTTCAGCGGCCTGCTGGAGAAGCCGGTGGAGCCCGCCCGGCTGCTGAGGCTGCTCCAGTCGCACCTGCCGGAGAGCCCGTACCCGGCGCTCCTGGGGCAAGGCAGGAGGCTGCTGCTGGTCGACCACGACGAGACGCAGCGGCTGGCGCTGGAGAAGCGGCTGGTGCTGCACCGATTCGAGATCGCCACCGCCAGCGGCTTCCGGGAGGCGCTGGAGAGGATCCGGCAGGAGGAGTTCTTCGCGGTGCTGGTGGAGGTGCAGCTCCCGGAGCAGGACGGCTTCGACCTGGTGGTGGCGATCCGGAACCTGCAGGGGCAGGCGCACCTGCCGGTGCTGCTGCTGAGCGAGGCGACGCCCGAGCAAGGGGTGAAGGAGCTGGCGCTCCAGCTCGGGGCGACGGATCTGCTCTCTCGAACGCCGGCGCGCCGCGAGATCGAGGAGGCGCTCGCCCGGCTGGTCCCCTCCCCGGAGCGCCTCTCTTTCCCGGCCATCGAGGCGCCGTCCCGGTCGGATCGGGACCTGGGGAGGCTGCTGGTCAAGCTGGAGAGCCAGCTCACCCTCAACGCGTCGCTGTCCCGGAAGAACCTGCGGCTCACCGCCCAGCTCGACATCCTGGCGACGCTCGCCCGCTCCCTGGTGCGGCAGGAGGAGCTGCCCGGCGTGCTCGGCGAGATCCTGGAGATCATCATCGATACGGAGGGCTTCGCCCTGGGCGGGGTCGAGGCCCCCGGGGCCCTGGTCTCCCCCGAGCTCTGCGCCGTGGGGGACGGGATCGAGCGGCTCAAAAAACTCCTGGCGCTCGTCCGCAAGGAGGTGCCTCCGTCGTCCGAGGAGGGGCGACTTCTGACCCGCTCCGGCCAGCCGTGGCTGCGGGTGTGGAGGGAGCTGGATCGCCCCAGCGTGCAGGGCCTGTTCGTCGTGCCCCTCAAGGGCCGCAACGGCGAGGAAGGGATGCTGGTGGTGGCCTCGGAGAGCGATCTGGAGCAGCGGCCCGAGGGGATCCAGTTCGTCCGGGGGGTGGCGGCGCAGATCGAGCAGGCGCTGGCGCTGAGGCAGGCGATCCTGGACGAGCGGCGGCTGCTGGAGCAGGCGAAGCAGCAGCGGAAGGAGGCGCTGGAGCAGGCGAAGCAGCTCAAGGCCATCCTGGCCAGCTGGAAGGCGCTGGTGGAGAGCGTCCCGGATCTGATCCTCCACCTCGACCTGTCCGGGGTCATCCTGCTCTCGAACCGGGCGGCCTGGGGGATGACGCAGCAGGAGCTGGTGGGCAAGCGGCTGGAGCTGCTGCTGCCGGACGAGTCGAGGGGGCCCTGGAGCCGGCAGTTCTCCGAGGTGGTCCGCGGGAGCGAGGGGAAGAGCGGGGAGGTGGTCTTCGAGGTGCACCCCGAGGAGGGGAAGCGGTGGGGAGCCTTCCACCTCGGGGCGATCCGCGAGGGCGAGGAGGTCGTCGGGGTGATCGTCGATCTGAGGGACATCACCCAGAAGAAGCGGAGCGACGAGCAGGCGCTGTTCGCCGACCGGATGGCCTCGGTGGGGAGGATGGCGGCCGGGGTCGCCCACGAGATCAACAACCCGCTGACGGCCATCGCCACCAACCTGGAGCTGTGCCGCGCGTCCCTGGGAGACCTCCCGGATCCTGCGAAAATGCAGGAGCTCGCGGAGATGCTCGAGGACGCCTCCCAGGCGGCGGAGCGCGTCCGCCTCATCGTCCGGGACCTCAAGGTCTTCTCCCGCGCGGAGGAGGAGCAGGTGGGGCCCGTCGATCTGCAAAAAGTCCTGGATACCTCCGTCCGCATCGCCTGGAACGAGATCCACCACCGGGCTCGCCTCCGCCGCGACTACCACCCGGTCCCCCCGATCCAGGGGCACGAGTCCCGCCTGGGCCAGGCGTTCCTCAACCTGCTGCTCAACGCGGTGCAGGCGATCCCCACCGTGGGCCACGCGGAGGAGAACGAGATCCTGGTGGGCCTCCGGGAGGAGAGCGGGGGCGTGCGCGTCACCATCCAGGACACCGGCGAGGGGATCGCCCCCGAGGTGATGCAGCACCTCTTCACCCCCTTCTTCACCACCAAGCCCATCGGCGAGGGCACCGGCCTGGGCCTCTCCGTCTGCCGCCAGATCGTCGAGAAGCACCGGGGCGAGTTCTCCATCGAGAGCACCCCCGGCCAGGGGACTCGCGTCTCGATCTTGCTACCGCCGACCCGGAGCGTCGCGGCGCCGGGTTCCCCCCGTGCCCCTGCGGCGCTCACCGGGGGGCGCGTCCTGGTCGTCGACGACGAGCCGGTCATCACCAGCGTCGTCCGCCGCATCCTCGGCGCGCGTTACACGGTCGAGACCTGCCAGGAGGCCCAGGAAGCCCTGGCCAGGATCGATCGCGACAACGCCTTCGACCTGATCCTCTGCGACCTGATGATGCCCAAGATGTCCGGGATGGACTTCCACGAGGAGCTCTCCCGGAGGCACCCCGAGGTCGCCTCCCGGGTGTTCTTCCTCACCGGCGGCGCCTTCACCCCCAAGACCCGCGCCTTCCTCGACCGCATCCCCGGGCGTTACCTGGAAAAACCCTTTCAATCCGCGGAGTTGCTCCGCTTTGTCTCGGATCGCATCTGCCTCGCTTTGCAACGTGCCACGGAGGGGTTATTCTGGCGATTCGAGGGAAAAAATCCGGACTGTCCCGCACAACCTTTCCGAAAAATCCCGAAATGGAACAATCCCCTGGCGCACTCAACGAGACCCCCCGCCTGTTCGCCGTGGTCGGCCGTGGCGGCAACCGGGAACGGCTCAAACGGCTCGCTCACCTGGCGAGCGCCGAGGTCCGCGAGGTGGCGAGCGCCGACGAGCTGCTGCGGCTCGCCCTGAGCCCGGCGGCGGTGCTGCTGCCGCTGGAGACCCCCGCGGAGGAGTGGGCGGCGCTGCGGGCGAGCCCGGAGCACGGGACGACGCCGCTGCTGGGGCTGACGGACGAGGCGAGGCTGGCGGGCGCGGCGTACCGGCTGAGCCGG
>CAZSDX010000649.1:0-3793 GCA_964605685.1 uncultured Polyangiaceae bacterium
CCCCGTCCCCGCCGGAGCTGCTGGCCGCCATCGGCCCCCACCTCTCCGCCGACGCCTTCGAGATCGGCGAGGAGGTCGCCGCCCAGCTCGAAGCCGCCGCCCCCGGCGAGCAGGTCGTCGTGCGCGCCCCCGGGAGGAAGCCCCACGGCGACCTGGCTCGGCTGGTCACCTGGCAGCTCCGGCGGCGCGGCGTCGAGCGCATCGAGCGCGTCCCGGGCTGCACCTTCTTCGATCCGGGTCGCTTCTTCTCCTTCCGCCGGGACGGCGCTCGCAGCGGGCGTCACCTGGCCGCCATCGTCCCCCGCTCGCCGCGCTGATCTCCATGGCCAGGCCCCTGCTTGCGCTGGTGATGATCGTCAAGAACGAGGTCCGCTCCATCGCGGCGACTCTGGCCTCGGTGCGGCCCTGGGTTGACCGCTACACGATCCTGGACACCGGCTCCACCGACGGCACCCAGCGGGCGCTGCGGGAGGCCGCCGACGGCCTCGACGGCGAGCTGATCGAGGAGCCCTTCGTGGACTTCTCCACGACCCGCAACCGCGCCCTCGACCTGGCGGATCCGTACTCGATCTTCACCCTGATGCTCAGCGGCGACGAGACGCTCCACGAGGGGGCGTCGCTGCGGGACTTCTGCGAGCGCCACCGGAACGACGAGGACGGCGCCTACCACGTCGAGATCCACTACGACAACCTGCGCTACGACTCGGCGCGCCTCGCCCGCTGCGGCGCCGGGTGGCGCTACGTCGGCACCACCCACGAGGTGCTCCGCAAGGAGGGCGTCGGCGCGCCGGGCAAGCGCGTCCCCGGGGCCTACATCCACCACGACCGGAGCCACCAGGATCCGGAGGCCCAGCGGCGCCGCTGGCAGCTCGACCTCCGCCTGCTGGTGGAGGAGCGACGGCGCCGCCCGGAGGACCCCCGGGCGCTCTTCTACCTGGCGCAGACGCTGGAGTGCCTGGGCGACCACCGGAGCGCGCTGGGGGCCTACCAGCAGCGGGTGGCGATGGGAGGCTGGCGTGAGGAGGTCTACGAGGCGATGTTCCGCGTCGGTCGCGTGCTGGAGGCGATGGACGCGCCGTGGCCCGAGGCGCAGCAGGCGTGGCTCGCCGCCCACGCCCACAGCCCCCACCGCGCCGAGCCCCTCTACCGGATCGCCTGGCGCTACTTCCGCCAGAAGACCTGGCCCCTCGCCTTCCTCTTCGCCCAGCGGGCGGCGCAGCTCCCGGAGCCCCCGCCGGGGAGCCTCTTCGTCGACGCCGACGTCTACCGCCACAAGGCCCTCGATCTGGTGGGCGCCTCCGCCTTCTACGTGGGCGAGCGGGAGGCCGGCGTCGCGGCGCTCCGCCGGCTGATCGAGCTGTTCCCCGGGGAGCCCAGGTTCCGGAAGAACCTGGAGTTCTACCGGTTACCCGGCGGACGCGGGGCGAGCCTCGCGGACCAGGCGGAAGCCGACGCGGGCGGAGCGCTCCTCGACGAAGTAGGCGCGGCGGGCGCCGAGGTAGCAGTCGACGCGCCAGTCGCACCAGGCGCCGCCGCGGGAGGCGATGTGGGAGATGAGCCCGTGGCCCTCCGGAGGGGCGGGCGGCAGGACCCACTCGGCGATGCCGCCGGCCATGTCGTGGACGCCGTAAGGGGAGACGTCGGAGGGGAAGGTGCCGCAGGGCTCCGGGGCGGGGAGGTCGGGGCGAGACTCGCGCATCTTGCAGAAGGAGGCGTCGAAGCGGTCGCCCCAGGGGTAACGGCGGCCGTCGGTGCCGCGGGCGGCTTTTTCCCACTCGTCCTCCGTGGGGAGGCGGTAGGTGCGGCCGGTGCTCTCGGATTTCCAGCGGGCGTAGGCCTCGGCGCAGGCCAGATCGACGCCGAAGACCGGCAGCGAGAGGAGGTACTCCAGGTCATCGCTCCAGCGGCGCATGCTGTGGGTGGGCTCGACGTTCTCGCCGGTCCAGACCCAGTAGGCAGCACCGTCGGTGTTCTTCGGCAGGAAGCGGGGCGCCTCCAGCGGGTCCACGGCGAAGAGGGCTGCGACGAACTCGAAGTACTCCTGGAAGGAGACCGGGAAGGCGGAGATGTGGAAAGCCGGGACGTCGATCTCGTGCAGGTCGCGGCCGTGGAGGTTGGTCTCGTCGCCCCCGAGCAGCGCCACGCCGCCGGGGATGAACACCTCGCCGGGCTTGGGGCTGCTGTTGGTCAGGTCGACGGTGAGGGCCAGCTCCTTGCCGGGGCGCAGCAGGACGGGGCAGAGCACGTCGGCGAAGCCCGGGCGGAGCAGGCGGAGCAGGTAGCTGCCGGTGGGGAGGCCCTCGGCGTGGATCGGGGTCGGGCCCAGCGGCTCCTCGCGGATCACCCCCAGGCGTCGACTGTTTTCCTGGACGTGGCCCAGGATCACCTCCGCAGGCTCCGGGGTCGTGTGGATCCGCAGCGAGGTGCGGCTGCCGCTGGAGGGGTTCGGATCGACCCGGCTGAGGAGGCCCTCGAAGTAGACCCGGTCGAAGTCGTCGCGGCGCTCGTGGGCGCGGCGAAGCTCGGCGCGGTAGAGGCGCGCCAGGCCGCGGAGGGCAGGCTCGTGGTCAGGGACCTCTTCCAGGGCCTGCTCGTAGGTCGAGACCGCGGACTGGAAGGAGCGGATGCAGAGGGCGTCGAGGACGGTCTGGCGATCCTCGGCGTCCCAGAGGGGCTGCTTGGCTTCGGGGGGCTCCCAGGGGGGGGTCCGGTTGAGCAGGTCGTTGACCTCGGCGACGCGCTCGGGTCGGGACTCGAGGAGCTCCTCGTAGCTGTCGGCCAGCAGGTCGCCTTGCTCGGTCAGCTCGCGGGCGCGCAGCTCCCGGCGCTCGCGCTCGCGGGTGCCTTCGAGGAAGATCTCGATGGCGGCGCCGAAGGCGCTGGCGGAGGGGAAGCGCGCGCCCGGCTCCCGCTCCAGGGCGCGCAGGGCGGCGTCCGCCAGCTCGTCGGGGATGTTGCGCTCGGGGGCGCGGGCCTTCGGGTGGACGGGCCGACGCTGATCGAGCAGCGCGTTGAGGGGAGAGCGCTCGGAGAAGGCCTGGCGGAGGGTGAGGATCTCGTAGAGGATGGCGCCGAGCGCGTAGACATCGGTGCGAGGGTCGACGGGACGGCCTTCGAGCTGCTCGGGGGCCATGTAGCCCGGCGTCCCGCCCTGGTAGGCGTTGGCCTCGTCGGGGCTGTGCGCCATGCCCCAGTCGACGACCAGCACCTCGCCGAAGGAGCCGAGGAGGATGTTGGCGGGCTTCAGATCGCAGTGGATCACGCCGCGGCTGTGGGCATGCTCGACCGCGCCGCACACCTGGAGGAAGGCGCGCAGCAGCTTGCCGAGGGAGAACTCGGCGGCGGTGGCGGGGTCACCCTCGCGCAGCTTGCGGAGCAGCACCTCCAGGGAGGGTCGCTCCACCATGCGCATGGCGTAGAACGGCCCCGAGGGCTCGATGTAGCCGGCGTCGTAGACGGGGATGATGTTGGGGTGCTCCAGGGAGCCGACGACGCGGGCTTCCCGCTCCAGCATGGCGGAGGCGAGGTGGTCGTCGAGGGCCTCAGGACGGAGGCGCTTGATGGCGACTCGCCGACCAAGCACCGAGTCGGTGCATTCGTACACCTCGCCCATGCCGCCGGAGCCAAGGAGGCGCTCAACCCGGTAGCGGAGCGGGTCGGCGCTCGGAGGGAAGGGGAGCGGGGTCGGGGGGGGGGAGGGCCCCGGCGAGGGGGCCGCGCTCAGGCGCTGGCTGCGGGCGCACCGCATCACCGAGGTCGAGTGCCTAGTGCCGGACTTCACCGGCAACGCGCG
>CAZSDX010000650.1:0-3774 GCA_964605685.1 uncultured Polyangiaceae bacterium
GCTTTGAGCGGTCCTCCTCAACAAGCCCCCGGCTCTGCCGGGGGTAGTTTGACTGTGGCTGCGGCTACGATACGGTGGATCCAGGCAAGACCGTGCTGGGAGTGAAAGAAAGCGGAAACCTCCGGAGCCAGATCCAACGAAGCCCGTGAAGCAAGCCAGGCCCGCACGGTGGAGCGAGGGAGACCAAGAGATTCGATGCGGGCGCGCTGAGAAAGGGAAGGGTCAAGAAGAGCGAGGTGATGGAGGGTGTCGTAGAGTTGAGAGAGTTCGTAGCGAGAACGAGGGAGATCTTGCGAGGAGAGAGAAGAAGGAGTAGAGGAAGAGTTCACGGCGGTGTGGAGTCGAAGTGGAGGGTGGTACCCCACAGTAGACTCCAACACGGCCGTGTTGTCTTCTGATCCTTCGTTCAGTTCTTACACACCACCGCGGACCAAACGACGGGCAAGGCCCCTGTGGCTCCTGCCGGCCTTGTTCCCAAGACCGTCCACACGGGTGCGGCTCTCGCCGACGAGGCCGCCGGGGTGAACCCCGGCGCCGGAACGGGTGCTGGGGGCGACGGCAGGGAGAAGGCCGCTGTGGCGGCCTCGATTCGTGCCGAAGCGAGCCCTCGGAAGAGGGCTTCCCCGCCTCGTTTCCCTTCCCCCACGTCCCGGCGCCGGGGTTCACCCCGGCGGCCTCGTCGGCGGGCCCGTGGTCGGACTTATGAACAAGGCCGCTCCTGCCCACCCGCACGTCCACATCCCTCAGCAAGAGCCAGCCCCCCGGCCCTCCGCGTTGCCGGTCGAAGGGACCAAACAAGACGTCGTGCAGGCCTCCCTGCACGCGGGCGTGACGAGGCAGGGGCTTGGGGTGGACGTAGAGCCGCCCGCCGATCAGATGCCCGGTGTAGGGGGCGGGTACCGCCTCCCAGTCCGCGAGTGTGGCAGGTCGTCGGGGGCCGGGGCCGTCGGGAGGATGCGCCTGCGTCATGGCGACCTCCAGGGTAGCACCTTGCTTGGGTCATGCGCTGGCGCCGTGGTGGGCCGACCGGGGCTCGAACCCGGGACCGACGGATTAAAAGTCCGCAGCTCTACCGACTGAGCTATCAGCCCTGAGGGCCGCTATCTACGACATCCCGGGCGGTCGGTCCAGCCCTTTGGCTTGCAACAGATCGTCGAGGCGGGGGAGGACGGCGGCGTGGTCTTCCTGGTGCTTGAGGAGGAGGCCGAGGGTGTCGCGGGCGAGGTCGTTGCCGAGGGTGCTGGCGCCGAGGACGAGGAGGGCGCGGGCCCAGTCCACGGTCTCGCTGAGGCTGGGGGCCTTCTTCAGATCGAGGGCGCGGAGGGCGGCGACGAACTGCACGAGGCGCGCGGCGAGGGCCTCCTCGATGCCAGGGACGCGGAGCTTGACGATGGCCAGCTCGCGGCTGGGCTCCGGGTAGTCGAGGAAGAGGTGGAGGCAGCGGCGGCGGAGGGCGTCGGTCAGCTCGCGGGTTCCGTTGGTGGTCAGGAGCACCAGGGGAGGGTGGCGGGCGCGGAGGGTGCCTAGCTCGGGGAGGGTGACCTGGAATTCTCCGAGGAATTCCAGGAGAAATGCCTCGAATTCCGGGTCAGCGCGGTCCACCTCGTCGAGGAGGAGGAGGGCGGGGGTCTCGCTCTGGATGGCCTGGAGGAGAGGCCTCGGCAGGAGGAAGCGCTCGCTGAAGAAGATGGCCTCTGCGGGGGCGAGGCGGGAGGCGGCGTCGGCGAGGGAGGAGGCGCCGGCGATCTCGCGGCCGAGGGCGTCCCGCAGGAGCTGGGTGTAGAGGAGCTGGCGGGCGTAGTCCCACTCGTAGAGGGCGCGTCCCTCGTCGATGCCCTCGTAGCACTGGAGGCGGAGGAGGGGCCGGTGGAGGGCCTGGGCGGCGGCGCGGGCGAGGTCGGTCTTGCCGACGCCGGCGGGGCCTTCGAGGAGCAGCGGGCGCTCCAGGCGGAGGGCGAGCCAGAGGGCGAGGGAAGCGCGGGGATCGGGGAGGTAGGAGGCCCCCCGGAGGGCGGCCTCCAGATCCGCAGGAGAATCGAGGGGCGAGGCGGGCACGCCGGGGTCGTAGCATGGAAAACGTGCGGGACGTCGGGGAGCCGAGGTATGCTGGGCGCCACATGCGCGAGTCCAAACCTGATCTGGTTCGCATCGACGACACCGGTACGGCGCATGCGGTCTCACGATCTGCCAGCCAGCAGCTCCGGGCTCGCAAGGGGACGTTCCGGCTGATGCCGTCGCCCCAGCACCTCATCTTCCTGAGGTACGTGGGGGAGGATGGGAAGCGAGACGAGAACGACGGAGCCATCCTGAAGCTGGGGGGGGAGATCGTCACGCGGGGTGCCCTCTGCGACATCGTGGCGCTGATCAGCCACGCCGGGTGGAAGGGTGAGCTGGTGGTCTTCGACGGAGAGACCGTGCGCTCGATCTTCTTCGACGGGAGCAGCGTGGTGGGCGCGCACTCCAACGCGGAGGGGGAGCGACTGGGGGAGATCCTGTACCAGTTCGGGGCGCTCACCCAGGAGCAGGTCGCCCAGTGCATGCAGGTGGAGGGGAAGCGCCTGGGAGACGCGGCGGTGGAGCTGGGGCTGATCACCCGGGACAAGCTGTTCTCGCTGATGTCGAAGCAGACCGAGGAGATCACCTACAAGACGCTGCTGGTGGGGGATGGGATGTACTACTTCCTCGATCGCTTCGACGAGAGCCGGCTGGCGGCACGCACCAACCTCCGGGCCAACGCGCTGCTGATGGAGGGGGTGCGGCGCATGGACGAGATCAACTATTTCCGGGAGCGGATCCCCTCGGACGAGCACATCCCGGTGAAGACGGTGAAGAAGGGCGAGCCGGCGGAGCCGCTCCGGAAGGTGTACGGCGCCATCGACGGGGAGCTGAGCATGACGGAGCTGGCGCGCCGCTGCGAGATGGCGATCTTCGACCTGACGCAGGCGGTCTTCCAGCTCTGCCAGAGCGGGCACGTGCAGATCCGCCCTCCGAAGCCGACGGACCCGGTGGCCATCGTCGAGACCTTCAACACGGCGATGCGGATGATCTACCGGACCGTGGGGCAGGCCGCCAAGGAGAAGGCCGACGATCTTCGGAACACGCTGATGTCGTTTGCCTCCAGCTCCGGGGTGTACGATGCGCTGTTCATCTTTGCCGGTCCCGAGGCGGACGGCTCGGTGAAGACCGAGCGGGTGGTCACCAACATCGCCGGCCTCGCCGGGGACGACGCGATCACCTCGCTGGCGCAGTGGCTCTACGAGTACGCGGCGTTCGCGCTGTTCGCGGCGACCTCGCTGGTGGACAAGGAGACCGAGCAGGCGCTCACGCGGCAGATCTCCGAGCTGATCAGCCCGCTGCAGCAGACCAAGACCGGCGAGGAAGACGGGCCCACCAGCCACGTCTCGATCTACATCGAGTGAGAGGCGGCGGGGCGAGGGCTCCGCCGGGCTGCGAGGGCTCGAGGGCGGGGCTCCTCGTTGGGGGAGGGCTCAGGCGTCGTCGTCGATTTCCTCGATCAACTCGGCGTCGTCGACGTCCTCGATGGCCTCTTCGATGGCCTCCTCGTAGCCGAGGACGGCGGCGGAGGGCATCGCCGTGGTGGAGGAGAGGTCGTCGGCGGGGAGCTGGGGAGCCTCCTGGAGGACGCCGTCGATGGTGGGGAGATCCTCGACGGTGGCGCCCAGCAGGGAGGCTGGAGGGGGCGGCGGATCGGAGGGGGCGAGGGGGTCGCGGGCGGGGGGGTTGGAGGGCTGCTCCGGGGAGGGAGCGGAGGTA
>CAZSDX010000651.1:0-3761 GCA_964605685.1 uncultured Polyangiaceae bacterium
GTCGGCCGACCGCGACCTGGCCGACCGGATCCGCCGGGGCGCCTTCGGTCCGGAGGAGGTCGCGTGGGTGGACCTGGTGGCCGGCGTGGCCGCGGTGGCGCTGGCGGACGCCCGGGATCAGGTGCTGCTGCGGCGGGCGGCGAGGAAGGCGAGGCGCGCCGAGGAGGCGCTGGCGCGGGATCTGGCCCGGCGGGAGGCGGAGCTGTCGGCGCTGGAGCGGCAGATCCAGCAGACGCCGTCGCGGCGGGGTCTCCGGTTCGCTTACGACGAGATCGTGGGGACCTCGGAGGCGCTGGAGCGGGCGCTGCGGGTGGTGGACCGGGTGGCGCCGACGGAGATCCCGGTGCTGATCACCGGAGAGACCGGGGTGGGCAAGGAGCTGTTCGCCCGGGCCATCCACCGCAACGGCCCGCGGTCGTCCCGGAGGTTCCTGAGTGAGAACTGCGGGGCCATCCCCGCGACGCTGCTGGAGACCACGCTTTTTGGCCACGCGAAGGGGGCCTTCACCGGGGCAGACCGGGCGCATGTGGGCCTCTTCGAGGTGGCGGACGGGGGCACCCTGTTCCTCGATGAGATCGGGGAGATGCCGCTGGCGATGCAGGTGAAGCTGCTCCGCGTGCTCCAGGAGGGGGAGGTGCGGCCGGTGGGGAGCAACGCTGCCCGGAAGGTGAACGTGAGGATCCTCACCGCCACCCACCGGGACCTCGGCCGGATGGTGGCCGAGGGGACGTTCCGGGAGGATCTGTACTTCCGGCTGCGGGTGATCGAGCTGCGGGTGCCGCCGCTCCGCGAGCGCCGGGGGGATATCCCGCTGCTGATCCAGCATATCCTCGCCAAGCACGGGGACGGGCGGAAGATCAAGGTCTCCTCCCGGGCGCTGGAGCAGCTCTGCGCCCACCCCTGGCCAGGGAACATCCGTCAGCTGGAGAACACGCTCCGGGGCGCGCTGGTGCTCTCGGACGGGGTGATCGAGCCGCAGCACCTGGGGCTGGAGGGGGCCCCCCGGGAAGCGGCGATGGCGGCGGGGGGGCTGGTGCTTCGGGAGCGGGTCGACGCCCTGGAGGGGGAGCTGATCCGGGAGGCGCTGCGGCAGACCCGGGGCAACCAGAGCAAGGCGGCGGAGCTGCTGGGGGTGTCCCGCTTCGGGCTCCAGAAGATGATGAAGCGTCTCCAGATTGTCACTTGACGGCCCCTGGCCTCCAGGGAGAGTGCGCCCAACCTGTCCCGGTAGGTACGCACGCAAAACTCTCGATTTTCCTTTTCGGGAGAACGTGCGAGAGAGGGCACGACATGGGTCTGCAAGATGCTGTTCGCTGGTTGCTTCCCAAGGAAGATCAGTTCTTCGAGCTGATGGAAAAACAGGCCGCCAACATCGCGAAGGCGGCGGTGGAGATGCAAAAATTTCGCCCGGGGCAGGGGAGCGCCTCGGAGAACGCGAAGATCATCCAGGAGATCGAGCACGAGGGAGACGCGCTGCTGCATCAGGTGGAGGACTCGCTGGCGAAGACCTTCGTGACGCCCATCGATCGGGAGGACATCCAGAAGCTGGCTTCGATGCTGGACGACACGCTGGATCTGCTGAACGAGACGGCCCGGTCCATGGATCTCTACGGGCTGGAGGCGCCCTCTCCGGCGATGCTGAGGCTGGTGGAGCTGTTCGCTGACGCGGCGAAGATCCTGGCCGGGGCGGTGCCGACGCTGCGCAAGGCGGATTACCAGGCGCTGGTGGTGGCCAACCGGGACATCAAGAAGCTGGAGAAGGAGGGGGACAAGGTGTTCCGGGACGCGGTGGGGGTGCTGTTCCGGGACGAGGCGGTGTCGGCGAAGCAGCTGCTGCGGGACAAGGAGCTGCTGACGGACCTGGAGGACGCCCTGGATTCCTGCGAGGACGTATCGGAGTTCCTGGCGCACCTGGCGGTGAAGAATGGCTAGCATGGCGACGCTGCTGATCCTGGTGATCGTGGCGGCGCTGGTGTTTGACTACATCAACGGCTTCCACGACGCGGCGAACGCCATCGCGACGGTGGTGTCCACGGGGGTGCTGCCTATCCGCACGGCGGTGATCATCGCCGGGTGCCTGAACTTCGTCGGGGCCATCATGGGGACGGCGGTGGCGAAGACCATCGCCACCGGGTTCGCCAACCCGGAGATCGTCACCCAGACGGTGGTGCTGGCGGCGCTGCTGGGCGCCTCCGCGTGGAACCTGATCACCTGGTATTTCGGGATTCCGTCCAGCTCGTCCCACGCGCTGATCGGGGGGCTGGCGGGGGCGGTGGTGGCGCAGGCGGGCTTGGGGGCGTTCAAGTGGAGCGCGCTCTACCAGAAGGTGCTGGTGCCGCTGGTGGCCTCGCCCACGCTGGGCTTCCTCTTTGCCTTCGTGTTCATGATCCTGCTCCTGTGGGTGTTCCGGCGCACGGCGTCGAGGACCGTGACCCGCCTGTCCCGGGGGCTCCAGCTTGTCTCCGCCAGCTTGATGGCGTTCTCTCACGGGTCCAACGACGCGCAGAAGGCCATGGGGATCATCACGCTGGCGCTGCTGGCCTACGTCAAGGTGCCGGGTGCGGACACCGGCGTGCTGCCGGCGTGGGTGTGGCCCCAGGGGGACAAGGTGCCCCGGTGGGTCATCCTGGCGTGCGCCGGTGCCATCGCCACCGGGACCATGGCCGGCGGCAAGAAGATCATCAAGACGATGGGGAGCAAGATCATCCGGATCTCGCCGCTCCAGGGCTTTGCCGCGGAGACCGCCGGGACGCTCACCATCCTGTCGGCGAGCTTCCTGGGGGTGCCGGTGTCGACCACCCACTGCATCAACGCCTGCATCATGGGCGTGGGCGCCAGCAAGCGGCTGTCGGCGGTGCGGTGGGGCGTCGCCGGCAACATCGTCATCGCCTGGGTGCTGACCCTCCCGATCAGCGCGGTGATCGCCTACGGCTGCCTGGTCGGTCTGAAGCTGGTGGGCTTCAACGGCTGAGGATCAGGGGCCGCCGGGGCCGCCGGGGCCACCGAAGCTCGGGCATTGCGTCCCGCAGACACGGAACACCAGGGAGATGCCGAACTGCCCCACGTTGCACACCTGGCAGGTCTCCTCGCCGGTGCAGTCTTCATCCTTGTGGCAGAGGGTGAAGGACTGGCCGTTGCTGGGCGGCTTGCACTCGGTGGCGCACGTGACGCTGGCCCCCGTCTGCTGCGAGCCCGAGCCACAGCAGACCTCGCCGTCCTTGCAGTCTTCCGGGCCGTCGCAGGGCTGGGGGATGTTGACAAACCCCCCGGCACACTGGCCCTTGGTGCAGGAGTACTTGGGGCCGCTGAAGTCGGCGACGGTGATGCAGCAGGTGCCGTCCTTCTCGATGTCGCAGCCGAGGGAGGGGCCGCAGGTGATGACGCCCGGCTCGGCTCCGGGGTCGCTGGGGGCGCCGCCGGAGCCGCCGGAGCCGCCGGCGAAGGGACACACCGACGCGTCGCACTGCTGACCAACGCATTGCAGGACGGGCACGAGCCCCTGGTCGTTGACGCCGGCGCCGCACTGGGAGAAGGCACACTGGATCAGCTCGCCCTGGGTGGGGGATTCCAGGCACTGCTCCAGCACGCAGGCGCTGATCTCGGCGCAGCCTGGGTCCGCCTGGCAGGTGTCCAGGGGCTCCTTGCACTTGTCCTGGATGCACTGGGCGCACGGGCTGGCAGGAGCGCCGCCCGAGCCCGCCGCGGAGCCACCCGAGCCCGCGGTGCCTGCGGTGCCTGCGGAGCCCGCGGTGCCTGCGGAG
>CAZSDX010000652.1:0-3736 GCA_964605685.1 uncultured Polyangiaceae bacterium
GGTCAGGGCGGCGCGGGGCAAGGTGGCGCAGGCCAGGGTGGAGCCGGTCAGGGAGGCGCAGGGCAAGGCGGCGCAGGGGCGGCGGGTGCGGGCGGGGCGGTGACCTGCGGGAACGGGATCTGCGCCAGCAACGAGACCTGCGAGACCTGCCCGGCGGACTGCGGCCCCTGTGCGCCATGCACGCATTCTCCCTGCAAGATTGGTGGACCGCTCAAGAAGGACTGCGCACCTTGCGTAGCGAAGATCTGCCAGCAGGATCCGTTCTGCTGCACCCAGGGCTGGGATGATGTGTGCGTGGATCAGGCAGAAGCCAGCAACTGCGGGTGTGGGGCGGCAGGCGCTGGTGGCGGTTCCGGCGGGATCGGTGGTGCCAGCGGTGGCGCTGCCGGGATCGGTGGGACCGGTGGCGTGAGCGGATCGGCAGGCGCCGGGGCGGTCTCCGGGGCGGGAGGCTCCGGGGTGGATCAGTGCCTGGTGTGTGCGGTGGGATCCTGTGGTCCTCAGCTCGCGGCTTGCCTTGGCGATGCAACCTGCCAGCAGTGCCTCAACAACTTCAACCCGAACTGCATCACCAACCCGAACTGGCAGCAGTTCTTCCTCTGCATCTGCAACCAGTGCGGTCCCTCCTGCCCGGATGCCTGCGGCGGCGCCCCGCAGCCGGTCCCGAACAGCCTTGTCGTCGCCTGTCCGCACGACGTCTGCGACGCGGGTGGCCCCATGGATCCCTCGTGTTCTCCCTGCGTCGGCAAGGTGTGCGAGCAGGATCCCTTCTGCTGCGAGAGCGGCTGGGATGACGCCTGCGTGGGGCTCTACCAGGAGACTTGCGAGGAGGACTCCTGCCCCGTGCTCCCGTGAGCGGCGACCCGCGAACAGGTTAGCGGCGCCCGGCGTCAGCCCGACGCCCGCGCCGCGCCAGCCCCAGTAGTCCCAGAAGCAACCCGGCACCGGCTCCGGCTTGGTGACCCGGCGCTGCAACCCGGCACCCTCCGTCGTCGCCGCTGCTGGTGTTCTCCACCACCACGGTGGGCTCCCCTGCCTGCTTCTTGCCGCCCGCGCCCGCGCCTGCCTCCGCCCCTGCCTGCCCGGAGGCTCCGGACCCAGCTTGTCCGGAGGTTCCGGACCCACCCGAGCCACCTCCCCCGGAGCCTGCCGCGTCGCTGCCGCCGCTGCCGCCAGCGCCGCCACCGCCTTGCCCCGCGTCGCTCCCGCCGGACCCCGCATCGCCGCCGGTTCCACCGGAGCCACCCTGGCCAGGAGGCGGAGCGCACTCGGCGCCGCCCGGGGTCTGCTCGCAGCCAGCGGCGCAGGGCTCCTTGGTGACGATGCCGCTCTGTGGGTCACATTTTACCCTTTCGTTGCCCTGGCAGACCCAGGCGGCGCCGACGCCAGCGGGGCAGGGGGCGGCGACGGAGGTGACCTTGACCTGGAGCTGGTTATCGGGGGGGCCTCCCTGTCCGTTGTCGCTGAACCAGGCGACGTTCTCGCGGACGAGGTTGAAGAACTGGGGGTAGTCGCCGGGGGTCGCCGGGGCGCGGACGGCGAAGGAGAAGCGGCCGACGGAGCCGGGCGGGGTCTCCTTGTCGACGGTGGCGGCGCGGTGGTCGTTGATCCAGCCGGGGGCAGCCAGCGGGCTCTTGCCGTCGCGGGGCATGGTGGTGCCGAGGAAGACCTCGCCGGGCTTCCAGGTTGCTTTCCCCTCGTTCTTCATCTCGATGAAGCCGTCCTTGACGGAGCCGGCGGTCAGCTCGAAGGGCTGGCTGGCGTAGGGGAAGCTCTGGCTGACGAAGGTGGCCTTCCAGTCGGGCTGGGCGGGGGCGGCGGTCTTCCAGAAGTCGAGTCCCGTCTCGTTGACGACGAAGGAGAGGGAGTCGTTGTAGTGCTTGTAACGCTGGCTCCAGCAGCTGTAGCTGGGGGCACACCCGTTGTAGTAGTGGGTCACCGTCTTGACCCACTGGTCGCGCAGGGTGCTGTTGTTGTAGTCGTAGTTCGCCACCCACGCGAGGGCCTTGGCGTCGGTCTCTGCGTTGGTGGTGTACGCCGATTTCTTCACCATGTTGATCACGTAGGTGATCGCGTGATCGACGTTGCCGGCGACGGTGAGCACGCTGTTGCCGTACTTGTTGAGCGTGTCGGTGAAGGTACCGGCGTCGAACTGGAACATCCCCAGCCCGCCCTGCTGGATCGAGCAAGGGCCGTCGCCGGCTCCGGCGATCACCGGCCCGCCGCCGCAGTCGGCGGAGTTGGGCCCCTTGCAGGCCCAGGTGGCCTCGGACCAGCAGTGGGCCAGGCCCGTCTCCGCGTAGGCGATCCCTCCCAGCAGGTACGCGGTGTTCAGGATGCCCCGCGCCGCTGCGGCGGCCTTGATCTTCTCGTAGCGTGCCACTCGCTCGGCCTTGGTCAGCTCGGCGCTCACCTTGCCGAGGGCCTCGGGTCGAGGGCCCCCTGGCGCTTCCCCTGCACAGCCAGGGGTCATCGCGGGGACGGCGGTGAGGGCGAGCAGGAGGATGCGGGGGGCGCTGAGCTGCGGCATGACCCCCCGATGATACCCGAATTTCCCCTGCCCTCCTGCGGTCTCTCGCTCCCCGGTTGACCTGGGCAGTTCGTCGGAGAATCCTCCGCGGGTCACATGCTGGTCGAAGAACTCTGGCGTCCCATCGACGAGCAGGCCCAGGCCCGGCTCGCGGACGCCTTGCTGCGCGACGATCTGGCCGCGGCCCTCCTCGCCGTCGAAGGCGCCTCGGAGCCCGAGCAGCGCGAGGCGCTGGGGGTCATCGCGAACCTCGTCCAGCAGGCGCAAGAGACCCTCCTCAGGCGCTCCGCCTCCTCTCCGGAGCACCACGCGGCGGCCCTCCGCGAGGTCCTCGCCGGGTTCGAGGGCGACCGCGACGACTACTACGCTCCCCACAACAGCCACCTCTCCCGCGTGCTCCGGCGCCGCCGCGGCCTGCCCATCCTGCTCTCCTCCGTCTGGATGCTGGTCGGGAACCTCCTCGGGTTGCAGGTCCAGGGGGTCGGCTTGCCGGGGCATTTCATCGCCCGGGTCGGCGGGGAGAGCGGTGTCCTTGTCGACCCATTTTCGGGCGGCAAGCGCCTGGACCAAGAGGCCTGTCGGCGCCACATCGAGCGGGCCGGCAAGGGGACGATCTCGCTGCAAGAGGCGCTGCGGGCGGTCTCGACGGTCGAATTGCTGGAGCGGGTGCTCAGGAACCTAGTCAACGCCCACCAGATCCAGCGGGATCCGGCGGCCCTCTACCGCGCCGCGCGCCTCTGGTCCGGGCTGCGTCCTGATCTCGAAGAACCTCGTGCGCTCCTCGCCCGGGTGGAGGCGACGCTCGCCCTCGGCCGCCCACGGTCCCAGGCCAACTGATCGATCCGGTCGTTTTCGTTGTGGCTCGCGGCCCGTTTGCCGCGTCGATCCGCTGTGAATCCTGGTATCGTTGGTTCATGGTGCGGACTTCCTGGTGCTGGTTTTTTGGGCTCGCGGTGCTGGTATCGGCCTGCGGTGGTGGCGGTGAAGAGAGCGAAAGAAACCCCACTCCCGGGACCGGTGGCAGCTCGGCCGGGGGGAGCGCCGGAGGGGGAGCGGGGGGCACCGGAGGTTCCGGAGGGGGCGCCGCAGGGGCCGGGGGAGCGGGTATTTCCGGGTCCTCCGGGCAAGCCGGGGGAGGCGCCGCGGGGGCAGGGCGGCATGGCGCAGGTCGCGTCAAAAGATCATCGCTCCCAGCTTAACCTTGAG
>CAZSDX010000653.1:0-3727 GCA_964605685.1 uncultured Polyangiaceae bacterium
CGGCGGACCACGAGGCTCCGGGGGCCGCTGCGGCGCCGGGGCCGCTGGCGGCGGCGCTGGCGCTCCAGGTGCGCACCTGGCGGGAGCCTACCCCCACGCTGGAGGGTCTGGTGCGGCTGGGGGAGGCGTGGGACCGCGCGCTGGCGGACAAGGCGCTGGAGCGCCGGCTGCTGGTGCGGTCGATGGAGCTGGGCACCCACGAGGGGAGCGACGGAGCGGCTGAGGGAGATGGCGGCAGCGCAGCTCGCGGCCCAGGCGCGGGCGAGGAGGCTGGCGCTGGGGAGCGTGGAGGCGCCGGGGTCCACGGTGGAGCGGGCCGCGAGGCTGCTTCGGGACGGACTGCTGGCGGAGCTGGAGGCGGGCTGCGAGGCGATGCGGCGCCGAGCCGTAGAGAAGCGTGCGCTCCCGGCGGCGGACGAGTGGCGCGAGTGGCTGTCGCTGCGGGAGCGCTACGAGGAGGCCGGGGCGCTGGGGGGCGCGGAGGCGCGGAGGCTGGCGTGGCCCCGGGTGCGGGAGGACGTGTGCAAGCTGGCGGTGTGGCTTTGGAACGAGCGGAACGAGCGGACCATCGCCCACGCGATGTTCTTGTGGTTGCTGGGCGAGGCCACGGAGCTGCACGACGCGGACGCCATGGAGCTGCACCGGAAGAATGTGGCCTGCGGCGCCGGCTGATCTCGGGCGAGGAAGGGGTAACAGCTCGGCGCTGACGAGGGCGTCGAGGGTGCCCTCGTCGACGATGCCGGTGCGGACGGCGCGGACCTTCCCGTCCTTGCCGACGAGGACCATCGTGGGCAGCGAGGTCACGTCGTAGTTTTCCGCCACGTCGTGGCTGGCGTCGAAGAGGATGGGGTAGGTCAACTTCTTCTTCGCGGCGAAGGCGGGGGCCAGCCCGGGGCGGTCACCGGTGTTGACGCCGAGGACCACCAGCCCCCGCTCCCGGTAGCGTTCGGCCACCCGGTTGAGGATGGGCGCCTGCACCTGGCAGGGCCCACACCAGGTCGCCCAGAAGTCCAGGAGCACCGGCTTCCCCTGGAGCTCGGAGAGGCGCATCTTGCTGCTCGGTGGCCCGTTGTGGACGACCTCCAGGCCGAAATCCGGAGCGGCCTGGCCCACCAGGTGGTGCTTCCCCAGGCCAAGGCCGAGCCGCGGGAACCAGGCCACCGCCAGCAACAAACCGAGGAGGATCAGCGCGACAGCGAGGGGGTTTCCGGGATCACGGGCGGCGCGGGCGGGAGAGGTCATGGAGGGCCGATCAGGGAGGTGCGGAGGAAGGTGGACTCTGGCTCCCGCTGTGGGAAAGTGCAACCAGGCTGGCCGGGGTTCCCGCCTGCGGCAACCGGATCCGCAGCCGGGCCCCCCCGAGGGGGCTCTCGGAAGCCTCGATGGTTCCGCCGTGCTCCACGATGATCTTTTTCACGATGGCCAACCCGAGTCCGTTGCCGTCCGCCTTGGTCGTGAAATAGGGGTCGAAGACCCGCTCCCGTAGCTCTGGGGAGATACCGGGGCCGCTGTCCTCCACGTCCAGGCAGACCCACCCGTGCTCCTCCCGCGCCTCCACCTGGATCCGCCCGTCGCGGCCCTCCCCGAGGCGGATCGCCTGCGCTGCGTTGGCGATCAGGTTGCCGAGGACGCGGTGGAGCAGAATGGGGTCGAAGGCGACCCTTATCGGTTTTTCCGGGAGGCGCCAGGAGAGGGGGACCCCCTGGAGCTGGGGGGAGACCTCGTCGGCCTCCTCGGCGAGGGCGAGTTTTTCCTGCTGCTCGCGGAGGAAGAGGGTGAAGTCATCCTCGTGGAGCTCGGCGCGAGGGAGGCGGGCGAAATTGCTGAATTCGGACACGAGGCGGCGGAGGGTTCCGACCTCCTCCTCGACGATCTCGCGGGTGGTATCGAGGAGCTTGCGGTAGGGCTTGCTGTCACCGTCGTAGCGGCGGTGGCACTCCTGGACGGCGAGCTGGATGGGGGTGAGGGGGTTCTTGATCTCGTGGGCGAGGCGGCGCGCCATCTCCTGCCAGGTGCCCATGCGCCCGAGGAATTCGATGCGAGCGCGGCTCTCGTGGAGCTCGCCGAGCATGCGGTTGAAGGAGACGGCCAGGAAGGTCAGCTCGTCCTTGCCCTCGATGGGGACGCGGATGGAGAGGTCGCCTCCGCCGATGTCCTGGATGGCGTGGACGAGGGAATTGATGCGGCGGGTGACCTGGCGGGCGAGGAAGGCGCCGAGGAGGACAGCGATGGGGATGGTGATGCCGACGAGGGCGGCGTAGGCGCTGAGGTACCAGCGCTCGACGGCGCGCTGCTCGCGGCCAAGCAGGCGGTACTCGCGGAGGAAGTCGGAGGCGCGGGTGATGTTGTCGAGGGTGGCGCGGGGGGCGGCGAAGGTGACCCGGAGGGTGGGGGCGTTGTCCCGGGTGTCCAGGGGGCGGAGCACCTCCAGCTTGCGCTCGATGGACTCGTCGATGGGCCAGCCTCGATCCCGGTGGCCGATGGGGACGAGCTCCGGCTCGCGGTCGGGGGGCTCGCCGCTCTCCGGAGGTTCCGGGCTCTCGGGGCGCTCGCCCTGGGGCTCCTGGCTGGGATCATCCTGGTTCCTCGCCGGGGCGAGGATGGTGATGCTGACGATGTCCGGGTACATCCGGAAGGCGGAAGCGAGCTCCTGCTCGATGCTGGGGCCGTCGCGGAGGATGGCGGCCGCGCGGAGCGGCTCCTGGGCCGCGATGGCGTCGGCCTTGGCGCGCAGGCCCGCCTTCATGGTCTGGGCCAGCTCGCTGTAGATGGAGAGCGAGCGCTCCAGCTCGCCGACGACCTCCGGGTTGTAGAAGAGGAAGAGGGTGGCGTTGGTGAGGTAGCGGGCGACGACGATGGCGGTCACCAGGGGGATGGTGGCCACCAGGACGAAGAGGAAGGCGAGGCGGCGCTCGGTGCGGCCCGGGAGGCGCATGGAGCGATCTTACCGCGGCGAGAGAGGCCGCGGGGGGGAGGTCAAAACGTGGCGCAGCTCGCCAGCACGCCGACGTCCTTGCTCTCCTCGCAGACCAGCACCTTGACGGGGAAGGCGGCGTCGCCCTTCTTCCCGATGGCGAAGGCGCTCATGGTGCGGCCCTTGACGGTGAAATCGAAGGTGGCGGTGAACAGCGCCGTGGACGAGCCGGCCTCCGCGGCGCCGACGGGGATGGAGGCGTCGTAGTCCTTGGGGAGGTCGATGTAGCCCTGCTCCAGGATGGGGAAGCCCTGGTCGGTGGTGCCCGGAGGGGAGGTCTCGCCGAAGCCGATGCCAGCGAAGATCGGCGGCGGGATCAGCACGCCGTCCACCTCGTCGACCAGCCCGATGTCCAGCGGCCCCTCGCCGGCGTAGGCGTGGATGAACCGGAGGCGGTTGCCCTCGGTCAGCCCCGCGTTGGGGAAGGGCGCCAGCTTCCCTTCGAGCAGCAGCAGGGAGGTGTCCTGCTTGTCCTCGACGCAGAGGGGTCCCTCCAGCAGCGCCTCGGCGGAGCAGTCGGCGGCGGCCGCGTCGATCACCTTCACCACCCAGCCGCCCCCGTCGACCTCGAAGCCGCGGGTGGACTCGGAGAAGACGAGCCCGTCGTGCTGGGCGTCCCCCAGCCCCCGCACCAGCCGCTTCGCCTCGCTGAAGTCGGCGGCGTCGGCGGCGCGGGCGCACACGTCCAGCTTCCCGGTCCTCGGCACCAGGTTCACCACGCGGAGCTTCCCCTTCCCGCCCCCCTTGCACTCG
>CAZSDX010000654.1:0-3722 GCA_964605685.1 uncultured Polyangiaceae bacterium
TCGGGGGCCCGCCGGGCGCCTCCGGCTCCGGCTCCCAGCCGTGGCGCTCCGCCAGCGCCCGGAGCACCGCCGGGATGCCCGCCGCATCCCCGTAGCGTACCGGCGCGCCGGTGCCGCGGAAAATGCCGATCTTCTCGGCCTCAGCGCCGATCTTCCATCGATCCTGGGTCTTCTCTGACTCATGAAAGATCGCCGGGAGTTCGGCCTCGCCGCGGAGCACCTGGTCCTTGTTCATCGCCGGCGACAGTAGCGCAACTGGGGGGTCAACGTCAGCGGATCACCAGCCAGGAGCCGCCGAGGCGCGCGAGGGGGGGGACGCCCAGTTTTTGCCACCGATAGACGGGGTCGGAGAGGAGGCGGACGCGGTAGGGGGTATCGGGGGATTGCTTGAGGAGCCGCAGCCAGAAGACGAGGGAGCGCCAGAGGGCGGCGTTGGCGTAGGCGAGCTGGCGGATGTCGAAGAGCACCTCGGGCATGGCGGTCTCGACCGCGATCCGGTGGATCTCGAGGAGGAAGGGGCAGAGCCAGTCGCGAGCGTCCTGTTCGTGGAGGACCCCCTGGAGCTTGATGGAGTGCCCGCTCACCGTCACCAGGAGCGCGTTGCGGCTCTCGGTGCGAGGGGGGAAGCTCATGGGTGGTCCTTGCCCGGGGAGGGCACGATGTAGCGGGCGTGGACGGCCATGTAGCCCTCCGCGGGGGAGTCGCAGTCGAGCTGGCAGCCGCCCTCGTAGGCGATACGGACCAGGCCCAGGCCGCCCTCGCCGCCCTGGGCCTCGGCGCGCTCGTAGACGGTGGTGAGGGCGGCCATGTAGGCCTCCGCGGGGCTGTCGTAGCCCCGGATCCAGTCGATGCGCTGCCGGAGGACCGCGAGGTGGTGGGAGGCGCTCTCGACGGCGTTGATCACCGAGAGGGTGACCACCTGCTGGTTGTCCTGGGCGCTCTGGCGCAGCACGAGCCGCACCCCTCGGGGGTCCGATCTCCCGTATTTGATGGCGTTCTCGAGGAGCTCGGCGCACACCATGCCGAGGGCGTCGCGCAGGTCTTCACTGCCGAGGACCGCGGCCACGCAGAGCCCCACCGCCTGCCGCACTGGATCGATCCGGGACCACTCCGGCGGGATGTGGAGTTCCACGTAGAGGTCTCGCGCGTCGTTCGTCATCGCTCCTTGTCCTCTCCTGGTGGTGCCCTGGTCCCTCCGCGTCTCAGGAAGCCGAGCGAAACTCCAGGAGGCCGTCGCCCTTCGAGAACACCCGCAGCGCGTCGAAGCTGAGCTTCTGCCACTTCACCCCGTGGTCGAAGGTGAGCGTCAGCTTCACGGCCTTGGAGCGGGCCTCCTGGATGAGCTGGATGATGGCGGTGATGGTCGAGGAGTTGAAGTGCTCCAGCTTCTCGAAGTGCAGCTCGATGGCCAGCTTTTGATCCATCGCCGCCGCGAGCACCTGGCTGAAGTAAGGCTGGAGGATCGCCGTCGGGTTCCGGGCGTTGCTCTTTCCTGTCCAGAGCAGCTCGATGAGCGCGGGGGAGCGTTGGATCGCCTGGATCTTGAGGTCGCCAGCAATGAGATCTTCCATCGGCCTTCGGTCCAATCTAGGCGACCCACCCCCGCCCTGTCACCCCCCCTCGCATTCGACCCGGAGCACGCATGAGTGAAACCAGCCCCTTCGAAGGACCGTTCCCGGCCCCGCCGATGGTACCGCCCCGCGGCGGGCGCTTCCTCATCGCCGTCGGGGGGGGGCGTGGCGGCTCGGGGAAATCCCTCCTGACCGTCAACCTCGCCGTCTACCTGGCGCAGCTCGGGCGCAGCGTCGTCGTCATCGACGCGGACGCCGCCGGCGCCAACCTCCACACCACCCTGGGGCTCCTGGCCCCCCCGGCCCCCCCGCGGGATCCGCGGACCCAGGCCCGGCCCACCACCGTCGAGACCTCCGTCCCGGGGCTCCGGCTGCTGAACACCACCACGGATGCTGCGGCCCCCCCTCGCGCGGGCAAGCGTTCCTGGTGGAGCGAGCTCCTCCGGGGGCTCGAAGGCGACTTCCTCGTCATGAACCTGGGCGCGGGCGTCGCCCACGGCACCCTGGACCTGTTCTCCTCCGCCGACATCGGCGTCTGCGTCACCACCCCGGAGCCTCCCGCCATCGAGGCCACCTACTCCTTCCTCCGCGCCCTCTTCCTCCGCCGCCTCCGCAAGGCCCTGATGCGGGAGCGCTTCAAGCTCAAGATCGTCGAGCGCCTCCTCGGCGAGCTGCCGCCCCTGCCCTTGCCCCTGGAGATCGTCCGAGTCCTGGACCGCTCGGACCCTTCCCTTGCCCAGCTCGCCCTGGGGGAGCTGGCGCGCCTCTGCCCGCGCCTCGTCGTCAACGGTACCCGGGCCAGGACGGACAGCGACCTGGGGCTGCTGATGCAGGCCATGAGCGATCGTTACCTGGGGGTCGACCTCGACTACATCGGCCACATCGAGCACGACGACGCGGTCTGGCTCACGGTGCGCAGGCGCCGCCCGCTGCTCATCGATAGCCCCACCTCCAAGAGCGCCCGGCTCATCGAGCGGATCGCCCGCCGCCTGGTCGCCCTCACCACCACCCGCGAGCCTCGCGCCTACCAGCCTCGCGTCGATCGTCGCCTCACCCTCTACGACATCCTCGGGCTCTCCCGGGGGGCCAGCGACGAGGAGGTCCGCCGCGCCTACAAGCGCCAGCGCGACCTGTACGCGCCCGGCAGCCTGCCGCTGGTCTCCATCCTGGACGACGCCCAGATCCAGGCAGAGCAGGCGCGCATCGAGGAGGCCCACGACACGCTCCTCGACCCGAACCGCCGCCGCGCCTACGACCTCTCGGTCTTCCCCGAGGCGGAGGTGAGCGAGGCCCAGCCCCAGTCCCTCCGCAAGCCGCCGACCCCCGAGCAGCTCCAGCTCCAGGCGGAGCTCGCCCGGGAGATCCAGCTCACCACCGAGTTCTCCGGCGCCTTCCTCCGGAGGATCCGGGAGAGCCACGGCATCGAGCTGGCGGAGATCTCCGCCCGCACCAAGATCTCCCTGGCCCACCTCCACGCCATCGAGGAGGAGCGCTACCTCGACCTCCCTGCGGTGGTCTACGTCCGAGGTTTTGTCCGCGAGATCGCCAAGCTCCTCAGGCTCGACCCGGCGCAGGTCGATCGCACCTACCTCAAGCGGCTCCGCGAGGGCCTCGCCGCCCTGGGACGCCCCGTCGAATGAGCGAGGTGCGACCCACCTCCCCTCCCTGGGCCGTCGCTGCCCTCGTCTTCTGCGCCGCCCTGCTCCCCCGCCTCTTCCTCGCCTGGACCGAGGCCGTCGAGCCGGTCTGGGACGGCCACTACTACCACTTCGGCGCCCAGCGTATCGCCGCGGGCCTCGGCTACTCGGATGATGCGGTGGTCGGTGGTGTGCTCCGCTGGCATCCCTGGTGCCACTACCCGGTGGGCTACAGCGGGCTGCTGGCGCTCCCTTACCGGCTCCTCGGGGCGGGGCTCCGGGTGGGGCCCTCGATCAATGCGCTGCTGGGCGCCCTGGCGGCGGTCCTCTCGTTCTTCCTCGTCGAGCGCGTCGCAGGCCGCGCGCGGGGCCTGCTCGCCGCAACGCTCGTCGCCCTGTCCCCGGAGCTCCTCCTCTTCACGCTGCTGCTGATGACGGAGCCCTCCGCCTCCCTCGCTCCCCCCGCCGCCGCCCTCGCCGCGAGCGCCGGGCTCCGCCGCGGGCGGCCTCTCCT
>CAZSDX010000655.1:0-3707 GCA_964605685.1 uncultured Polyangiaceae bacterium
GCCTCGCGTCCTCGACGGCGCCGACCTCGACCTCGGGGTCGCCCGGGGCGCCGCGGTGTACGGCTTCGCCCGCCGGGGCCGGGGCGTCCGGATCCGGGGCGGCACGGCCCGCTCCTACTACGTCGGCATCGAGAGCGCGGCGCCTGCGGTCCCGGGGATCGAGCCCCCGGTGTCGGCCCTCTGCGTCGCCCCCTTCGGCATGGAGGAGGGCACCTCCGTCGATCTCCCCGCCCAGGAGCTGGGACTGATCGTCGGGGAGCCGGTGCGCTTCCGCTTCTTCAGCTCATCCGTGCGCCGCGAGGATCCGGTGGGCGCCGCGCTGGAAGACGCCCCCGAGCGCCTGGAGGAGATGCCTCCCATCGAGGTGACGCTTCCCCCCGAGGGGCGGCGTTCCGGCGATGTGGTGCCGGTGAGCCTGCGCGCCTCGGTCACCGAGATCGGAACCCTCCTCCTCGAAGCCGTCGCCCTTCGTCCTTCCGTCCCCGACGAGCGCTGGAAGATCGAGTTCAACGTCCGCGGCGAGGGCGCCTCCGAGGCAGGGTCATCTTAGACCCTCATCGGTGGTATCGACCAGCCACCAGCCTCCGCTGCGGGCCAGCACCCGAGCCCGCCGGGCGCCAAAAAGCCGCGGGAGCAGGCGCGCCTCGGGCTCCTCGGGCCAGGCGCTGCGGAGCAACACCACCGGGCAGCGGCGGGCCAGGGAGGACCCCGGATCGTAACGCCGTCCATCGTGCTCCCAGGAGCGCTCCGGGTAGGGAGGGCGGCGCTCCGGGCGGTAGACCACCGGCAGCCCCATCCACCGGGCGAAGGAGAACGCCTCGTCCGAGGCGCCGAGGGGGATCGCCAGGGCAGCGGCGTGGGTCAGCGTGTGGAGCCGGACGCCGAGGGTCCGGGCCTCCTCGATGACCCCGGTGACGCAGGAGCCCGGGGGCACCGCGCGGAGCACCTCCAGGGCGCCGCGGGTCTCCCGGTGGTGCAGCGCGAGGTGCACCGGGAGCAACGCCAGGTAAAGGCCAGAGATCCCGAGGGTCCAGCGGCGCCCGAGGGCCTCGGCGGAGGAGGGGAGCGGCGGGAGCGCCAGCAGCGCCGCCAGCAGCATCCAGAGGGGCAGGCGCTGGAAGATCAGGTGCGTGTTGAACACCACGGAGGGGGTGGCGAGGTAGAGCGCCGCGAGGAGCAACAGCGGGGAGATCAGCAACGAGCGGCGGCTCCGGGCGAGCCAGGCGAGCGCCAGCAGCAACCCCACGGCGCACCAGGCCAGGACCGTGTCGGCGTAGCTGGTGAAGAGCCCGCTGAGCAGCGCCCCCAGGAGCCCCAGCTTGCGGAGGAGCCCCGGCTCGTCCGGCCAGGAAGGCGGGCTGGTGTAGGCCGATGCGTCGGCGGAGGTGTGGAGGAGGTAAACCCGCAGGTCGTGGAGGCACCCGGGGAGCAGCAGCACGCCAGCGGCGACGGCGCGGGTCAGGGCGCGAGGCGGCGAGGGCGAGCGGGCGGCGCGCTCCAGGGCGGCGACGGCGGCGACGAGGCAGGCCAGGAGCATCGCCATGACGTGGGTGACGCCGAGGACGAGGGATCCGGCGGCGATCAGGGCGGCGCGGGGGAGGCGAGGGCGCTCGATCTGGGCCAGGATCGCGTCGAGGAGCAGCCAAGCGAGGACGGTCCCGAGGCAGAAGTTGATCAGCCCCCAGCCGAAGCTGAAGCCGAGGACCGCGGGCACCAGCAGCAGGGCACGCCAGGCAGGGAGCCCGAGGCGCGCCAGCAGGCGCGACGCCGCCAGGAGGAGCAGCGGCGGGTAGAGGCCGAGGAGCAGCCGCCCGCTGTCCAGGGGGGAGACCCACCGGGAGAGCGCCGCCAGGAGCAGGTGGACGCCCGCGTTGTGCGTGGCCGGGTTGGCGGTGAAGACCCCGGAGGCCGCCGGGTCGCCCTGCCAGAGACGACCGAGGAGGGTCGAGAGGGCGAGGTGCTGGGGCCAGTCGGTGGCCGGCGGCAAGGGCAGGGCGGCGACGCTGACGCCGAGGAGAAGGGCCGCCAGGGCGACGGCGCGCTCGTCCCGGCTCACGGCTTGGAGGCGCCGCCCTCGACGGTGACCGCGGGCTTCTTCTCGTCCTGCTTGATCGAGTAGCGGACCAGCGCCCGGAGCACGTCGTTGCGCTGCACGTTCCCGAGCACCGACTTCATGTCCTCGTAGATGGATGGGTCGACCAGCAGCCCCCCGATGGTACCCTTGCCTGCGCGCACGTCCTTCATGATGGCCCGGAGGTCGCCGCTGGCCGCGGTGAGGTTCTCCGAGAGCTTCTCCTGGCCTGGACCTCCGTAGAGCATGCTCTTGGCGAGGCCATTCCCCTCCCTCACCTGCTTGAGGGCCACCGCCACCTCACCCGCCGCGTCGCCGATCTGGGACATGGCCTTCGTCCCCTCGCTCTCGTAGAGCACCGCGTGAGCCGTGCCCGGGCCCGTCTTCACCCGCTCCAGGATGGCGTTCACGTTATCCAGCGCGGTGTTCAGCTTCTTCGTGGTGCGGCTGAGGTCGTCCACCGCCCGGGAGATCTTCTCCGCCTCCGCCGGGTCGTTGAGCAGGCGGCTGGCGTAGCCCTGCCCCTGGGCCACGTTGTTCAGGATCACCGTCACCGAGCGGAGCGCCTGCTGCATGTCTTTCCGGGTGCTCTCCTCCGCGAGGGTGGCGGTGACTTTCTCCAGGTTGCCCAGCGCCAGCTTCGCCTGCCCCGGGATCTCCTTGGCGTCCGCGAGTAGCGAGGAGTAATCCGCGGGCGGCTCTGCCTTGATCGTTCCCCCGGGGGGGATCGATGGCTTCCCCACCGTTCCCGGTGTGATCTCCAGCATCTTGTCCCCGAGCAACCCCTTGTTGGCGATGGAGACGATGGAATCCTCGCGGATCCTCACCGCCTCGCTCCTCACCACCTCGATCCGCACGTAGAGCTTGTCGTCGTTGACCTTCTCCCCGTGGGAGATGCGCTTGACGTTCCCGATGTCGATGCCACTCAGCCGCACCGGCGCCCCTTGCTTGAGGCCCTGCACGTCCGAGAAGCTCGTCTCGTACTCCACCTTGGCGTCGAACACCCGGCGCTCGTTGCCGATGGTCAGCACCACCACCGAGGTCGCCACCAGCCCGAAGAGGACAAAGGCTCCGACGGCGAAGTCTCGCTTGTTCGACATGGGGCTCCGGGGCGCCCGGGTCAGATCCTCAGGCGAGCTAGGAGACCCATACCCCGTTGACCCCCGCGGGTCGAGGGCGGCGCCGGCTCTTCGCAGAAGAGGATGGCGCAGTGGCTCCGGCTTCGCTCGCGCAGCCTGCGGCAGAGCTCCGCCAGGTTCTCGTCGTGATCGACCAGCTCTCCCTCGGCGGGCACGGAGGTATCACCCTGGCGGTAGCTGCAGGTGTCAAGAGCCACCCAGTGTCCCCGGAAGGTGTCGGAAGAACAGATCTCAGACCATGTCCATCGTTGGCCCATACAGCGGCCCTTTCACCCTCCCCCGCCTTCCCCCCGGGGAACATGGACAGCCATCCACTCACGACAGAAGCGCAAAGGGGAGGAGGCGGTCATGGGGGGAGGGAGTGCCCCAGGGGAGGGGCACCGAGAGCAAGGCGTAACACTCACGACACGGGGCGGTCAAGGGGATCCCACCCTGGGTGGGATCACCGGTGAATCCTTTCTGTACGTGAGCAAGCCACGGAAGCCCCGGCGTTCACG
>CAZSDX010000656.1:0-3691 GCA_964605685.1 uncultured Polyangiaceae bacterium
GGGGGACCTCACCCCCCCTGGCCCCCCTCTCCCTGAAGGGCAGAGGGGGGAGGGGCAGAGGGGGGAGGCGCAGGGGACGGAGGATGCCGCGTCGGGGGGGAAGCGCTCCCCCGCTCCTGCCGGGAGAGGGAGCTTGGGGGGGAGGGAAATGTGGACATCCCGTTGCCGCTCCCCCCTCTGCCCGCCAGGGAGAGGGGGGCCAGGGGGGGTGAGGTCTCCGCCGGGTCATGGGCTCCGGACGCAGCGAAAGCCCCGGTCCGGGGAGCGGTCGTCGGCCTCGAAGCTGGTGCGGGCGTAGGTGCGGAGCGAGCGGGCGTCGTACATCCAGCTCCCGCCGCGGAGCACCCTCCGCCCCTCGGCGCTGGGGGCCGGGTTGCGGGGGTTGGAGGTGGGGCCGTGGGCGTAGAATTCCGGGTCGTCCGCGTCCTCGCACCACTCCCAGACGTTGCCGGACATGTCGAGGGCGCCCCAGGGAGAGGCCCCGGCGGGCAGGCTCCCGACCGGGGAGGTTCCGCCCTGGGGGGTGCCGTGGTTGGCGAGGGACGGCGTGGGTTTTTCCTTGCCCCAGGGGTAGGTGCGCCCGTCGGTGCCGCGGGCGGCTTTCTCCCACTCGGCCTCCGTGGGCAGCCGCTTCCCGGCCCAGGCGGCGTAGGCCCGGGCGTCGTGCCAGGAGACCAGCACCGCCGGGTGGCGGTCCATCCCGGAGGGCATGGCGCCGCGGCGCCAGTGGGCGAGGAAGCGGTGCGCCCCCGCGTCGGAGGGGCGGTAATGGGTGGCGGAGAGGAAGCGGTAGAACTGCGCGTTGGTGACCGGGTGGCGGTCGATGTAGAACGGGTCAAGGAGGACGCTGCGTCGCTCCGGACCCATGGCGAAGAGGCCGCCGTCGACCAGCACCATCTCGTCGCCGAAGGGATCGCGCAGCCGCGGGGCGAGGGGGGCGCGGGCGGCGGCCTCGGGGGCGCCGAGGATCTGGTGAAGACGCCGGCGGAAGTCGCCGCAGGTGGCGGGGCGGTCGTCCGGGTTCTTGGCGAGGGCGTCGAGCAGGAGGCGCTCCAGCTCCGGGGGCAGGTCGGCGCGGAACCGGGAGGGCAGCGGCGGCGGCTCGGTGGCGTGGGCCATCATGACGGCGAAGGGGCTGGCGCTGTCGAAGGGGAGGCGACCCGTGGCGAGCTGGTAGAGGGTGACACCGAGGGAGTAGATGTCCGAGCGGTGGTCCGCGTGTTGCGGGCTCTTCACCTGCTCCGGCGCCATGTAGCGGCAGGTCCCCAGGAAGGCCCCGCTGACCGTGTAGCTGGTGCCCTCCAGGATGCGAGCCAGGCCAAAATCGACGATCTTGGGGCGCAACCCCCGGGCGGTCGTCTCGACCAGGATGTTGTCCGGCTTGAGGTCCCGGTGGATGATCCCCTCCGCGTGGGCCTCATCCATGGCCTCCAGGATGCAGGAGAAGAGGAGGTTCAGCTCGTCCAGCGGCAGGCGCCCTCGCCAGCGGGCCAGGTGCTCCACCAGCGTCGGCCCGGCGACGTACTCCATGACGATGGCCAGCAGGTGCTCGTGCTCGAGGAAGTCGTGGACCGAGACCACGCTGGGGTGCTGCCACGCCTGGAGCACCCGCGCCTCCCGGGCGAAGCGCCGCCGGATCCCCTCGTCGCCGGCCAGGTTGCTGTGGAGGCACTTGAGCGCGACAGGTCGGTCAAGACCCGGATCGTGGGCCAGGTACACCGCGCCCATGCCGCCCTCGCCCAGCATCGACCGGATCGTGTAGCCCCCGAGAGTCATCCCGGGCTGGAGCCTCATCACCGGGAGCGCCTGCACGGCCGCGGGGGTTTGGGCGGTGGTCTGGTAGGCGAGCGGATCGCTGTCGGCCACCGGGCGCCCGCAGCCGGAGCAGAAGCGCCCGCCCGCAGGGATCACCCCGTGGCACACCGCGCACCGCCGCGCCTCGACCGGGCCCATCGGCTGGCCAGTGTGCGGGAGCCGCTGCCCCGGAGCAAGAGCCAGCCCCACCCGCTGGCGCCGCCGTGGTAAACGGGCCCCCTTGCCGGCCGCCTCTCGCCTCGCCTCCTTCGACTGGACCGCGCTCTCCTCGCTGCGGCTGCGGGCGCGGGCGCTCGCGGACGGGGCCTACGCGGGGCAGCACCCGAGCCAGCGGAAGGGGGCCGGGGTCGAGTTCGGAGGGCACCGGGCCTACGTCCCTGGCGACGACCTGCGGCTGCTGGATCGCCGCGCCATGGCCCGCCACGACAAGCCCTTCCTCCGGGAGCTCCAGACGGAGACGGACCGGGCGCTTCGGCTGCTGCTGGACGCCAGCGCTTCCATGGGGTTCCGGGGGGGCGGGCCGGTCTCCAAGCTGGATTTCGCCGCGGCGCTGGCGGCGGCGCTGGGTCGGGTGGCGCTCTCCTCCGGGGATCCGGTGGGCCTGGAGATCCTGGGGGGGCAGGGGGGACGCTCGCTGCCGGCGTCCGCGGGGCGGGAGGGGTTTGAGCGCCTCGTCGGCGTCCTCGACGGGCTCCAGGCCGGGGGAGATCTCCGCGGGGATCTCGCCTCCCTGGACCGGGCCCTGGGCGCCGTCGCCCGCCGCGCCCGCCGCGGCTCGGTGTTGATCCTGTTCAGCGACCTGATCGATCTCCCCGGGGAGGCGCTCCCTCGCTACGCCGCCCTGGCGAGCAACGGGCGCACGTTGCTGGTGGTCCGTGTCCTCGACCCTCAGGAGCGCGACTTCCCCTTCGACGGCCCCGTGCGCCTCGTCCCTCTCGAAGGGGACGACGAGGTGGAGACCGATCCGGGGGCGGTGAGGGCGGCGTACCTGGCGGCGATGGCGGCCATCGAGGAGGACGGGGCCCGGCAGCTCGCCGCCCGGGGCGGTCGCCTGGTGAGCTGCGGCACCGACGAGGATCCGGTGGACGTGCTCCGGAGCATCCTCCGCGCCGCGCTCGCGGGGCGTCGGTGATCGCTGCGCTGGGATCCGCCGGGTTAAGTCCGGCGATGGTTTACGAAGGCTTCGTTCTCGCTCATGGACCCTTTATACCTGGAGGGATGTCCTCGCCGTACCGCCCCCGCTCCGTGGCGCGCATTTCCGTCGAGCAGAGCCGCGCCCACCGCAGCGTCGCCCGGGAGGTCTACGCCGAGGCGCCGCTGCGCCTCGTGCGTCCTCGCAACGGCGGCCACGCGGTGTGGTTCTTCTCCACGCTGCTGGGGCCGGGCTTCCTCGGGGGTGACGACGTGGAGGTGGCGGTGGAGGTGGGGGAGGGGGCGGCGTGCTACGCGGGGTCCGTGGGGGTGGCGCGGGCGTTCGCGGGGGCGTCGCGGATGAGGCAGCGGCTGCGGGTGCGGGCGGGAGGGCTGCTGGTGTGGGCTCCGGACCCGCTGGCCTGCGGTCGAGGGGCGGACCTGCTGGCGGAGACGGAGGTGGATCTGGAGCCCGGGGCGTCGCTGCTGCTGATCGACACCATCGGTTCCGGGCGGCCCGCGCTGGGGGAGCGGTGGAGCTTCCGGCGGCTGAGGTCGTCGCTGCGAGTGCGGGTGGCAGGGGAGGAGCGGCTCCGGGAGCAGATCGATCTGCGCCCGGAGCCGCTCCCGGTGGCGAGGCATTTCGGCCCGGTGGAGGCCTTCGGGCTGGTGTGCTCGCTGGGGCCGCGGGGGGGCGAGGCGCGGGGCCGCTGGCAGCAGGCGAGGCCGCGGCCCGGCCCGGAGG
>CAZSDX010000657.1:0-3672 GCA_964605685.1 uncultured Polyangiaceae bacterium
GCCGGCGCTGGTGTTGTTCTGCCCCTCCGGTTCGGTGGAGCCTCCGCAGGCGGTCAGCGGGATCAACAGCGGTAGCAGGCGCGCGAGCAGGCGAGGTGCGGTCATCCCAGGAGGATAGCGGTCCGCGCTCCGGCCTGGGAGATGCTTCTTTCCTCGTGCCGGTACACCACCACGGAGACGTTGTCGCCGCCGCCCTGCTGGAGCGCGTGGTCGACCAGGCGCCGGGCGATGGCGCCGGCATCCTGGTCTTCCTGGACGACGAGGGCCCGGAGCTGGGCCAGCGTGGGGGTGTAGTTCCAGAGGCCGTCGGTGCAGAGCAGCAGCACGCCGGGGCCGCTCAGCTCGCGGCGGAGCACCTCCGGCTCCGCGTCGGAGTTCGGCCCCTCCAGGGGGCCCAGGCAGCGGGTGATGGCGTGGGCCTGGGGGGCAGTGCGCGCCTGCTCTTCGGTCAGCTCACCGCGGCGGACCACCTCGTTGAGCCAGGAGTGATCGCTGGTGAGCTGGAGCCCCTCCCCGTGCCCGAACCAGTAGGCACGGCTGTCGCCTACCCAGCCTACCGTGAGCAGGGTCCCCCGGAGCAGCGCGGCGACGACGGTGGTGCCCGGAGGCGAGGCGCCGGACCAGGAGCCTGCCTCCTGGCAGAGGCCCCGGTGCGCCCGGAGGATCGCTTCCCGCAGGGCTCGCTCCGGATCTTCGTCCGCCGGAGGATGCACCAGAGCCCGGAGCGAGGCGCTCAGCTCGATGGCGACGTAGCGGGCCGCCTGCGCCGAGAGGGGCGAGGTGGAGACCCCGTCGCAGACCACCAGCGCGGCCCACGGGGGCTCCCCCGGCGCCGAGGCCACCGCCGCCACGGCGTCCTGGTTCTGCGCGCGTCGGTGCCCCGTGTGGCTCAGGCTCGCCAGCGACGAGGAGACATCCTGGAGGCGACGACCATCCACCGGACAGAAATCCTCGTCCTCTTGCTGGGGGAGACCGCACGCCGGACAGCGCCGCACCGGGACAGATTACGCCATCGCCATGCAGGCCGTCCACGGCTCGCCGTTCACCCTAGCAGGCCGGACCGTGGGTCGACGTCAGCGCCACACCTCCAGCCTGGCCCGGCGGACCACCCTCCCTCCTCGCCGTAGCTCCACCTCCTCGGCGTGCTCGCGGGTACGGCCCCCGAGGGGCGGAGGCGACAGCGTGAACCGGTCGTCGCTCACCCAGAGCAGCGGCGTCCCCCACCCGGACGGAGGCTCCCAGCGACAGAAGTCATCCGGGACCCCCCCGGGCGGGCCCAGGCAAGCCACCGTGGACGCCCGCGCCGCCGCGCCGGTCGCCTCCGCCTGCGCCGCCACGATCCAGTGGGGCGCCACCACCACCGGCTCGACCCCTCGCTCCGCCGCCACCCGGGCCCGGAGCGACGCCAACCTCGGCCCGAGCTCCCCCCAGAGCCTCAGGTCGTTGGCCAGATCGTAGCGCCCCTCGTAGGCGCTCCCGAGCCACCGCGGCGCCAGGTCCGTCAGCGTCCAGCCGTGGACCAGCAGCGACAGCGCCACCCCGCTGCCCAGGGCCCACCGCCCCGGCCGCTCCCCCACCACGCCCCGCGCCTCCGGGAGCGCGAACAGCAGCGCCAGCGAGAGCCAGGCGGGCGCCAGCCAGTGGGGCTCCGCCACCCTCGACCACAGGCAGAGCAACGTCAGCGGGACCCCGCTGATCCCCAGCGCCACCAGCAGCCACCGGGGCGCCCCCTCCACCGCCTGTCCCTGGCCCACCAGCCACCGCCCCAGCAACGCCGCCGCCGCCGCCACCAGGGGCGACAGGTAGCCGATCTGCCCTCCCAGCAGCGCCCCCGCGTTCCGCAGCGAGAAACCGGCCTCCCGCTGCGTCGACACCAGCCGGTGCGCAAGCATCCCGAAGCCGCCGCCGATCTCCCCCGCCAGGACCGGCGAGCCCACCAGTGCCCCCGCCGCCAGCGCCAGCCAGGGCCCCGGCGCCCTCCGGAGCCCCGGGCGCTTCGGATCCAGCAGCGAGGCCCCCATCGCCGCCAGCAGCAGTGCTCCGGAGACCTTGCCCAGCGCCCCCAGCCCCGCCAGCACGGCCCCCAGGAGCAACCACCGCGCCGCCACGCCCCCAGCGCCAGCAGCCACAGCGGCGCCAGGAGCAGATCCGGGGTGAGTGCAAAGAGACCCACCGTGATCTCGGGGGCCGCGAGGAGGGCGAGGCCCGCGAGGGGGGCGAGGGGGGCGGGGGCGCCGAGCCAGCGAGCGGCGAGGACACCGGACCAGGGGACGGCGGTGGCCGCCAGCGAGGTGACGAGGTGGAGGCGCAGGGGAGAGGGAGCGGCGCCGGCGCCGATGGCACGGGCGACCAGGCCGACGAGCCCCGGGTGGTCGAGGTGGGTGAGCCGCGGGTGGAGCCCGTAGACGACGTAGAGGGCCTCCGCGTCCCCGAAGCCGACGCGGGTGGCGGCGAGGAGCCGGAGCCCGAGGAGCAGCAGCGACAGGAGGAGCAAGCCGCGGAGAGGCGCCGCGGGCCCTGGGGTATAAGCGGGAGAGGATGGCAAGGAAGATCACGGAGGAAGAGGCGCTCGCGCTGGCGCGGGACCCTAGCACCCCCGCGGCGCGGCTGTACGAGCTGGTGCGGAGCGAGAGGTGCACGATGGAGCTCCACCGGTGCATCGCCTCCAACCCGAACACGCCCTTGCTGCTGCTCCAGCAGCTCTCGCACCAGTTCCCGTCGGAGGTGCTCCACAACCCGGCGCTCCCGCTGTACCTGATGGAGGATCCGCAGGCGTTCTTCCGGCCTCCGGCGGGGATCCAGGCGCTGCTGACCTGCGACCCGATGCCCTCGTGGTTCTTCGACCTGCTGGTCGCCTACTGGAACGGCGACGAGGACTCGTTCCTGATGAGGCGCATCGGCGAGTGGCTCGCGCGCCACCCGGCGACGCCGCCCGGGGTGCTCTGGCGGCTGTGCGTGTCCATCAACCCGGAGGCGCGGGCCGCCGCCGCCCAGCGACCGGAGATCCCCCGGGAGCGGATCGCGCTGCTGGTGAAGGCGGGGAGCCAGTCCTCGCTGCGAGAGCGCTCCGGGCGCCGGCCGATCATCTCCCAGGAGCGGCTGGAGGAGGTCGCGGCGATGGGGTACTGGGGGGCCGAGCTGGTGGCCTCCCACCCGAGGGCTCCGCGATCGCTGCTGGAGGCGCTGGCCCTCGACCCGAGGCCCGCCATCGTCGCCGAGGTCGCGAGCAACCGGAGCTGCCCCCCGGACCTCATCGAGCGCCTCGCCGCCCACCCTTCCTACATCGTCCGGCGGAAGATCGCGCTCAACGACGCGACCGGCGAGGCGGCGCTCTCCCGGCTGGCGCAGAGCAACGAGCTGGACGTGGTGCGGCTGGTGGTGCTCCACCCGCAGGCGCCCCCGGAGCTGCTCCGGAGCTTCGCGGCCAACCGCAGCCTCCACGGCACCCTGGCGGCGTCCTCGCGCACCCCGCCGGAGCTGCTGGGCGGCTTCGTCTCGGACCCGTCCGTCTTCGTGCGGAGGCAGGCGGCGAAGAACCCGTCGACCCCGCCGGAAGCCCTCGCCGCGCTGGCCCAGGATCCGCGCTACGAGGTCCGCCTCAGCGCCCTGCTCAACCCGGCGCTCCCGCCGGAGTGGGTCGAGCGGATGCGCGCCGATCGCTCCCAGGAGGTC
>CAZSDX010000658.1:0-3661 GCA_964605685.1 uncultured Polyangiaceae bacterium
GAGGAGCCGGCCCCGAGCGTGGTCGTGGCGGGGAGCACGGCGAAGGCGCGCTCCTCGGCGGTGCCGCAGGCGTCCGCGGCAGCGTCCGCCCCGCCCCGGGAGGGAGAGATGCCCATCGGCCCCGAGTACGAGGTGGCCGCCGAGGGAGCGCCGCTGGTGGCAGCGATCGCCAGGCCCGTGTGGATCTACGACGGCCCGGAGACCTCGTTCAAGCGGCTGGGCTACCTGAACCCGGGGATGACCCTGCGCCGCGCCGAGCAGCCGGTGGTCCGCACTTCCCGCTGCCGAGGGGGCTGGTACCGGGTCGCCCCGCGGGGCTTTTTGTGCATGAACAGCGAGGTCACCAGCGACCTCACGCACCCGGTCGCGGCGGCTTACACGAAGCAGGCGCGCCGTGGCGAGCCGCTCCCTTACGTCTACGGCCGCGTCCGGAACCACCTGGCCGCGCGCTACGCCAAGGCGCCCTCGCTCCAGGAGCAGCGCCGCACCGAGGGGGACAAGCTGGACGAGCACCTGAGCGGGGTGTCGCGGTTGAACCAGCTCGGCATCACGGGGCCGCCCTCCCCGCTGCCGCCATTCCTCGCGGGAGGTCAGTTTCTACCCAAAGCGAAGAACGTCACGCACCAGGGGCGGGTGGGTCCGCACCGGGGGTTTGGCGCGGCGCACTCGAGCTTTGCTTTTTTCGAGGTGTACGAGGTCAACAACCGGCTCTTCGGGCTGAGCACGGAGCTGGACCTGGTGCCCCTGGATCGGCTGACGCTGGCGTCGCCGTCGAGGATTCACGGGGGACCCATCGCGGATCTCCCGGCGGGGATCGTCCAGAGGGCGCCGACGCCGCGGTTCCGGTTCGAGGGGGACAGGCCCGTGGAGGACGGGATGCTGGACGCCTACGAGGCGGTGGCGCTCACCGGCAACAGCCGCAACGATTTCCTGGAGCTTCGGGGAGGGGGCTGGGTGCACGGCAAGGCGCTGTACGTGGTGCCGAGGCGCACGTCGTGGCCGGGGTTCCTCAAGGAGGGGGACGAGCGAAAGTGGATCGACGTCAGCCTCCGGGAGCAGACGCTGGTGGCCTACGAGGGGCGGCGTGCGGCCTACGTGACCCGTGTGTCGACCGGGGTCGGCGGCGAGGGGGATCCGGAGACCAGCCACGCCACCATCAAGGGGATGTACCGGGTGCAGTCCAAGCACGTCACCGCGACCATGAGCGGCGACCGGGCCGAGGGGAGCGACTACTCGCTGTCGGACGTGCCCTACGTCCTCTACTTTCACCACGACTACGCGCTGCATGCGGCCTACTGGCACGAGAAGTTCGGCACCCCGAGGAGCCACGGCTGCGTCAACCTTGCGCCCGTCGACGCCGCCTGGATCTTCGAGTGGACCGACCCCCCGCTGCCCCCGGAGTGGCACGGGATCGAGGCCAACGGCGAGGGGACCCTGGTGTTCACCCACTGACGGCACCAGGAGGCGGGATGACCGGGCGCATGCGGCTCAGCCCCTGGAAGAGCCGGTGACACTCCTGGAGTTTTTCGAGCTTCACGCCGTCGATGTTGGACACCAGCGAGCTGTGTTGGGCCAGCCCGTGGAGGGAGGCGTCCTGGTACTCGACGAGGTAGTGTGTCTCACGCCCCTCCTCGGGGAGCGGGCTCCAGGGCTCGGCGCGGACGCGGTCGACCATCAGCGTCTGAGCGCAATCCAGGGCGGGCTGGGCCTCGGCGGGGGTGAGGGGGCGCTGCTCCCGGATGGTCAGCTCCCCCCAGCAGGAACCGCCACCGGGATCCTTGCGCTTCCCGCGGGTAAGCCGCTTGACGTAGAAGAACCCCCGCTGGCCGACGAGCTGCACGCCGATGAGCGCGGGGGCGAGGGGCTCGTCGCGCTCCTCCAGGTAGAGCATCCTGGCCTGCCGGAAGGCGGCGGGTTGCTCCCGCTGGGGGGCACGGGACAGGGTGCCGAAGATCGCCTGCTCGGCGCCGTACACCTCCTGGGGGTTGAAGGACTCGTTCCAGCTTGCCTCGCCCAGCCACCAGAGCGCGTTGCCGAAGCGGAGAGCATCCAGCTCGCGGCCCTTGATCTGGAGCCAGTCGCTCTCGAAATAGAAGCGATCCGCCCGGGGTACGTAGCAGGGCCTCAGCGACGCGACGGGGGGCTCTTTCAGGATGGGCCCCGAGGCGCCGGAGGCCAGGCACCCGGCGGGCAAGAGCAACGACGCGACGCGCAACAGGCGAGCGAGGAGCATGTCGCCGCGAGAATAGACAGAGCAGGGCGGCTGGCGCCATACTGCCTCGCTTCGATGGCCCAGAAGGAAGACACCGAGCGCGCCAGGCGGGGGTTCCTCGCGTGGATCGACGACGAACCCGACCAGGAGATCGAGATCGCCTCGAACCACCCGGAGGAGGCCCCCGTCCGGGTGCTCTTCTTCGTCGACGACGAGGACGAGGACGAACCACCGACCACCTACATCGCCACCGCGGGGCTCTGCGCCCGCACCTTCGGCTGGGCCCCGGGAGGCGCCGAGCTGCTGCTGTGCGTGGCCGGCGACTACGAGCCGGAGGAGCTGGAGCCGCTGGGGCAGCTCCTGGGGCACCTGGCGCTGGCGCTCCGGAACGTGGAGCACGAGCCGGTGCCCGGGCTGCTGCTGGAGGTGGGGCCGCTGCCCGTCTTCGAGGGCATGACCTGCCTGCTGCTCACCCAGTGGGATCAAGGCGAGGGAGGGCTGCTGGAGACGGACCCGCCGGTGAGGCTCCTGTCGGTGAATCCGCTCTTCGAGGAGGAGGCGGTGGAGGTGGTGAAGCTCTCGGAAGAAGAGGCCCTCGCCTGGTTCGACGAGCACGGGGTCGACATCGATGACCCGCTCCGCGACTCGGTGTTCGCCAGCGAGTTCGCCGCCGCCTCCGAGCAGACCCTCGCCGCCCTCAACAGCCAGAGCTCCTTCGAGATCGCCGCCGCGATGCAGCAGATGAGCGGGTCCATGGCCTCCTGGCTCTCCGCCGCTGCCCCGGGGTTCTTCGAGCAATTCACCCCTCCCGGCGACGTCGAGCCGGAGTCCAAGCGCTGAGCTTACCCGGGGGCGTCCGGGTCCGTCTGGGTTCCATCCTGACAGGTCTTGCAGGACGCTCGCACCCGGGTCCGCGCCTCTCGCAGGCGCTTCCGCGCTTCCTCGCACCGGGCCTGATCCTCTCCCTGGGTCAGCGAGCAGACGATCTTCACCGCCCGCTCCATCGACGCCAGCGAGCGGCAGGCCACGTCGCAGGTCGAGAGCGCCCCCTGGAGCTGCCTCATCTCGTTCTCCAGGGTGATCATCGCCCCCAGGATCTGCATCTCCCGCGGCCAGGACTCGGGCATCGGTGCCCCCGCGATGGGCGGAGGCGAGGCAAACGGCGAGGTCGACGAGGGGGAAGTCGGCTGGGGTTGCACCCCGGGAGTCGCCTGCGAAGGGGGCGCCGGAGGAGGAGGATCCCCCGCGCCTCCGGGGGAAGGCGGGGTGTTCGGGGCCTGCTTGGCGCCGCAGGCAAGCAGGAGCGCTGCCAGAACGAGGAGGGAGAGCGGGCGTCGAGCGCTCATCGCTTCTCCTTTTCGAGGACGCGGCGGAGCACCTGGTCCTGGATCTCGATGGCCTGCTCCGCGGCCTGGATCGCCCGGGCCCGGGTCCGCGCTGCGGCGACCG
>CAZSDX010000659.1:0-3650 GCA_964605685.1 uncultured Polyangiaceae bacterium
AATACTCGGTGGCGCAGGTGGTCGGCTACCTCAAGGGTAAGAGCGCCATCCACATCGCCCGTGTGTTTGTCGGGCACCGGAAGAACTTCACGGGCCAGCACTTCTGGGCTCGCGGGTACTTCGTGTCCACGGTCGGCAGGGATGAGAAGACGATCCGGGAATACATCCGGCATCAAGAAGAGGAGGACAAGCGGCTGGAGCAGTTGCGGCTGCTTTGACCAGCCACCCTCGGGTGGCCCATGGAACCGAGCCGCCTTGTGCGGCTCCAGCAACCAGCCGCTCGTGAGCGGCTCCTAAACCAACCGCTTTGAGCGGTCCTCCTCAACAAGCCCCCGGCTCTGCCGGGGGTAGTTTGACTTCGTACCTGGGGAGGAAACCGGCAGAGCTTTTTCGCGCCACGGACGGCCAGTTCCAGGCGCTGCCGCCCGCGCCGGAGGGCTCCTTCCTGGACGCCTTCAGCACCTCCGGAGGGACGCTCTACGGCTTCACCGGCCAGACCCTTTATCGCCTCGAAGAAGGTGATCGCTGGCAGCAGATCGCCGTCCTTCCCTCGCCCCAGCGTCTCAACGGGCTGGCCGAGCACGGCGGGGAGATCCTGGTCTCCTACGGTGGAGTGTTCCGGCTGAAGGCGTCGCCCCGGGGCGACAAACGGGCGGAGCCAGGAGAATTACCAGCTACCCAGCGCTCCAAGGAGCGCATCGTGGAGCTGGCGCGCCTCGGCGCCTTTTCCCTCCTCGATGCCGTTGGTCACCAGCGCGAAGACGTAGCGCCTCCCGTCGCCGGGGTGGTCGAGGTAGCCGCTGGTGGCGATCACCTCCTTGAGGGTGCCGGTCTTGCCTCGCACACGCCCCTGGAGCGGGGTGTCCTTGAGGCGCGCGGCCAGCGTCCCGTTCTCCCCGGCGACGGAGAGGGAGGCGACGAAGGGGGCGACGTCGCGGGCGTCGCGCAGCAGGGCGGCGATGCTCCGGGCGGAGATCCGGTTCTGCCGGGAGAGGCCGGAGCCGTCCGCCAGGGTGGGGGAGGCGATCTTCCGGGCCTCGATGGCCTCGCGCACCAGGCGCGTCCCTTCCGCGTAGCTGGCGCCCTTTCCCTTGAGCAGCCCGAGGTGCTGGCAGAGCCCGTCCGCCAGCCCGTTGTGGGAGAGCTGGTTGACCGGGGCGATCCATTCGGCCAGCGTGGGGCCCGGGTGGCGGGCCACCAGCTCCCCTTCCGCCTCGGTGTCGCGGACCAGCTTCCCCAGCGCCACCTTCGCCTTGCCGAGCACCTTGCGGAGCCGGGCCGCGGTGCGGTCGCGGTGCTCGGCCAGGTCCAGCTCCTTGAAGCGATCCGGAGCCACCAGCGCGGGGGTGCGGACGACCAGCCGGTCGATGCGGGCGATCTTGCGCTCCGCCAGCGCCTTGAGGAGCGGCGCGGCGGCCTTCTCCATGACGAGATCGAAGGGGGAACCCAGCGGACAGAGCTGTCCGTCGACGATCAGGGTCGCCGCCCGGGAGCCCTTGACCCCGGCCAGCTCGAAGCGAACCTCTGGTCGGTGCTCCGCGCCCAGCAGGTCGAGGGCTCCGAGGGTGGTGAAGAGCTTGGTGTTGGAGGCCGGGGTGAGGGGGGAATCCTCGTTGCGAGTGAACAGGACCTCCCCGGTCTCCGCGTCGAGGATCATCACCCCATGGACGAGCCCCTGCCCCTGCGCTCCGTCAAGGATCGCCGCCAGGGAGCGCTCCAGGCGCCCTCGCTCCGCGGCGTCCCGGGGGAAGACCGGGGCGGGTGGGGGGGGCGGGGCGGGGGCCTCCGGGATGGATGCTTCCGGGGCGGGGGGGGGGGCGGAGAGGGGCGGAGGAGCTGCGGCGATGGCCGGCGGCGGGACCGGGGACGAGGCACTCGCGCAGGCGACCGCGAGCAGCACGGGCAGGAGTCGGAGTAGCCGCACCCAGAGACGGTGCACGCGGGGGCGGGGAGGCGCAAATTCTCTGCGCTTCGTGTCCAGTCGGGAAATGGCGGCGGGGAGTCGCCACGACGGCGGCGCCCAGCCGGCTTGGCCAGCGGAGCAAAGAGAGTGGCGTTGGTGCGCAAGGCCCCGAAAAACGTGAGGTTCTTGGGCCAGCCGGCGACGACGTCGCGCGCCACGTAGCCGCTGTCGAGCAAGACCCGCACGGGCATATCCTTGCCCAGCCAGTCGACGAACACGCCCAGCAGCTCGCGCGCCAGCTGGGTCTTCTTGGGCCAGTCGTTGCCCTTGCCGCGGTAGAGGTGAAAGAGGATCGGCACCGACCAAGGGTGCGGCGACCAGGGGACGGAGAGAACAACCCAGCCGTGACCGCGCACGAAGTTCTTGTACTTGCCAGTGCTGGTGACGGGGGCGACGTGCAAGGTGGCACCGAAGACGTGGGCGCCCTTGTGGCGGCAGAGGGTGTCGTCGATGATGACCGACCAGACGATGCGCAGTTCCCGCAGCAGGGCAGCGACGAAGAGCCCGAGGCGATCGACGTTCCACTGGGCGCGGGAGAAGAAGCGGTGAAAGGGCCACCCGTCGAGCCAACCCGAGAGAGCGACCGAAACGAGAGCCTTGGTGACGCAGTTGTATGTCCTCACGCGACGGGCACTTCGCACGACGCGCCGCGGAGGACGACGATGAGCACGACGACAAAGAACACGCAGACGACGAAGACGGTGAGCCAGGGCGAGAGCCGCTACGGAACGCCCGAGCCGCAGATCGCGCTCCGCTTCCCCAAGGGCACCAGCTACCGCGTCGTGAAGGCCGCGCTGCACAAGCTCGCCGCCGAGATCGAGCTGGCCACGCGCGCGAACGAGCGCTGGTGCGTGAACACCGAGGACTTCAACGAGAGCGGGCGCGTGTACCTCGAGCTCGCCGACGCGACGCCCGCCGAGGCCGCGCGCGGGATGGCGATGCTCACGAAGCTGGTGGGGTGAGCCGCTCGGCCCCCCGATCGCTGGGCGCCCGCCTCAGTGCGGGGCGCCGTGCGTCGGTGGCGCCGAGGAGGTCAGGCGCGTCCAGGTTGGCTCATCGACCACCTGCTGCTTCCACGCCGCGTGGCACGAGGTGCAGGTCTGCAGGGTCGCGCCAAGCTCCGTCATCACCCGGGCGCGGTCGCGATCCCGAGCTGCTGCGGAGATGCGGTCGGCAGTGTGATGGAAGTTGAGCGCCTGCTCCGTGAAGCCCGGCGCGCCGGCCCCCATGTGCGTGCACATCTGGCCCATCTGCTTGGAGAAGCCGATACGCCCCGCGGCGCGCTCGACGGCAGCGAAGTCATCCGTGGCGAGCGCCGCGACGATCTCCTGCACGGCCATGAGGTGGTCGCGCATGTTCTGCTTCTGGTGGTTCGCCATCATCGGTAGGAGAGGGACCGGGGCGCGCGTGTCCATCCGGTCGAGCGCGTCCGACGCCGAACCAGCGGTCGGCGCCGTGACAGCGCTCGAGGTCGCGGCAGGCGCTGGCGGCGACTCGCGCGAGCACGCTCCGACGATGGCGAGGACGGGGATAAAGGCAAGCAGAGAGCGACTCATTCAGGGTTCCTTTCTTCGAGGGGCACAGCAGGTGGAGCGTCGAGCGCATCGACGAGGTGCCGCAACGCAGCGATGACGTCAGAGGGTTTCTAACACAGAATTTGTGATATGCTTTCGGCATGGATGAGTCA
>CAZSDX010000660.1:0-3639 GCA_964605685.1 uncultured Polyangiaceae bacterium
TGTTCGGCTTCCACCAGGCGGTGGCCTGCGCCGAGGCGGGCGTCACCCTCATCTCCCCCTTCGTCGGCCGCATCCTCGACTGGTTCAAGAAGAAGACCGGCCGGGAGAGCTACCCCGCCCACGAGGATCCAGGCGTGCTGTCGGTGACGCGGATCTACAACTACTACAAGCGCCACGGGTACAAGGTGGAGGTGATGGGGGCCAGCTTCCGCAACACCGGCGAGATCATCGAGCTGGCGGGCTGCGACCTGCTCACCATCGCCCCCAAGCTCCTGGCGGAGCTGGAGGCCACCGAGGGCGACCTCCCCCGGAAGCTGGACCCGGCCACCGCCCAGGAGAAAGGCGAGGCGAAGATCGAGATGAACGAGGCGATCTTCCGGGCGATGCACGAGCAGGATCCGATGGCCAAGGACAAGCTGGCCGAGGGGATCGAGGGCTTCAGCAAGGCCATCGTCGAGCTGGAAGAGCTGCTTGCCAGGCGGCTGAGTTGACCGGATGATCTCCGGGTGAACGCTGTCTTTCTGCTCTCCCTGGTGCTCCTCGCTGGCTGCGGCTCCTCCGGGGGCGAAGATCTCTTCGGCGCCACCCCGCCAGGGTCAGGCGGGACCTCCTCGGAGGCCGGAGCCGGCGGAGAGAGCGGCAGCGAGGCGGTCGGAGGCAACGAGGCGGTCGGAGAGGGCGGCGAAGGGGGGAGCGAGGCCGGGAGCGGCGGTTCCGGGGAGGTCGGCGGGGAAGGCGGCGCGTCTGCGGGGGAAGGCGGCGCGTCTGCGGGGGAAGGCGGCGAGGGAGGAGGGGCAGGCGCCGGAGGGGGAGCAGGGATCGCGGGGAGCGACGCCGGGGCGGGAGGGAGCGAGGCCGGAAAGGGCGGGAGCGGCGGGGCTACGGCAGGGAGCAGCGGGGGAGGGCAGGGCGGCGGAGGAGGGCAGGGCGGTCAGGTGGGGGATCCACTGCTCTGCCAGCAGCTCTGTGGGAAGGTTGGGGTCTGCGACGCGGCGGGGGTCTGCGTGGTGGACTGCTCCGGTCCGGGCTCGTGCAACCAGGGGAAGCCGGTGTGCCCTGCGGGGACGGTGTGCCGGGTGGAGTGCGGGGACAACAGCTGCTTCGGCGGGGTGGATTGCGGTCAGGCGGCGAGCTGTCAGGTGGACTGCGAGGGAGAGAAGGCGTGCCAGGGGGGGGTCAAGTGCGGCGCGGCCTCGTGCGTGGTGAGCTGCGAGGGAGACGGGAGCTGCTTCGGGGGCGTGAGCGCCCAGGGGCAGGACGTGAAGGTCGTGTGCGATGGGGAGAAGTCGTGCCAGAGCGGGGTCAAGTGCGAGGGGTCGACCTGCGAGGTGGAGTGCTCCGGGGACGAGAGCTGCTTCGGGGGCGTGGCGAGCGGGGCGGTGACCTCGGCGATCCTGTGCTCGGGGGAGAAGTCGTGCCACGGAGGCGGTTCGTGCAAGGGGTTGAGCTGCACCTTCGACTGCTCCGGGGAGGAGAGCTGCTTCGCCGCGGTGTGCTGCCAGGGGTTGACCTGCGACGTGAAGGGCCAGCCGAACAAGTGCCCGTGATCAGCCCCGGAGCGCGAGGGCGTGGGCCACGCATGCGCCAGCCGCGGCCAGGAACATCACCAGCCGGACGACGAAGTTGGGGCGGCTTATCTTGAAGGGCGCCACCATGGCCGCCCCGCCAGCCAGCAGGCAACCCAGGGCCAGCCAGGGGCCCGGGGCGATCAGGAGAAGCAGCGTCCAGAAGAGGCCGAGGAGGGTCGTCGGTACGCCGACGAAGCCGGTTTTTCCTTCTTCGTCGTCCAGGGAGAGGTTGAAGTAGGCCAGGCGCGTCACCGCGGCCAGGGTGTAGAAGAGGGCCCCCAGCATCCAGAGCCACCGGAGCGGGCCTTCGGGGGGCTGCGCCAGCCGGTAGAGGCAGATGGGCGGGGTGACCCCGAAGGCGATGGCGTCCGCCAGGCTGTCGATCTGCCCCCCGAAGCGCTGGGCGTCCTCGTCCCGGGGGAAGAGCCTGGCGAAGCGCCCGTCGAAGGCGTCCGCGATGGCGGAGACCCCGATGCAGAGCCCTGCCAGCGCCCTGCCCTCGGGGCCCTGCACCGCCACGAGCGCGTAGAGGCCCGTCGCCACGGAGATGTAGGTGAGCAGGTTGGGCGGGCTCAGGAAGGCATACGGAGGTGCGCGCACACCCGGCCCTTTCGCACAACCGCGCCCGAGACCCAAGGCTCTCGGGTCCTCGCCTGGGTCCGCTGGCCCCGGGGTACCAGGGAACCGCTCCCGCGGGGGCTTGCCGGGTGCTAGCTTTGCGCTCGGTGAGCAACCGCATCCATACCCCCATCGAACCTCCCGTTTCGCGCTTCGTGTTTCCCAGCGCCAGGCGCGGCGTCGGCCCCCAGGGGATCATCTGCCTCGGCGGCGACTTCGCCCCGGGTACCCTGCTCGCCGCCTACCGCCAGGGGATCTTCCCGTGGCCGGTCTCGCCGAAGCTGGTCCCCTGGTGCTCCCCGGATCCTCGCGCGGTTCTCCTCCTCGACCAGCCGCCCCACTTCTCCCGGAGCCTCCGCCGCGCCATGCGCGTCAAGCCCTTCCGGGTCACCGTCGATCAGGCCTTCTCCCGCGTCATCGATAGCTGCGGGGACCGGGAGGAAGGCACCTGGATCACCGACGAGCTCCGGCAAGGTTTCTGTGAGCTCCACGAGCTCGGCTGGGCCCACAGCGTCGAGGTATGGAACCTTCATACGGGCGAGCTGGTGGGGGGGATCTATGGGCTGGCGGTGGGGGCGATGTTTGCCGGGGAGTCGATGTTCCACCGGGAGACGGACGCCTCGAAGGTGGCGTTCGCGTCGCTGGCGGAGCGGCTCCACGGGGCGGGGTTCCGGTTCCTGGACGCGCAGCAGATGACGCCGCACCTGGCGTCGCTGGGGTGCCGCCCCGTGTCGCGGGGGCAGTTCCTCGACATGGTGGCGCACTCGGCCAACGAGGTGCGGTCCTTCCCGAAGGAGTGAGCCGGGCCGGGGGCGTCGCTGGCGGTCACTTCATCTGGAAGAGGAGCACGGCGGAGACGGCGGCGATCACCAGGGCGACGACGATGGCGATCTTGAGGCCACCGGAGAGGCCGCCGGAGGGCTGGAGGGGGGCCTTGGGGGCGTCGTTGTCGGCGTCTTCCTCGGGGGGGAAGGAGGCCATGGGGCCGGCCAGGGGGGCGAGGGCCTTGATGAATTCCTGGGCGGAGTCGGGGCGTTTGTCGACGTTGCGCTGGAGCCCGCGGGCGACGAGGTCGGCGAGGGCGGGGTCGGCGTCCGGGGCGAAGGCGGTGAGCCTGGGAATTTCCTGGACGCAGATGGCCAGGATGAGGTCGCCCATGGAGCGGTAAGCGCCGAGGGGGTGGCGCCCGGCGAGGGCCTCGTAGAGCATGAGGGAGAGGCCCCACAGGTCGGTGCGTTGGCTGACCTCCTGGCCGGACTCGCGAGCCTGCTCGGGGGCCATGGAGCGGGCCTGGGGGGTGACCGCCTCGCCGTCGCCGGAGGGGAGGGGGTCGAAGGAGAGCCTTGCCTCGCCCCAGCCGGCGAGCTGGGCGACGAGGACGTTTTTCCCGTCGGGGCCCTCACGCTCGACGACGTGGACGGAGCTGGCGCGGACGCCGCCGTGGTGGGCGCCG
>CAZSDX010000661.1:0-3617 GCA_964605685.1 uncultured Polyangiaceae bacterium
TCACCCCCCCGGCCCCCTCTCCGTCTCCCGCGGAGAGGGGGAGATCCCCAGCAGATGGAGGAGGCTACAGCGGGGGAAAGAACCCCGTACCATGATCCACGCGGCTCCTCTTCCCATCCCCTCTGCTGGAGCTCTCCCCCTCTCCGCGGGAGACGGAGAGGGGGTCGGGGGGTGAGGAACCCGCCGCCAGCAGCCCGCCGATCCAGGCCCGGAAGAAGGCCCGGGAGTCCGCCTCCCAGGGGAGCAACGGCGTGCGCCCTCCCGGGTCGAAGCCCGCGGGGGAGGAGACGCCCTCACGACCCGCGGCGCGGTCCCGGTCCCACTCGAAGGCGATGCGCGACGGCTCGTACTCCGGGTGGCCGAGGTGCATCACCACGCGGCGATCTCCGGTGACCAGCAGCGTGTGCCCCGTGGCGTCGCTGCGGGCCAGCGACCGCACGCGCCCGTCCCGGGTGGCCCGCGCCACGGAAGCATCGTCGAGGCCGGCGTGGCGGCTCTGGGGGCAGCGGTAGGAGCCGCCGAGGGAAGGGAGCCAGGCGCGTCCTTCCGGGGAGAACTCGTGGTCGAAGACGCCAAAGACTTTCTGCGGGAGGTTGACCTTGGCGATGCCCTCCAGAAAGGCGAGGGCCATGGCGCCCCAGCACAGGCCGAGGGTGGAGGGAACCTCCCTGCGGGCGCGGCGGAGCAGGGAAGCCAGCTCTTCCCAGTAGTGAACGGCAGGGAAATCAAGGGTCTCCACCGGCGCCCCGGTGAGCAGCAGACCGTCGAGAGGCGCCTCGCGGGTGACCTCGTCGTAGCTCCGGTAGCGGGCGCGGAGGAACTCTGGGTCGCTGCTCCGGTAGCCGTGGGAGGCGAGGCGGATGCCCACAAGCTCCACACAGCGCTGGGGAGAATCCTCCGGGGAAAGCGCGGAGCGGAGGGAAGGCTCGTAGGTCTCGAGGCGGGGCATCAGGTTGATGACGCCGATGCGGAGGGGGAGGGTCACGAGAGACCTCCGGCGGCGTCGAGGCCGCGAGCGAGGTCGTCGCGGAGGTCGTCCGCGTCTTCGAGGCCCACGGAGAGGCGGAGGGTTCCGTCGGAGATGCCGAGGCGGACGCGCTCCTCGGGGCCGATGCGCATATGGGTCGTCGTGGCCGGGTGGGTGATGAGGGAGCGGGCATCCCCCAGGTTGTTGGAGATGTCGATGAGCCGGAGCGCGTCGCAGAAGCGGAAGGCGGCCTCCTTGCCGCCGCGGAGGGAGAAGGTGACCAGGGTACCTCCCGCGGACATCAGGGAGCGAGCGAGGGCGGCCTGGGGGTGCGACGGGAGGAAGGGGTAGCGGACGGACGCGACGGCGGGGTGAGCTTCGAGGAAGGAGGCGAGGGCGAGGGCGCGGGCGCACATGGCGTCGACGCGGAGGCGGAGCGTCTCCAGGCCCTTGAGGATCACCCAGGCGTTGAAGGGAGAGAGGGCGGGTCCGGTGTTGCGGAGGAAGGGCTGAAGGGTCTCGTCCACCCACTTCTGCGGGCCGAGGACCGCGCCGCCGAGGGCGCGCCCCTGGCCGTCCATGTGCTTGGTGCAGGAGTAGACGACCACGTCGGCGCCGAGGCGCAGCGGGTGCTGGAGCAGCGGGGTGGCGAACACGTTGTCGACCACCACGAGGGCGCCCGCCTGGTGGGCGAGGGCGGCGACGGCGGGCAGGTCGACGAGGTCGAGCATGGGGTTGGAGGGGGTCTCCAGGAGCACCAGGGCGGCGGGCGAGGAGAGGGCCTGGCGCCAGGCGTCGAGGTCGTGACCGTCGACGAAGGTGGAGGAGATCCCGTAGCGCGGGAGGAGGGTGGAGACGATCCAGTGGCAGGAGCCGAAGAGGGCCCGGGAGGCCACCACCCGGTCGCCGGTCTTCAGGTGAGCGAGGAGCGCGGCGTGGACCGCGGCCATCCCCGTGGCGGTCATGCGGCAGGCCTCGGCCCCCTCCAGGGTCGCCAGGCGACGCTCCAGGTTGGCGACGGTGGGGTTGCCGAAGCGGGAGTAGACCCAGCGGGAGGTCTGCCCGTTGAAGGTGGCCTCCGCCTGCTCGGCGCTGTCGTAGACGAAGCCCGAGGTCAGGAAGACCGCCTCGGAGGTCTCGTCCTGATCGGTGCGGATCGTCCCACCGCGCACCAGCACCGTGTCAGGGCGCAGCGGGGTGGGGAGAGGTTTCCGGCTCATGGTGGCTCCTGCGAAGGGGGGCGGAGTCCGACCATCTATCCGGGGTACGCGGGCAGGTTTTCTGGGAGAGAACCGGAGCCCGACGGCCGTTTAGCGCACTTCTTTCACCTCGCTGCAAGCTGGCCGGACAAATCGCGAGGCTCCCCGGGGGAGGAGCCCACGTTAACCTCAGCCCAGGCCGGCCTGCAAGTCATCCACGCAACGAGCGCAAGACCGCTATGCTGGGGCGGAGTTTGGGCCCACCGGGGCCTTGCTCTCCCCTTGGCCTGCTCATGGACAAAAAATTCAACCTCTTCGTGCGGCACCACGCGGGGACCGGCGTCACCATGTCGGTGCTGGGGCGACCGGAGCTGACCGCCTTCGGGACGGACGCGAGCGCCGCCCGCGCGGACCTGGCGCTCACCCTGCAGCGGCTCCTGGAGGAGGATCACGGCGATCTCCGGGAGGCGACCACCCACTGGCCCCGGCTGGAGCTGCGCCGGGTGGACGTGACGCTCCGCGCGCGGCAGCAGCGGCGGCTCACCCCGGTGCCGATGCGGTTCTCGGTGCTGGTGCGCCCGGCCTCGGCCCAGGGAGCGAAGATCCCCCGGGGGGAGCCGCTCCAAGGGGCGGTGGAGATCTTCCTGCCGAGGCTGGGCCTGCGCCAGCGCATCGATGACGTGGCGGACCTGGAGGTCTGGGTCGAGGAGTTCGTCCGCCACGAGTTCTTCATGGCGCCGCTATCGAGGCTCCGGGCGGCGGCCTACGAGGGGACCGAGTCCGTCGAGACGCTCACCGTCTCCTGGCGCCCTTCCCGGGAAGACCCGGCGGAGGAGGCCAGGGCCGAGCGGGAGGATCCGGACGACCTGCGGAGCCGCTTCCCGCCGATGCCGGACGGGCTGGACGAAGCCTGCCGTGCGCTCCACCAGGAGGCGGCGATGGGGCTGCTGGACCGGGCCTTCCAGCGGGAGCGAGAGCTGGGGCTGCTGACGGATCTGCTGCTGGGATCGAGGAAGGTCGGCGTGCTGCTGCTGGGGCCCAGCGGCGCCGGCAAGAGCGCCCTGGTGCACGAGCTGGCGGCCCGCTCCTCCGCGGACAAGGGGCCGCTGAGCGGCGTGGAGATCTACTCGACCTCCGGCTCGCGCATCGTCGCCGGCATGCGCTACCTGGGCGAGTGGCAGGCGCGCATGGAGCGGATGATCCGCTCGCTTCGCATGCGCCGGGCCATCCTGCACATCGAAAATTTCTCCGAATTTCTCACGAGTTTCCCGGCCAATTCGGGCCTGGACGGGACGGGTTACCTGGGGCCTGCCATCGCGTCGGGGGACATCTCGGTGATCCTGGAGGCGAGCGCGGAGGACGCGGCGCGGGCGGAGCGCACCCACGCCTCGTTCCTCCAGGTGCTCCGGCCGCTGCCGCTGGCGCCGCTGGACCGGGCCGCCGCCTGGGCC
>CAZSDX010000662.1:0-3572 GCA_964605685.1 uncultured Polyangiaceae bacterium
GCGGTGGCCTGGCCGAGCGTCTTGCCCCAGGGAGCGCCGACCTCGCCGGCGATCGCCAACCTGGTCTGCCGCCGCCTCGACGCGCGGCTCTCCGGGCTCGCGGCGAGGATGGAGGCTCGCTACACGCGCTACGCGGACGACCTCACCTTTTCCTTCGCGCGCGAGCCCGGGGATGTGGGGCGGGTCTTCTGGTGGATCAACAGCATCCTCCAGCAGGAAGGATTTCTGGAGAACGCGGCCAAGCGCAAGGTGCTACGGCGCTCGCAGCGGCAGCAGGTGACCGGGGTGGTGGTGAACGAGGGGTGCCGCCTCCCGCGGGAGGAACGGAGGAACTTCCGGGCGCTGCTGGCCAACTGCGAGCGCCACGGGGTCGCCTCCCAGGCGCGGGGTCGGGAGGACTTCGAGGCCTACCTGATGGGCTACGCGGCCTACGCCAGCATGGTGCAGCCGGAGCTGGGCGGCCCGTGGCTGGCGCGGGTCCGGGCGCTCCTCGGGCGAGGCGAGGTGCCGTGACGCCATCGCAGCTCCGCGCCTACCTTGCCCGGCTGATCGAGCGGCGCCTCCTGGCCAGCGTGATGATCTGGGGCCCGCCGGGGATAGGGAAGTCGAGCGTGGTGGCCCAGGCGGCGGCCGAGCACGGCCTTGACCTGATCGACGTGCGGCTCAGCCAGCTCGCGCCGACGGACCTGCGGGGCCTCCCGGTGCCCGAGCACGGCGTGGCCCGCTGGTATCCGCCGGAGTTCCTGCCGCGCGACGGGCGGGGCGTGCTCTTCCTGGACGAGCTGAACATGGCGCCGCCGGCGGTGCAGGGGATCGCGCAGCAGCTCATCCTGGACCGGCGCGTGGGCAGCTACCAGGTGCCGGACGGCTGGTTCCTGTGGGCCGCGGGCAACCGGAAGGAGGATCGGGCCAGCGTGTTTGACATGCCCGCGCCCCTGGGCAACCGCTTCCTGCACCTGGAGGTGCTGCCGGATTTCGAGAGCTTCAAGCTCCACGCCATCGAGCGGGGTATCCACGAGCAGATCGTGGCGTTCCTGTCGTACCGGCCGGTGCTGCTCCACCGGATCGACCACCAGCGACCGGCCTGGCCTTCGCCGCGGTCCTGGGCGATGGCCAGCCAACTCCACGCCGCCGGCCTCGGGGTCGAGCCCGCCGTGGGCGGCCCGACGGCGGAGGAATTCCGCGCGTTCCTGTCGCTCTACGACCGGCTCCAGAGCCTCGACGACATCCTCCAGGGCAAGGGCAAGGGGCACGACTTCCCGGAGGAGCCGTCGCTGCGCTACGCCCTCACCGTCGGCCTCAGCCTGCGCGCCCGCGGTCTGGAGCCAGCCCTTGCCTCCTTCCGCTGGATCTCCGGGGCCGCAGGGGCCGAGTGGGTCCAGCTCTTCCTGGTCAACCTGGAGGTCAACCTGCGCGCCGCCCGCGCCTGGGGCCCCTTCGTCCTGGCCTGCCAGCGAGATCCCGCCCTGACCGCGGCGCTCCGCGGCGCGCGGGAGCTGCTCCAGAGCGGCTAGCGGCGGGCGGATTTCTCCCGCCTGGCTTCCTCCAGGAGCGCCTCGTCCTCGGCAGGTTCGGAGGAGGACGCGAGCGGCGAGGAGGACGCCTCGCTGGGGGCGCGGAGCCGGGGAGCGGCGCCGGCCTGGGCCAGCAGGATCGAGGCGGCGAGGGCGTCGGGATCCTCGGAGGAGACGACGACCTTCTTCTGCTTCCCGCCCTCCTGCCAGCAGATCTCCACGACGCGCCCCGAGTCCCCGGCGAGGGAGTAGGCCCAGGAGCCGTCGATCCCGTAGCGGATCCCCCAGCCGCCGTAGGTGGAGAGCTCGTAGTCCACGACCCGGCAGGAGGTGATCGCGGCCACCGGGATCTGGGGGCCGAAGATGCCGTACTGGATGTGGACGGTCTTCTCGGTCACGTGCACCCGCAGCACGCGGAAGAGGATCCAGAGCAGGGAGAACAGCGCCGAGAGGCCCAGGGGCAGGATGGCCATGAAGAGCGGGGCAGGCCTGCTCCCCACACCGGCGAGGATCATCCCGGTGAGCACCAGGCAAAGCGGGATGGGGAGGAGCAGGAGCCAGTGGAGGCCCCAGACGACCTTCTCCCGGCGGAGCATCTTCCCCTCGTTGGCCATGTACCTGGCCTCGTAGCTGTCGACGGAGCCTCCTTTCCCGCGGTTGTCGTCGGCCATGGGCCCCAGGTTATCACCCGGCGGGTTCGCTGCTAGAGTCGCGCTCATGGCCGCTGACGATCGCCCTCCTGCCTCTCCTGCCCCCTCGCCCCCCGAGAACGGCGCGGCTCCCCGCGCGTACACCGCCGAGGGGGAGCCCCCCGGGGACGCCTCGCTCCAGGAGATCCAGGCGGCGGTGCGCGCCTGGCGGGATGGCACGGTGGCCAATTCGCTCCGGAAGATGCCCCCTCGATCCCCCGAGTTCACCACCTGGAGCGGCGTCGAGATCCCGGACGTACTCACCCCGGCGGACGTCCCCATCGACTACCTGAAGGACCTCGGGATGCCCGGCGAGTACCCGTTCACCCGCGGCGTCCAGCCGACGATGTACCGCTCGCGGCTCTGGACCATGCGGATGTTCGCGGGCTTCGGCACCCCGGAGCAGACCAACCAGCGCTTCAAATTCCTCCTCTCCCAGGGGCAAACGGGGCTATCGACCGCCTTCGATTTCCCGACGCTCATGGGCTACGACAGCGACTCTCCCCGGTCGCTGGGCGAGGTCGGGATGTGCGGGGTCGCCGTCGACACCCTCCGGGACATGGACGTCCTCTTCAAGGACATCCCGCTGGATCAGGTCACCACCAGCATGACCATCAACGGTCCGGCCATCGTGCTGCTCTGCTTCTACATCGCCCTGGCGGACGTCCGCGGCATCCCCCGCTCGAAGATCGGCGGCACCGTCCAGAACGACTGCCTCAAGGAGTTCATCGCCCAGCACGCCTGGCTCGTCCCCCCGCGCCCGGCCATGCGGATCGTCACCGACATGATCGAGTTCTGCAGCCGCGAGGTCCCCCGCTGGAACACGGTCTCCATCAGCGGCTACCACATCCGGGAGGCGGGGGCGACCGCCGCCCAGGAGCTCGCCTTCACCCTCGCCGACGGCCTCGCCTACGTCGAGAGCTGCCTCCAGCGCGGCATGGACGTCGACGACTTCGCCCCGCGCCTCTCCTTCTTCTTCGACGTGCACAACGATTTCTTCGAGGAGATCGCCAAGTTCCGCGCCGCCCGCCGCCTCTGGGCCCGCTTCCTCAAGGAGCGCTACGGCGCGAAGAAGGCGGAGAGCATGAAGCTCCGCACCCACGCCCAGACCGCGGGCGTCTCGCTCACCGCCCAGCAGCCCTACAACAACGTGGCCCGGGTGGCGATCCAGGCGCTGGCAGCCATCCTCGGCGGCACCCAGTCGCTCCACACCAACAGCCTGGATGAGACCTACGCCCTGCCCACGGAGGAGGCGGTCTCCATCGCGCTGCGCACCCAGCAGATCATCGCCGAGGAGAGCGGCGTCGCCGGCACCATCGACCCCCGCGGAGGCAGCTGCTACGTCGAGCGGCTCACCAGCAAGCCGGCG
>CAZSDX010000663.1:0-3571 GCA_964605685.1 uncultured Polyangiaceae bacterium
CACCCGGGGGGCCAAACCCCGGAGGAGCCCCGCCTTGCGGTCCACCCGGAGGCCCGAAGCCCGGAGGAGGCCCGCCCGGTCCGCCTGGAGGAGGCCCGAAGCCCGGGGGAGGCCCGCCCGGTCCGCCCGGAGGAGGCCCGAAGCCCGGGGGAGCCCCCCCCGGAGGCCCGAAGCCCGGAGGGGGGCCGCCCGGTCCTCCGGGCGGAGGCCCTCCCGGACCTCCGGCGGGGGGACCAAAGCCTGGAGGAGGCCCGCCGGGGGGGGGGCCGTAACCGGGGGCCATCCCGGGGGCTCCTGGGGGGGGGGCGCCGGGGGGCGGGCCGAAGCCTGGCGGAGCTGCGCCAGCAGGGGTTCCGGGGGCAGGGGAGAGGCGGTTTCCACAGGTCATGCAGAACTTGTCTGCATCCTGGTTCTGGGCACCGCAGCGCGCGCATTGGATCATCCAGCGGACCTCGCAGCCTTAGGCTCTGGCGCGTGGTTGCGCCGAGCATCGCGAGGCAGCATAGGCGGGGAACCCAGCCGGGTAAACGGTCTCTCCGGGGGGGAGAGTTTTTCTCGGTAACTTGTCGCGCTCGTCCTTGAGGCGGGCGGCCTTGCCGCTGAGATCGCGGAGGAAGAAGAGGCGGGCGCGGCGGACGACACCCCGGGAGAGGATGTCGATCTTGTCGACGCGGGGGCTGTGCTCGAGGAAGACGCGCTCGACACCGACATTCGAGCTGATCTTGCGGACGGTGAAGGTGCTGCGGGCACCGGCCCGGTGGCGCTTGATCACGACCCCCTGGAAGACCTGGATGCGCTCCTTGTCGCCCTCGACAATCTTGTAGTGCACCCGGACCGTATCGCCGACGCGAAAGTTGGGGATATCGCTGCGCAGCTGCGCCTTCTCGATGGCAGAAATCGTTGCGTTGATCATGGGCTACTCCGAACCGGGAGCGGGGAACCTACTCGGGGCGAAGATTTTGTCAACCACCTCCTTGGGGTTCTTCGCGGCCCTGCGGTCGGCTCCTTGGTGACGGCGAGGAACGAGGCTAGATCCTCCGGATGCCCCTCGCCCGGCTCTTCGCGTCGTCCACGACGCCAGGACGCGACCCCTTGACGGGGACGATCCTCCGCGCCGCCGCCGCCAGGCGCTCCCTGGCGGAGACCCCCGGGACCAGCGCCTTCCGGCTGGCGCACGCCGGCGAGCTGGCGTTGCCCGGCCTCGCCCTCGACCTCTACGAGGAGTTCGTCGTGGCCCATTTCACCTCGGCGGAGGCGGCGGATCGTGCGGAGGAGATCGCCTCGCGCCTGGTCGGTCTCGGGGTCCGCGGGGTCTACGGGAAGCTCCGGCCCCGGCAGGCGAACACGCTGGCGGACACCCGGCGCGACGACGTGGCCCCCGCGGCGCCGCTGGCGGGGGAGGCGGCGCCCTCGCCCCTGCGGATCGTCGAGGGAGGCGATCCCTTCCTGACGCGGCTCGACGACGGGCTCTCCACCGGGATCTTCCTCGATCAGCGGGCCAACCGGGCGCTGGTCCGCGGGGCCTCTCGGGGGCTCCGGGTGCTCAACCTCTTCGCCTACGCCTGCGCCTTCTCCGTGAGCGCGGCCTGCGGGGGGGCCGCCTCGGTCACCAGCGTCGATCTGTCGAGGAGCGTCCTCGCCTGGGGGCAGGAGAACCTCGCGCTCTCCGGCCACGCCGACCCGAGGCGCTTCCGGTTCATCGCCGACGAGGCGCTGACGTTCCTGAGGCGCTGCGCGGTCCGCGGCGATCGCTACGACCTGATCCTCCTCGATCCGCCCAGCTACGCCACCTCCAAGGAGAAGCGCTTCACCGTCGAGCACGACTACCGACCGCTGGCCGCGGCGTCCCTGGCGATCCTCGCCCCCGGGGGCCGCCTGCTCGCCTGCACCAACCACCGCGGCGTCTCCGCCTCGCGCTTTCTCCGCTTCCTCGACGACGCTGCTCGGTCGGCGCGCCGCTCGATCCGCCAGCGCACGTTGCTCCCCCCTCCCGTCGACTTCCCCGAGCCTCCGGGCACCGAGCCTCACCTCAAGGCCGCCTGGCTCCTCGTCGAGTGAGCACGGATCAAACCGCGCGCATCCGGAGCAGCATCGACTCGAGCACCAGCGCCGGCGCCACGTTGCGCTCCAGCTCCCGGAGCGCCGCCAGCGCGCACCTGGTCCACTCCGGCTCCCGGAGGGATGGGCGCCCCGACAGCTCCTGCTCGCGGGCCTCGCGGGCGAAGGTGACCGCCAGCACCGCGAGGCGCTCCCGCAGCGTGTCCTTCTCCTTGTCTCGCGCCTGAGCGAGGGCCAGCGCCTCGGCGGAGTCCGGGGCCGCGAGCGCCTTGCGCACGCCGTCCACGAAGGCGCGCCTCGCCTCCGTCTCCTCCGCGCTGGCGAGGGCCAGCGCCGCCGCCGCGCTGCCTCCGGCCAGCTCCAGGATCTGCTCCTGCGCCTGGGGCGCCACCCGGTGCTCGTCGAGGATGCCCCGGATCACCCCGCCCGGGAGCGGCGCGAAGCGCAGCGGGATCGCCCGGGAACGGATCGTGTCCAGCATCATCCGGGGCTTCGAGGTCAGCAGCACGAAGTGGGTGCGCGGCGGTGGCTCCTCCAGGGTCTTGAGGAGCGCGTTGGCCGCCTGGAGGTTCATCTCCTCGGCCCTCCGGATCAGCACCAGCCGACCCCGTCCCCCGTGGGGCGGCACCACCAGACGATCGAGCAGCGCACGCCGGATCTGCTTCACCGACAGGTCCTGCTTCTCCTCGAGGCCGATCGCATTGTAGAGGCCGCGCTCCAGCACCAGGACGTCCGGGTGCAGCGGCACGCGCGGCTCCTCCCCCGAGAGCGTCACCGCCCGGCGGCACCCCTCGCAGGAGCCGCATCCCTCGCCGTCCAGAGGCCGCTCGCACACCAGCGACTGCGCCAGCGCCATCGCGGCCATCTCCTTGCCCACCCCCTCCGGCCCCTCGAAGCGGTAGGCATGATGGAGCCGCCCCGAGCGCAGGGCGCGCTTCAGCGTTCCCACGGCGAATTCCTGGCCAAGGATGCGGTCAAAGGGCATGGCCGGCAGCCTACCACGACCCCTCCAGGAACTTTTTTTGAGAAAGTCCTTGACCGAACGCTGGCCGTGGGTAGAGTCACCTCCCCTCGTTGGAGGCGACCCTGGTGGATCCCACCCGAACGTCTCCCCCGAGAAAAAAGTGCTGGACAGACCCCGGCACGTCCGATAGAAGCGGCACCCCCCAGCAAGGAAAAGCGTCTTGGATCTCCCGGGGCCCCTTGCTGTTGTGGGGGCCAAGACACCTCAAGAAACCGGTAGCCCCTTTTCGGGGTGAGCGCGGGTGAGGTGCATCGTTCCTTGAAATCTATCCTGACGATACGCTCTTCCACGGGAGAAGTGTATCCAAGCAGGTTAGGTTTTGAGTCGCTGCGGTCTCGAAAAAAAGAGCACGGCAGCAAAAAAATCTCTGGACAAGCTCGAAGCCGTGAGTAGACTCCAGATCATCGAAACGGCGACGGCAACTCACCGGCGCCCCGGCGGAGAATCCCTCCCCCTCGATCCTTGAAAACTGAATCGTACACGTTTCAT
>CAZSDX010000664.1:0-3571 GCA_964605685.1 uncultured Polyangiaceae bacterium
CGACGCCGCTCAGCCCCAGCCCGCCCGCGCCGAAGGCGTCGGCCTCGCTCCACAGGTCGTCGGCGCTCTGGCCGAGGAGCTGGGGCGTCGTGGGCAGCGGCTGATCGGGGCGGAGAAGCTCGCGGCGGAGGTAACGCGGCGCAGCCAGGGGGAAGAGGAACGAGTCGGGGCGGCCGTTGACCAGCGAGAGGCGGATGTTCTTCCAGTCCTCGTCGGTGTCGTTGTGGAGCAAGGCCCAGCCCTGGAAGGCGGATTTCTGGGGCTCCAGGACGATGCGGTAGCTGGCGCGCCAGACGGGGGTCTCGGCGATGTAGCCGAAGGTGACCGGGCCACCCTCGCCGAGGAGCTGGAGGGCGCGCTGGACCTGGGTCCCGCGGGCGGAGGTGGCGTCCAGTCCGGCGGCCAGGCGGCTGGCGAAGGCGGGGTCCAGCGGGCGCACCGAGCGGACGTCCGCCAGGCGCACCTGCCGGAGGGCCCCGTCCTCGGTGAGCAGCACCAGCGAGCGATCCTTGCGGGGAGGAGCCTCGGTGCCGCTCCTGGGGGGCTCGGCGGGAGGCTCGGCGGTCTCCTCGGTCAGCTCGACCAGGCGCCCACGGAGAGGCTCCCCGCCGGAGGAGAGGGCAACCTCCACGCGGACGCCCTTGAGGGCGGACAGCAGCGAGGGGAAGGCCAGGGTCTCGCCGTCCTGGATGCCGACCATCGCTCGGGCCATGGGCTTGCTTAGGCTGCTGGAGAAGGTGAGGGCCTGGACGCTGGCGCCTTCCCCGAGGATGACCAGGGATTTGAGCGCGTCGTCCAGGTGGCTGGTGGGGACGGGCAGGGACTTGCCGCCGGAGACCGTCCCGGTGCGCTCGAAGTAGCCGACGCCGGTCTCGTAGAGGCGCAGGCTGCGGAGGGGGACGATGGCGGGGGTGGAGGGCTCCGGGCGACCAGCGCAGGAGCAGCAGAGCAGGAGCAGGGATAGCCCCGGGCGGAGGTGGCGCATGGTGGGAGGCTAGGACATCCCGGGGGGCGTCGGGTTCCTGAAGGCGTGCTCACAGGGAGAAGAAGCGGCGGATCCGGCCGACCAGCTCGTCGCGCTGCTCGCTGGTGGGCTGGGCCCGGCGGCTCCGGGAGGCCAAGTGGGAGCCGAGCTGCTCCTGGCGGGCCAGCAGGATCTCGCTGATGCGCTCGGTGACCTCGGGGTGCGCGGCGAGGGCCTGCTGGAAGGCTTCCTTGCGGACGACCAGGAGGCGGCAGTCGGAGATCGCCTGGATGGTGGCGGCGCGGCGCTCGCCGGTCATCAGCGACATCTCGCCGAAGAACTGGCCAGGGCCGAGGGAGGTCAGCTCGGCGGTGCTGCCGCCCTCGCGCCCGACCACGACCCGGACCCGCCCCTGCTCGATGAGGAACAGCTCGTCGCCGATCTCGCCCTGGCGCAAGATCACCTCACCCGGGCCGTAGAGGCGGCGCTCGACCAGGGTGGCGAGGCGGGCGAGCGCTTCGGGCGGGAGCACCGCCAGCACGTCGACGCCGCGCAGCGAGGCCAGCGTGGGCTCGTGGGAGAGGGCCAGGGCCTCGGCGCTGCCGGTGACGCGGACGTCCCGGATGGGCATGGGGAAGGCGAGCCCGGCCCGCTGGAGGGCGTACCAGATCCGGGCACGGACCGCGCTCTCGATGGGCGCGCGGCGCTCGAACTGGTCGGTGTAGAAATGGAGGAGGTACTCGACGCGGCTCTCGGCGAACTGGACGAGGTGGACCGCCGGGGCCGGGGAGGCGAGGACGCCCGGGGTCCCCTCGATGGCGGCCAGGACGATCCCCTCGATTTGCCCCGGGGGCGTCCCGTAGGAGGAGAAGAACGCGACGTTACGGCGTGCGATGGGGGAGGGTTTGGTGAAGTTCCGGATGTTGGCCTTGGCCAGGGCTCCGTTGGGGATGACGATCTCCAGCTCGTCGTTGGTGAGGATCTTGGTGGCCCGCCAGTTGATCTCCACGACGCGGCCGGTGAGGGCCGGGTTGTCGTCGAGGGTGATCCAGTCGCCCACCTCGAAGGGCACCGTGGCCTGGAGCGCGAGCCCCGCGAAGAGGTTGCCCAAAGTCTCCTGGAGCGAGAGGCCGATCACCGCCGTCAGCAGCGCCGAGGTCGTCAGGATGGACCCCGGCTCGACCCCCGCCGCCTGGAGCGACAGGAGCACCGCCCCCACGTAGAGCACCCCCTGGACGATGTCCTGGAAGATCTTCGAGGTCGCCTGCGCCCCGCGGGCCAGCGACGAGCGGAAGATCAGCAAGAACGTGCCCCTCGCCAGGGCGAGCTGGAGCAGGAACATCGCCACCGTCGCCAGCGGCACCGCCGCCAGCCCGCGGGGGAGCGCCGCCCGCGCCACGATCACCACCAGGTGGAGCAGCGCCAGCCCCAGCGGTAGCCGCAGCAGCCCCCGCTGATCCGGAGGCAGGAAGAGCCGGAGCGTCAGCAGCAGCCCCGCCAGCAGGACGATCCCGACCCCGCCGTAGGAGGTCGAGCCGAAGAGCTGCTCCATCAGCCGGAGCGTCTCGCTCATGGGGCCCCCTCGGCCTCTTTCTCCCGGTCGCCCCTCGCCTCCGGGAGCACCCTCGCCGGCTCGAACCCCCGGGTCGGGTCGATGACCACCACCTCCCCGTGGCGCTGGAGCCCGGGGGCAAGCTGCGCCGCGTCGCCGGCCACCAGCACCAGCAGCCCTCCGCCCAGGTGCGCCCGGGCCGCCTCGGGCAGCTTCGCCGCGTCCACCTTCGCCAGCCGCTCCACCTGCCGCGCCGTGGCTCCCTCGTCCAGCCCCAGCGCGGCCTGCTTCGCCAGCTCGTCCGCCAGGGTGCGGGGGGCAGAGACAAGGCCGCGCAGCCTGGACAGCGCCCTGCGCTGCGCCCCCTGGAACTCGGCGCTCCCCGGGGCCTCCGGCGCCTTGCGGATCGTGTCCAGGACGGCGCCCACCGCCCCGACCACGCGGGCAGGATCCGCCACGGCCCGGAGCCAGAACCACGGATGGACCCCTCGCTCCAGGAGCTCGACCCGGGGCGCCGCCGCCAGTGGAGGCGGCCCCTGGAGCGCCAGCGGGAGGCGCGCCGTGGGGGCTCCCCCCAGCAGCTCGGCCAGCAGCTGGAACGAAGGCCAGTCCTCCGAAGCCGCGGAGGGGCCCGGGGCGAGGAGCCACAGCCCGACGACGGTCGACTGCGGCTGATCCACGAGGAGGATCCGGTGGCGCTCCCGCCGCGGCGCCAGGGCGCGGGTTGCTGCCGGGGTCGCAGTGGCCTTCCAGCCGCTCGTTGCCTGCTCGACGGCGCCCCTCAGGGCGCTGTCCGGCTCCCCCACCAGCACCACCGACAAGGCCCCCGGGGCCAGGTGATCCCTGGCGAAGGCGCGTAGCTCTGCGGCGCCGATCCGGTCGAGGGTGGCCTCGACGGTGCCGCCGCCCGCGCCCTGGAGCAGCTCCTGGCGCTCGATCTCCAGCAGCCACCGCTCCGGCGAGGAGAGGGGCGGCGCGGCGCCTCGCTCCAGACGCCGCACGCGGGCCAGCTCGGCGGCGTCGAGGCGAGGCTCCCGCAGCGCCTGCAGGAGCAG
>CAZSDX010000665.1:0-3562 GCA_964605685.1 uncultured Polyangiaceae bacterium
GGCGCTGCTCGCGGCCCTCCCTGCGGTCCGCCACCCGAAGGCACGGCGGGCGGTGGCGGCGGCGCTGGGGAAGTTCCAGAAGGCCGAGGCGGCGGCGGCGCTCCGCAAGGTGGCGCTGTCGGACGAGAGCTACCTGGTGGAGGCCGAGGCCGCCCGGGCGCTCGGATCTACCCGCCAGCCTCCTGCCTTCGACACGCTGGTCGAGGTGCTGGATCGCCCTTCCTGGGCGGACGTGATCCGCAGCGGCGCCATCGACGGACTCGCGGCGCTCCGGGACGAGCGGGCCACGCCTCACCTGCTGGCTCGCACCCGCTACGGCGTCCCCACCCGGGCCCGCCGGGCGGCCATCCGGGCGCTCCCGAAGATCGCCTCGGACCGCCGCACCCGCGAGGCCATCGAGGAGCTGCTGGAGGACAGCGACCCCTACCTGCGCGTCGACGTGGCGCTGGCCCTCGGGGATCTGGGCGACAGCAAGGCCAGACCTGCCCTCCTCCGCGCTCTCGACCGCGAGCTGGACGGCCGCGTGCGCCGCAGGATCCGCGAGGTGCTCCGCGAACTGGGGGGCGCCGGCCGCGCCGAGCAGCAGCGCCTGCAGGAAGAGCTGGATCGGCTCCGCGCCGAGCTCCAGGAGTTGCGCCTGCGGCTCGCGAAGGTCGAGGCCCGCGACGGCGCGCCGAGTTCCACCGGCAAACAGCGCCAGCCCCCCGCGGCGAAGAAGGCCACCCCGGCGAGGAAGGGCGGGGCCAGCGCGGGCGTAAAGAAACCGACGTCGTCCCCTCGGGGGACGCGCCGGAAGTGAGCCCATCGGACCCCTCCATGGTATGCTGGAGACCCGCGATGAACTTCTCGGGGGTTATCGGATGTCCACAGACGCGCCCGTTTGCCTACCTGGTGTGCCCTCCGAGGGCGAGCTGATCGCGGGGAAGTACCGCATCGAGAAGCTGTTGGGGCATGGGGGGATGGGGGCGGTCCTCAAGGCGCAGCACCTCCAGCTCGAGCAGCCCGTGGCGATCAAGTTCCTGCTGCCGGACGTGCTCCGGCTGAGGGAGCCGGTCGAGCGCTTCCTTCGGGAGGCGCGGGCGGCGGTCCGGATCCAGAACGAGCACGTGGCCAAGGTGCTCGACGTCGGGCAGCTCGACAGCGGGCTGCCCTACATGGTCATGGAGTACCTCGACGGCCGCGACCTCGGCGACCTGATCGACAAGGAAGGCCCTCTCCCCTTCGACGAGGCGGTCCTCTACGTCTGCGAGACCTGCGAGGCCATCGCCGAGGCGCATGCGCTGGGGATCATCCACCGGGATCTCAAGCCGTCGAACCTCTTCCTCTCCCGCGCCGGCCGGGGCACGACCATCAAGGTGCTCGACTTCGGGATCTCCAAGCTGGAGCACGACTCCAGCGGCAAGCTCACGACGACCAACATCGCCATGGGCTCGCCTCACTACATGTCCCCCGAGCACATCAAGAACCCCAAGTGCTGCGACGCCCGGAGCGACATCTGGTCCCTGGGCATGGTGCTCTACGAGCTGCTCACCGGTCGCACCGCCTTCAGTGCCGAGTCGCTCCCCGCCCTGTTCGTGGCCATCGCCACCGAGGAGCCCAAGCCCATCCTCGAGCTACGCCCCGGCGTCCCCGTCGACCTGGCGGCCTCCGTCATGCGCTGCCTCCGCAAGAACCCGGATGAGCGCTTCCAGACCATCGACGAGTTGGCCGAGGCGCTGGCCCCTCACGCTCCTCCCCGCAGCCGTGTCTTCTCGGCGCGACCCGGGGCCACCATGCGCCTGCCGGGGCACACCCTGAATACCTCCAGCACCGACGGGACACTCCCGGCCATCCCTGTCTCTGCCACCAGCGCGCCCTCTCCGCTGTCGATCTCCCGCGGGCAAACCACCGAGGATCCTCCCGAGGTGCCGCTCCGCCGTGGCCCGCTCAAACCCGTGCTCGTGGGGGTCGCGCTCGCCGCCGTCCTTGGCGTCGCCGCTCTTGCCTTCACCCACGAGGCCCCGCCTGTCGCCCCGGCTCGCCCCGAGCCCTCCGTTGCCCCCCGGGAGGTTCCCTCCGCCGCTGCCCCCGGGGCGGACGAATCCGCCCAGCCTCGCCTGGTGGTCCTCCCGGTCTCCTCGCCGCTCACCTCGGACTCGGCCTCCGCCGCCCCGATCCCCCCGGACGCGCCCCCCCCCCAGAGCTCCAAAAAGACCGCCCCCACCGTGTCCGCTCGCCCGACGAATCCTCCCTCCAAGGGCCCCTCCGGCGGGGTCCGCGGGATGCTCGATGATCGCAGGTAACCTCCGCCCGTCGCTCCTCCTTGTCCTCGGCGCTCTCTCCCTCTCCTCCAGGGGCGCCGCCCAGTCCCCGGCCGCCATGGCCGAGAGCCTCTACCTCGACGGCAAGCGGCTCCTCGACGAGAAAAAATACGCGGAAGCCTGCCCCAAGCTGGCCGAGAGCGAGCGCCTGGAGCCCGCCGGCGGCACCGAGCTGGCCCTCGCCCTCTGCTACGACGAGTGGGGAAAGATCGCGAGCGCCTGGGCCGCCTACCGCGACGCCCTCGCCTCCGCCCGGAAGGCCGGGCGAAAAGACCGGGAAAAAGCCAGCCAGGACGCCATCGCTCGCCTCGAACCTCTCCTGCCCAAACTCACCGTCCGCGTCGCCCCCGAGGCCGCCGCCCTCGACGGCATCGAGGTCCGGCGCGACGGCGTCGTCCTCGGCAAGATCGCCTGGGGAACGCCCATCCCCGTCGACCCCGGCGAGGTCCATGTCGAGGCCCTGGCCCCGGGGCACCTCCCCTTCAAGACCTCCCTCACCATCTCCGGACCCAGGGACGAAAAAACCATCCTTGTCCCCCCGCTCCAGCGCGCGGAAACCCCTCGGCCTCCTGCCTCTTCCTCTCCCTCCTCCTCCGCGGCTCCCACCACGGTCCCGTCGCCCACCGTGGAGCTGCCCCCCCAGGACTCCTCCCTCCGGAAGCCCCTCGGTTACGCCTCCCTCGGCCTTGGCGTCGTCGGCCTCGGCCTCGGTGCCTACTTGGGCAGCCGCTTCTTCTCCAAAAAATCCGACGCCGACGCCATCTGCCCTGGCTCCACCTGCTCGGATCGCCACGCCGTCGACCTCAGCAAGCAGGCCCAGACCTCGGGCATCCTCGGCTCCGTGAGCCTGGCCATCGGGCTCGCGGGGGTCGGGGTCGGAAGTTACCTGCTCTTCTTTGGCCCCGAGCAGCGCGCCGCTGCTCGCCCTGCTCCTTCCCTCGCGGTCGTCCCCCTGCAAGGAGGAGGCGCCGCGTTGCTCTCCGGCAGCTACTTAGCATCCACCGTGAGGTCCCCGTGCTTGCTCGCTCTTCCCCTCGCTCCTCCCTGATCCTCCTCTCTTCCCTGCTCGCGCTGTCGGGCTGCGTCGCCAAGGAGTACGTCGAGCCGGCGGCCAGCGGTGGCTCGGCGGGAGCCTCCGGAGGTTCCGGAGGTCAGGGCGGCACCAACGCCCCCGGGGGAGGCGGCGGGGCAGGGCTCGGCGGCAGCGCAGGCGACGCCGGGGCGGCGGGCCTCGCCGGGGCTTCCGCCCAAGGCGGCGATGG
>CAZSDX010000666.1:0-3537 GCA_964605685.1 uncultured Polyangiaceae bacterium
CCAGGGCTCCGGCGCCGCGGCCTTGCTCCTGGCCCTCGCCCTGCTCCGCAGGCGCCGGGCCGGGGCGGGCGGGCCTCGTCGGGTTTGACGGCCCACGGCGGAGGGGCGATCCTCCAGGGGATGTCCCGCAGCCTGTCGCCTCGCTTCCTTGCTCGCCTCGCGCTGCCGCTCCTCCTCCCTGCCGGGCTGCTCTTCCGGGGCACCTCCCCACCGTCCCTGCCTCCTTCCTTCCAGGCCCCCCTTTGGGACGGAGCGCGTCCCGCCCCCGGCGCCGCGAGCCCCTGGAAGGCACCCACCCCGGGGGCCAGGGCCACCTTGCCTTCCGACGCCTCCTCGCCGGTCGCCCTCGTCGACCCGCGGAGCCGGGTGAGCATCGGCTTCCGGCTCGCCGGGGCCAGGGCGGTGGTCGCCTCCTGGCTCGGCGGCGAGGCCCGCTACGAGGGAGCGCTGGGGGAAGGGACGGAGCTGCGCCTCACCCCGCGCTCCGACGGCGTCGAGGACCGCGTCGCCTTCCAGCGGCGACCCGCCGCCGAGCACGTCGACTACCTGGTCGATGTCCGCTCCGTCGCCGGGCTCCGCAAGGTGGGCGACGTGGTGGAGTTCCTCGACGAGGGAGGTGCGCCGCGCCTTCGTATGGAAGCACCGTATATTGAGGGAGCAGACGGACGGGTGGCGCGTGCGAGGGTGGAGGTGGGGTGCGCCCACGACGAGGATCTGAGGGGTCCGTGGGGGAGGCCGGTGGTGAGGGCCGAGGTGGAGGAGTGCCGGGTACGGGTGGGCTGGGAAGGGTCGGGAGTGACCTATCCGGCTGTTCTTGATCCGGTGTGGACCGCGACGGGTTCGCTGAGCGACTCCCGGGGGAATGTGGCGTTCGGGACGCTGGAGAGCGGGCGGTTCTTGATTGCGGGGGGACGGACTTGCCTCAACGGGATCTGCGTCATCCTCAGCTCCGCGGAGCTGTACGATCCAGCCACGGAGACGTGGGCAAAGATCGGGGAGGTCTCGGTCCCGCGGGATCGGTTCGAGGCGGTCGCGGTGCCGGGGAAGGGGCTCTACCTTTTCGGGGGCGATGCGGGGCCTGTGAGCAGCAAGGTTGCGGAGGTCTACGACGAGGGGACCGGGGTGTGGAAGGTGCTCCCTCCGATGGCGACGGCGCGGGCGAACCCGGTGGCGAAGCTGCTGCCAGACAAGAAGACCATCGTGGTGATGGGCGGAGTGGAGGTGAACACGAACAAGTCCCTCACGTCGGTCGAGGTGTTCGATACGGCGACGGAGCAGTGGTCGAGCGGGGGGAACATCGCGCAGTCCCGCTTCTGGGCGACCGGGGATCTGCTCCCGGACGGGAGGATCCTGCTGGCGGGCGGCACCACCTGCGACAACTGCGGCCCGATGAAGCCTGCGGAGATCTACGATCCGGTGAGCCAGACCAGCGAGGTGCTGCCGGAGATGAAGACGGCGCGGCTGGGGCACGGCTCCGCGCTGACGACGATCAACGGGGCGCCGGCGTTGCTGGTCTTCGGCGGTGGGACGTCCGCCGCCGAGTACTTCGACTTCGCCCAGAAGGCCTGGGTCTCCGTGGGGAACATGGCGGAGAACCGCGCCTTCTTTGCCCATGTGCTCCGGCCCGACGGGAGCATCATCGTCGCCGGCGGCGGTAACATCCCGTTCTTCAACGCGATCAAGAACGTCGAGCGCTTTGACACCAAGACGCTCACCTGGAGCAAGGCCGCGGCCATGAGCATCTCCCGCGCCCTGATGGGGTACACCCAGCTCCCGGACGGCAAGATCCTGGTGGCCGCAGGGGTCAGCGGGAGCATCCTCAACAACGGCAACACCGCCAGCTCCGCCGAGCTGTTCCAGCCGGGGCCGCAAGGGGATACCTGCCAGGGGGGCGGCGACTGCCTCTCCGGGTTCTGCGTGGACGGCGTGTGCTGCGACAAGGCGTGCGGCGGGGTGTGCGAGGCGTGCTCGGCGGCGAAGAAGGGGAGCGGGGAGGACGGGGTCTGCGGTTCTGTCGCCGCGAACACGGATCCGGACGACGAGTGCCCGACCCAGGACAAGAGCACCTGCGGGACCTCGGGGGTCTGCGACGGCCAGGGGGCCTGCGCCCGCTACCCGGCCAACACGCCTTGCGGTGCTGCTCAGTGCGTGGACGGCCTGAGCACCGGTCTGCTCTGCTCCGCGGACGGCAAGTGCGAGCAGAACGTCGTCACCTGTGCTCCTTTCCGCTGTGCCAGCAAGGATGCCTGCGCCGATAGCTGCACCACCGACCTGGAGTGCGTACCGTCGGCGCACTGCGATGGTCAGGACTGCAAGCTGGACCTGGCTCAGGGGGAGGTGTGCAGCCGTGGAGCGCAGTGCCAGAGCGGGTTCTGCGTGGACGGGGTGTGCTGCGCCACGTCCTGCGAGGGGACGTGCCAGGCGTGCGCGTCGGCGCTCAAGCAGGACGGCGGGCCCGATGGCATCTGCGCCCCGGCCCTGCTGGACACCGACCCCCACGAGGACTGTGCGGCCGACCCGGTGGCGAGTTGCGACCGGAACGGGTCGTGCGACGGCCAGGGGGCCTGCGCCCTCCATGCGGCGGGTACCCTGTGCCAGGAGCCCACCTGTGCCGTCGACGAGAAGGGGGTCCGGATCGACCAGTTCGCCTGCGACGGCTCCGGGACCTGCCAGGCGACCAGCAGTGTGTCCTGCGGCCTCTTCGGGTGCCAGCAGGGGGCCTGCAAGACCTCCTGCAAGGACGACACGGACTGCGCCCCGCGGGCTTACTGCGACGAGGGGCAGTGCGTCGCCCGCAAGGCGCTGGGGGCCATCTGCCAGGAAGGGCGCGAGTGCCTGGAGGGCTTCTGCGTGGACGGCTTCTGCTGCAACTCGGCCTGCGACGGCCAATGCGAGGCATGCGACGTCACCAAGGCGCTGGGGCTCTGCGTGCCGGTGAGCGGTGCCCCCCACAACGAGCGCTCCGCCTGTCCCGCCGGCCCCGCTGGGCAACCTTGCCAGCAGCGCACCTGCGATGGAATCAAGCGGCAGAGCTGCGAGGGCTACGTGGGTATCACGGTGACCTGCAAGGAGCCCTCCTGCACCGACGGGACGGCGACCCCCGGCGGGCTCTGCGACGGCAAGGGGGCCTGCTCCGAGCCGGAGCCGGTGCGGTGTGAGCCCTTCGTCTGCAGCGGCAACGCCTGCGCCACCTCGTGCAAGTCCGACGCCGATTGCTCGGAGAAATTCCGGTGCGACGTGGTCAAGGGGGACTGCGTCCCCCGGACCGGCGCCTCCTGCCAGGACGCCAGCACCCTGATGAACCCCGACGGGACGACGACGGACTGCGCGCCCTACGCCTGCGAGGGCTCGTCGTGCAAGACCCAGTGCTCCTCCGTCAAGGACTGCGCCTTGCCCAACGTCTGCGACGACGCCACCCGCACCTGCGTCCTTGCCCAACCCAACCCGAGTGATGAGGCCGGGTGCAGCGCCGCTCCGGGGCGCCAGGGCTCCGGCGCCGCGGCCTTGCTCCTGGCCCTCGCCCTGCTCCGCAGGCGC
>CAZSDX010000667.1:0-3537 GCA_964605685.1 uncultured Polyangiaceae bacterium
CCGCGCGGGCGGACGTGCCGCTGCTGCGGAGGGGCGAGCGCTCCTCGTGGCTGCTGTCGCCGGGCGTCCAGGCGGGGGCCCTGGGGAGCCGGAGCACCGGGGAACAACCGGAGGAAGCCTTCCCGGGGAGCCCCCCGGGGAGCGCCGTGTTCGCCTCGGCATTTATCCGGAACTTCTGGACATACGACGGAGGCTCGGTGCAGCTCGTCCCGGAGGCGGCGGTGCTCCGGTCGGAGGGCAGGTGGCGTCCGGTGGGGCGAGGGCAGCTCACCGCGGAGGGCGGCTGGCTACGGGCGGCGCTGGAGGGGGCGACGACGGGAGCCGAAGGCAGCGTGGCGGCGGCGACCCTGGAGGCGGGGAAGGCCCGTGGGGGACGGGGGATGCTGCGGGTCGAGGGGCAGCGGGGGAGGGGGCCGGTGGAGGCGCGGTGGCTGCGGGAAGAGGGGCCGTGGCTGGGGGGGTGGTTCGATCAGCCGGTGTGGAGCGGAGAAGCCGGGGGAGAGGTGCCGCTGGGGAGAGGGTTTCGAGCTGGGGTACGGGGGTGGTGGGAGCTCTCCGCGAGGCGGTGGCTCGGCCACCGTGTGGATTTTCTCTACGAATCTCCCTGCCGCTGCCTGCGGGTCGGGCTGCACGGGTCGACGAGGCTCGGGCGCGAGGGGCTGGACCTGTGGGGGTCGCTCTCGCTCGGCTGAACTTCAGGAAACGTGGAGACACGCCGAAGACTCGCGCCGCCCTCGGACCACCGCTTTCGGGGAGTTCGCACAAAAAAACGGAGGCTCTTCACGAAATAACTTGACATGGTGGCAGAGGGGGGGGGGGCACACTCCTGAAAATCAGGCATTCCAAGGAATCTGGCCCTCCAAACTCTTGGTAAAACACCATGAACAAGCTTCCCTCTCGGCTCTTTGTTTCCAGTACCATCCTTCTATCGATGGCTCCGGGAGTTGGCGGATGCTCCACGGACCTCCCTGGGCCTTGCACCTAACCTCGACAGAAGTAGGGGCGCAACAGGTTGCGCCCCTACACCCTCCGCATGGGTAAAAAATAATCCCCTCCTTTGTCGAGGTTAGACACAAGGCCGGCGACTGCAATGGGATGAACAGTTCCCTGCGAAACATGGCACAACAGGGGATATTGATCGTCAAATCCGCCGGAAACAGCGGAACGGGAGGGATTAACACAAGCGGTGAACAATGCCGGTTGAGGCCTTGTTCATAAGTCCGGCCAGGCTTGGTGTGTGGCCAGGTACGACAAGCCCCAGCCCCCCAGAAAAGCTGGGCTTGGAGCTTGACCAACCGGTGGGGTGGCCGGGGATCTGAACAAGGCCTCCAGGAAGTGCCGTCTCGATGGCCTTGTTGGTTGTATCGATAACCTTCAATGGGCACAGGGAGAGTTCTTTCCCATGAAGATACATCTCGATATGAACGGAGATGTAGACGCCTGCCTAATTTTGCCAACAGAAATCGTGACAGAGATTCCAGACTGGATTTCTCCAGTCGGCACTCCTCCTGGAGAATGGTATGACACTTGTATTGAGCTGCGCTACGAAGGGCCAACCTGCTCGTTTTAGGGCTCGCAGCCTTCGGCGCGAGGGACTGGACCTGTGGGGGTCGCTCTCGATCAGCTGAGCGGGTCCGTCCGCGATTCGTGAGAGGGACCTCACCCCCCGGCCCCCTCTCCGTCTCCCGCGGAGAGGGGGAGATCCCCAGCAGATAGAAATGGGAAAGGAGAGGAGCGGAGCAGATTGATGGGGAGTGGGGGGGGGGCATATTTTAACAGGATGCCGGTTCAGCCTTTCCCGGGCCTGGTGGGAAGGATTCTTTCTCTGCTGCGCCCTATCCCACTGCCGGGAGTCTCCCCCTCTCCGCGGGAGACGGAGAGGGGGCCGGGGGGTGAGGCCCCTCTCACGAATCGCGAATGCGGTGATCGTGCAGGCGTGGGCGGTCCTCGGATCGTTGCTACAGTGGGCGCCCGATGAGCGTACAAGTCGAGGTTCGTGGGGCGATCACGGTGGTGACAATGAATCGCCCCGGGGCGAGGAACGCGGTGGACGGGGCGACGGCGGAGGCGCTGGCCGAGGCGTTCCGGGCGTTCGCGGCGGACAGGTCGCAACGCGTGGCGATCCTGACGGGGGCGGGGGGGACGTTCTGCGCCGGGGCCGACCTCAAGGCGCTGGGGCAGGGGCGAGGAAACCGCGTGGACGCCGAGGGCGACGGGCCCCTGGGGCCGACCAGGATGCTGCTGCCGAAGCCCTGCGTCGCCGCGGTGGAAGGGTACGCGGTGGCCGGGGGCCTGGAGCTGGCGCTCTGGTGCGACCTTCGCGTGGCCGCGCGGGACGCGACCTTCGGGGTCTTCTGCCGGCGCTTCGGGGTCCCGCTGATCGACGGAGGCACCGTGCGGTTGCCGAGGTTGATCGGGGCGAGCCGCGCGCTGGACATGATCCTGACGGGGAGAGCCGTGGGGGCCGAGGAGGCCCTGGCGATGGGGCTGGTCAACCGGCTTTGCGAGCCCGGTCAGGCGCTGGCTTCGGCCCTCGTCCTTGCGGAGCAAATCGCCGCCGTGCCCCAGGATTGCATGAGAAACGACCGCCTCTCCGTGTACGAGCAGGAGCACCTCTCGCTCCAGGACGCGCTGATCAACGAGTTCCAGCGGGGGATCGCCAGCCTGGGGTCGCCGGAGTTTGTCCCGGCGGTGAGCCGCTTCGTCGCCGGGCAGGGCAGGGGCGGCGCGAAGGTGGAGGGGGACTCGTGAGCGAGGTTGCGGCGAGCGCCGAGAGGCTCCGGGGCGCGCTGGAGGACGCCCGCCGAGGGCTGATCGAGCGCGACGCCCTCGTCGAGCTGATCGCCCTGGCGGCGGTGGCGGGGGAGCACCTGCTGGTGATCGGCCCCCCCGGGACCGCCAAGAGCGAGGCCGTGCGGCGCGTGGCCCGGGGCCTGGAGGCCTCCTACTTCGAGTACCTCCTCGGGCGCTTCACCGAGCCCAGCGAGATCTTCGGCCCCGTCGACCTCCGGAAGCTCCGGGAGGGCTCCGTGGAGACGGAGACCCGCGGCATGCTCCCCGAGGCGCAGATCGCCTTCCTCGACGAGGTTTTCCTCGGATCCACGGCGATCCTCAACACGCTGCTGGCGCTGCTCAACGAGCGGATCTTCCGCCGGGGCCACACCTCCGTGCGGTGCCCGCTCCGGGTCTGCGTCGGCGCCTCCAACGCGCTGCCGGAGGGCGAGGCCCTCGCCGCCTTCGCCGACCGGTTCCTGCTGCGGATCTTCGTCGAGCCGGTGCCGGACACGCTGCTGGAAGACCTCCTCGAAGGCGGCTGGACGGAGGGCCAGCACAAACCCCGGAAGGCCCGGATCGAGGACCTCGACGCGCTGGCCCAGGCGGCCCGCGCCGCGGACCTCGCGCCGGCCCGGGGCGCGCTGGCCCAGTCGATCCGGACGCTCCGCAAGGCGGGGGTGATGCTGTCCGACCGGAGAGTGGTGAAGGTCCAGCGGCTGATCGCCGCCGCCGCGGTTCTCGACGGACGCGCCGCCCCGGGCG
>CAZSDX010000668.1:0-3530 GCA_964605685.1 uncultured Polyangiaceae bacterium
CGCCATGACCCTCGGGCGGGAGCTGGTCCTGCGCGCCCGCCTGGCCCTCGGCCCCCTCGCCCCCTTCGAGGCGGAGCACCTGGAAATCACCACCGACGGTGATCCGGCCTCCCTCGACCGGGTTCTTGCCGCCTTCGAGGCTCCGGATCGTCCAGGGGAGCCTGCGGACGACCTCCTCGCCTCCTCCGACCACCGCGCCTCCCTCTCCCTGGCCCTCCGCGACCCTTCCCTGACCGACCGTGCCTGCGAATCCCTGCGCTCGGCCCCCTTCGTCCGGGCGATCCACCGTTCACGGGGACCGATTGAGGTCACTTCTGACCCCAGCACGCTCCTCTCGCTCCGTCCCTGCGCGCCATGAGCCCTTCTTTTGTGGTCGGCATTGACCTGGGAACGACCCACACCGCGGTCGCTTACGCCAGGCTGGAGGCTCCGGAGCCCTGTACGCTCCCGCTCCGGCAGCTCGTCAGCGCCACGGAGCTGGCCCCCCGGGTGCTGCTCCCCTCCTGCCTCTACGCTCCCCCCGCGGCGGAGCAGGAGCGGCTCCCTCCGGAGCTGATGGAGACGCCTTACCTCCTGGGGATTTACGCCCGCAAGCGGGGGGCGGAGGTCCCCGGAAGGCTGGTGGTGAGCGCCAAGAGCTGGCTCTGCCACGGAGGCGTCGACCGGGAGGGGGCGATCCTGCCCTGGGGCACCGAGGACGAGACGGCCCCGAAGCTCTCTCCGGTCGAGGCCAGCACCGCGTTGCTCCGGTACGTGGCCCGCTGCTGGGAAGACGCCTTCCCGGAAAATCCCCTCGCGGACCAGGAGATCGTGCTGACGGTCCCTGCTTCCTTCGATGCGGCGGCCCGGGAGCTGACCCGCAAGGCCCTGGAGCAGGCCGGGCTGAAGGCCGTGCTGCTAGAGGAACCCCAGGCCGCCTTCCACGACTGGATGCACCGCCATGGACCGCAAGGGCTCGCCGGGCTGCTCGCCGGGCGAGAGACCGCCTCCGTACTGGTGTGCGACGTGGGCGGCGGAACCACCGACTTCACGCTGATCCAGGTGAAACGGGCCCGCGAGGGGTACGATGTGACCCGACTTGCGGTGGGGGATCACCTGCTGCTGGGCGGCGACAACATGGATCTGGCCCTGGCGCACTTCTGCGAGCCCCGGCTCTCGGGGGAGGGAGCGGCTCCGGGGAAGCTGAGCCCGGGGCGATTTGCCCAGCTTGTGGCGGCCTGTCGCTCCGCCAAGGAACTTCTGCTGGGCGAGGCCCCTCCCGAGGAGACCACGGTGACGCTGCTGGGCGAGGGGAGCAGGCTGCTGGCGGCCACGCGCCGGGCGCCCCTGCGCCGGGACGAGGCCGAGCGGCTGCTGCTGGACGGTTTTTTCCCGCACGTTGGCCTGGACGAAGCGCCGGCGCGGGGCCGGGGAGGGCTGGTCTCTTTTGGGCTCCCGTACGCCCGGGATCCGGCCATCACCCGTCACCTGGCGTATTTTCTCCGGAGGCACGGGGGCTCTCCGGACGCGGTGGTCCTCAACGGCGGGGTGTTCCACGGGCGAGCGTTCTCGGAGCGGCTGGCGCGGGTGCTGGCGGGCTGGTTCGGGGCGGCTCCGAGGCTGCTCCCCTACGCGGATCCGGACCTCGCCGTGGCCCGGGGAGCGGTGGCCTACGCCCTGGCCCGCCGGGGACTCGGTCAGCGCATCGCCGGAGGATCCCCCCGGGCGTATTACCTGGGGGTCGGCCAGGAGCGGGGCGTTTGCTTGATCCCGCGAGGCGCCGAGCCCGGGGTGCTTCACCGCCCGGAGCAGGTGTTCTCGCTGGTGGTGGGCCGTCCGGCGCGCTTTGACCTCTTCGCCTCCAGCGCCGAGCGGGAGGATCCTCCGGGGGCGGTGGTGACCCTTGATCCGGAGGATTTTTCCCCGCTTCCGCCCATCGAGGGGGCCATCGAGGCGAGCGTCCGCGGGGAGCTCCCCGTGCGGATCGAGGGGGAGCTGACGGAGCTGGGAACCCTCGACGTCGCCTGCGTCGAGCTGAACGCGGCGACGCCCCGGCATTTCCGCCTGGCCTTCCAGCTCCGGCCGCCTGCGGACGACGCTCCGCCGGCCAGCGTCCCTGCCTCGACGGCGCCGGGTTCGGTCCGTCCGCCCTCGCTCCTGCCTCCTTCGCTCCTGCCGAGGTCCACGGGGCGTCCTCCGGCGATGGCGTCGCCGCGTCGGATCGAGGAAGGGCGGGCCCTGCTCGACCGGGTCTTCGGCAAGGGAGGTGCCTCCCAGGTGGGTCGTGAGGTGAAGGATCTGCTCCGGGACCTGGAAAAATCCCTGGGCGAGCGCCCGAGCTGGTCCCTGGAGCTGGGCCGGGAGCTCTTCGATCACCTGATGACGGGGGCCCGGGCCCGCCGCCGCTCGCCGGAGCACGAGCGTCTCTTCTGGTTGCTGGCGGGCTACACGCTGCGCCCGGGGATGGGTCATCCGGGGGACACGGAGCGCACGGCGGCCCTGTTCCGGCTCTGGCCCGAGGGGCTCCACCACCGCAAGGAGCCCAGGGTCTGGCAGCAATTCTGGATCGCCTGGCGCCGGGTCGCCGCCGGGCTGGACGAGGCGGCGCAGCTCGCGCTCCGCGACGGTACGGATGCGTTCCTCAAGCCCGACGCCCCGAAGAAGGGACCCCGCCCGGAGGCGCTGGACGACCTGCTGGCGATGGCTTCCTGGCTGGAGCGCCCTCCGGCTCCGCGGCGCGCCGAGCTGGGCTCCTGGATCCTCGAACGAACCTGGGTCCGCCAGGATCCCAAGCTCTGGGAAGCCCTCGGACGCCTGGGGGCCCGGGTCCCGGTCTACGCCAGCGCCCACCACGTCCTGGCTCCCTGGGTGGTTGAGCCCTGGCTGGAGGAGCTTCTCCGGGCTCGCTGGAACGACCTCCCTTCCGCTCCTCTGGCGGCCACGCGCCTGGCGCGCAGGACCGGCGACCGAGCCCGCGACGTGAGCGAGCGGCTACGGACCGAGGTGGTCAGGCGTCTGGAAGCGGTCCAAGCGAGACCTGCCTGGATCGAGGCGGTGGCGGAGGTGGTCACCCCGGGAGAGGCGGAGCGCGCCGAAGCCTTCGGGGAATCCCTTCCTGTGGGGCTTCGCCTTCTCCGGGGGTGAGCCTCCGGGGACAAAGTCCCCCGTCCCCGTCCCCGTCCGCGTCCCCGTGCCCGTCCCCGTGCCCGTGCTCGTGCTCGGCCTTACGAACAAGGCTTACCAGGAGATCACCGTCGGAGGCAGAAGGTTCACGAAGTCATACCAGGGGGCTCCCCAGCAGATCAGCTCGCCGGGGACTGTTCGAGACGGGCCCAAAGATGCGTAGAGGTTGTTGGGGGATGAGGCCCCCTTGGAGGCCGCTCCTGGGTGTGCCACACGGGGTTCTGCGTCGACCCTTCGTGTTCTCAAGCCCGAGGGTCGACGCAGAAAGTGCCCTCCCTCATGGTCCTCGGTCTCCCCCAAGATGTCCAGCTTGCTCACCAACGCCTCGACCTCGTCGCCTCCCTGGTCCTTCGCGGGCCTCATCAGAC
>CAZSDX010000669.1:0-3519 GCA_964605685.1 uncultured Polyangiaceae bacterium
CCCGGAGCCTGCGGAGCCGCCTTGCCCCGCGTCGCTCCCGCCGCTGCCTGCGGGGGAACCTCCGGAACCTGCGGTGCCCCCGCCGCTGCCTGCGGAGCCGCCCGCACCGGCCTGTCCGGAGCCTCCGGAGCCGTCGCTGTGCTCGAAGGCACCGACGTCGATGGCGCCGCTGGAGGGGCGGGGCTCGGCGGAGCCGACGGGGAGCCGGCGGGCCGATGGCTCCCTGCAGGGCGGCGAGGGGCGGGTGAAAGGCGGGGGTGACGAGGGGAGAGGGGAAGGGGTAAGAGGCGGGGCTGGCGGGGGAGGCCGCGCCGGCGTCGACCACGGGGCTCTCGGCGGTGGGGCGAGGGTCGAGGGGGGAGCCGATGAGGAGCGGGTCGACGCCGGTGAGGGTGTTCTGCCACTGGCTGGGGATGTCGGTGGCGCCCTGGCCGAGCCAGTTGTTGGTGCCCGCGACGACGGGTGCTCCGGAGGCCCAGACCGCCTCGACCTCGCGGCGGATCCGGAAGGAGCCGCCCTCCGGGGAGTAGATCAGGTTGTTGTGCATCTCGACGCTCTCCAGGCCGTCGAAGAGGCGGAACACGGCGCCGCCGTCGGGGCGCACCAGGATGGTGTTGTTGACGAAGCGGTAGCGACCGAAGGTCTGCCCGGTGCCGTCGCCGCCGGCGCGGATCACCGGGCCAAAATTGCCGGTCTTGCGGAGCACGTTGCCGACGACGTCGGAGTCTTCCCGGGCCTTGTTCTCGGCGACCCCGCCGGAGGGATCGGGGCCGATGAGCTCCAGTTCGTGGTACACGGCGCCCTCGATCCAGTTGTAGTAGATCTCGTTGCGCTCGGACCGGGTCTTGACGTTGTTCCCGCCCTTGGCGTCGTGGACGTAGCAAAACTGCATGCGGAACACCGAGCCCGGGTGGGTGTTCTCGTCCGTGGCCATGTAGATCTGGTGCTGCGTCGTGCCGTTGCCGCAGTTGTAGATCTCCGAGTATTCCAGGAGCAGCGAGCCGGAGTCGTTGTCCGCCCCCAGGACGCCGTGGGCCGGGCAGTCGTGGATCACCGAGCCTCGCACCGTGATGTCGTGGCCGTGGTGGAAGTAACACCGGAAGCTTCCCCCGGTGATCTCCAGGTTCTCCAGCACGTAGTGGTCCGCGAAGACCTCGATGGTGTTGGTCCCTCCGCTGATGCGGGGCAGCTTGCCGTTGACGGGGAGACCGCGGATCGTGATCTTTGCCCCCGCGGTCCCGCTTTTTTCGAATTTCACGCTCTGGTACGTCGCGTCTCCGTCGACCTCCACCAGATCCCCCGGCGCGAGCAGTGCAGCCACCGCGCTCAGCTGCTTGTAGGTCTGCGTCGGCCCCACTTTGTAGGTTTCAGCCCTCGCCAGCGACGGGCTCCCCAGCAGCGCGAGCAGGAGCCCGACCGCCCAGCGTCCTTGTGTTCTTGCCATGGGGCGATCGTACCCCTGCTGTCGCCTCCTTGGATACCGGGGCGGCGCGTGGCGTGCGAGAGCCCCTCAGCGCCGGGCCAGCAGGGCGGGCTCCCGGCGGGCGTAGGGGAACACCTGGAGCCCCACCCCCCGGGACGCCTTCTGCCACAGCTCGGTGATCTCCCGGGCCTCCTTGCTCTTCACCCCGCCGTCGCCGCTGGCGTAAGCCCGCAGCGCGTACACCGGCGAGCACGAGGGGCAGCGGTCCCGGGCTCGCCGAAGCACCCGGAGCGCCAGCCGCGCCTGGAGCCCGTCGCTGGCGCACACCTCCGCGGCGGTGTGGGGGCGCGTGTTGGGCCCCGGGAGGAGCTGGTAGAGCCCCAGATACCTCCCCGGACGAGGCAGGCACCGCCGGGTCTTTTCCTGGAATTTTGACTCATGGAACCCGATGGCCACCAGCATCAACCCGGTCGCCAGCGCGCCCTTGTCGCCCTCCCAGAACGGGGCCTCTCTCGACTCCGACGCGATGGAGGAGGCGATCTCCCGGAGCCGTGCCTTCTCTCCCTCGGAGGAGGGGTTGGAGAGGGAGAACATGGCAGCAACGATCAGGGCGTCGACGTTCACGGGCCCGCCGAGGATACCCGCAAGGAAGCGCTCCGGCCACCCCGATGGCGAGGGGTCATCGTCCGCGGCGGGCCAGCAGGGCGAGGAAGACGGGGCCGCCCAGCAGCGCCGTCAGCGCCCCCACCGGAGGCTCCGTCCCCAGCGCCCGGAACGCCAGCCTCCCCACCGCGTCGCACAGCACCAGCGTCGCCCCGCCCAGCAGGAACGACAGCGGCAACAGCGCCCGGGGGTCCGGCCCCAGGAGCCTCCGGAGCCCCTGCGGCACCACCAGGCCCACGAACCCGATCAACCCCGTGGCGCTGACGATCGCCCCCACCACCAGCGAGCAGAAGAAGAACACGCGGCGCTCCAGCGCCGGGACATCGACCCCGACGTGGGCCGCCGGCTCGTCCCCCAGGGCCAGCAGGTGGAGCCGCCCCGCGTCCGCGCAGAGCGCCGCCGAACCTCCCACGCTGCACAGCGCCACCGCCCCCAGCGTCGTCGCCGTCGGGACATCGAGAAACCCCATCAACCAGAAGAGAAGCTCCTGCGCTCGGGACGCGCTCACCAACGTCTTCAGGAACGTGATCAGCGCGCTCGCCAGCGCGTTGACGATCACCCCCGCCAGCAGCAGCGTCGCCCCTGACGGGGATCCGCTCCGCCGGGCGATCAGGTACACCAGCGCCGTCGCGCCGAGCCCCCCCAGCAGCGCCGCCCCCGGCACCACCGCCGCCCCCAGCGCCGTCAGCGCGCTCGCCCCCAGCGCGATCGCCACCGAGGCCCCCCGCGCCGCTCCCCCCCCTCCCCCTACGGGCGCGATTCATCGCGCCCCCAGCGCTGCTCCCCCGGATACGCCCAGCACGTAGGGCTCCGCCAGCGGGTTCCTCAGCAGCGCCTGGAACGCTGCCCCCGTCGTCGCCAGCCCTCCCCCCGCCACCGCCCCCAGCAGCACCCGTGGCAGCCTCGCCTCCACGATCAGCACCCGATCCAGGCTTGTCGGATCCTCCCAGGCTCGCCCGAGAGAGGTCGGCTCGGACCCGAGGTTGATCCCGACCCAGATTGCTCCCAGGAGGAGCACCGCAGCCAGCGGCGCCAGCACCAGCGAACGCCGAAACTTCAGCGCACCACCCGGATCTTGCGGATCCGGTCCCCCTCGGCGACGGCGGCCCAGTCCCCGGAGGCGGAGCCCACCCAGGCGTACTCGCCGTCCAGGTGAGGGGCCCGGGCCAGGGTCACGAAGAACTGGCTGGAGCCGGTGTCCCGGCCGTCCAGGGCGACACCGACGGAGAGCGGCGCGAAGGGGAGCGGGGAGGTCTCGCAGCGGAGCGTGTCTCGCCCGGCGCCTCCGGTCCCGTCGCCCGCCCGGTCGCCGAACTGGACCACGAAGCCCGGCACCACCCGGTGCACCGCCATGTCGTCGTAAAACCCCGCCTCCGCCAGCTCGATCAGGCGCGCGGCGGCGGTCGGGGCCTGGGAGGGATCCACCGCGAGGG
>CAZSDX010000670.1:0-3516 GCA_964605685.1 uncultured Polyangiaceae bacterium
GAGGGCATCGGCCTCGGGGACATCGGGACCATCGGCCACGGCGCGGGCACCGGGACCGGCCAGGGCTTCGGCTCCGGCCACGGCCGCCTCGGCGGCGCCCACCGGTCCAGGCCGCCCCAGGTCCGCATGGGGGCGACCACGGTGAACGGTCGGATGCCGCCGGAGGTCATCCAGCGCATCGTGCGGCAGAACTTCGGCCGCTTCCGCCTCTGCTACGAGAACGGGCTGCGGAACAACCCGAACCTGCAAGGCCGCGTGTCGGTGCGCTTCGTCATCGACCGGAGCGGCAGCGTGGGAAGCTCAGCCAACGGCGGCAGCGATCTGCCGGACAGCTCGGTGGTCTCCTGCGTGGTCCAGTCCTTCTCCGGGCTATCCTTCCCTCAACCGGAGGACGGCATCGTCACCGTCACCTACCCCATCCTCTTCGATCCCGGCGACGGCGGGCCCGAGCCCGCCGGGCAGCGGGCCAAGGAGGGCCCCCCGAAGGAGGAGAACCTCTCGCTGATCTTCCAGCAGACCGTGGTGATCGGAGACGTGGGCCACGGGAAGATCCAGTGCAGCAAGGCCGCCGGGCTACCCCTCGACGAGCGGCTGGTCCTCTGGCGCGAGCGCCTCGCCCGCGCCGGAGGCAACCCCCTCGGCGTCGCCACCCAGTTCTACAGCGCCCTGGCCAACTGCGAGGCCCCCACCTGGCGCGAGCGCGGCCTCCTGCTCTCCGCCATGGTCGACGCGCTCCCCACCGTCCGCCTCCGCGTCGACCTCTGGCGCCGCATGTTCAAGGACAAGGGCGCCGCTGACACCCTCTACCGGGCCATCCTTGCCCGCATCCGCACCACCGCCCAGATGCGCGAGCTCCACGACGCCCTGGGCCTCAAGCGCATGGACCCGGGGCTCCTGGAGAAAGCCCTCAAGGAGGCGAAATCCCCCGCGGACCGCGTCAAGCTCCTCCGGGAGCTGATCGAGAAATGGCCCGGCGACCTGGAGCTGGCCCTCCGCCTCCTCGACGAACTGGAGGACAGCAACGAGGCCGGCGCAGCCCGGGAGTACGCTCGCCAGCTCCGGCTCCGCAACGACGCCAACGCCCGGGTCCGCACCGCCGTGGGCGAGTTCTACCTCCGCATGGCCAGGCGCCCCGGCGGCGGCGAGGCCGACACCGCCGAGGCCCGCCGTACCTTCGGCGAGATCGTCGAATTTTTCCCGGATGATCCGGTGGGTCGAAGGAGACTCGGAGACCTGCTGCGGGCCCACGGGTGGTACGACGAGGCGTTCCGCCAGTACGAGACGCTGGCGAAGCTGACGCCGGACGACGCGCTGCTGCCGCTGCTGTTGGCGGCGTCCGCGCAGGGGATGGGCAAGGTGGAGGAGGCGATCCGGTGGACGGAGAAGGCCGGCGCCGCCAGCGCCCCGGACGCCACCAGCAACAGCGGGCGGGTGGCGCGGGCGTTTGCGTCGGCGTTCCTGGCCTGGGCCCGGGAGGACGCGACCAAGGGCGGGCGGACCAGGGAGCTGGAGAGCCTGAGGGAGCGGGCGAGGAGGCTGACGGCGGTGGACGCGCCGAAGGCCGGGGCGGCCCGGGTGATCCTCACCTGGACCCACCCGGAGCTGCACCCGGTGCTGTGGTCCGACGCGCTGGGGGCCCCGATGCCCGCGCCGGACACGGACCCGCTGCTGGGGATCGCCCAGGCGGTGCTGCCCCGGGGCGAGGGCCGCCTGGAGCTCCGCCTGGAGCCGGACGACGCGCGGCACGCGGCGCGGCTGGGCGCCGAGGCGCTGCTGACGGTGCTGATCGACGAGGGGACGCCGCAGGAGAAGATCCTCCGGGTGCCCGTGGCCTTCCCGGAGGCAGGAGCCACCCGCCGGGTCTTCCGCGTCGCTGCCGGCGCCGTCTCGGAGGAGCGTTTACCGTGGACTTCCGGAAAAACCTGCCGGTCTTCGTGGCGACGCTGGTCGCCGGTCTGCTGATCTTCGCGGCCATCCGGCTCAAGACGGGTCCGATCCAGCGCCAGGTGGTCTACTCGGTGGCCGAGGTGCAGGCGGTCCACGCGGAGGTGAAGCTCAAGGGCAAGGCGGTGCAAGGGGTCGCCCGGGTCGCCGCCGGGGATCCCATCGAGACCAGCGACGACGGGCGAGGACGCCTCCGCCTCGACAGCGGCACCAGCGTCATCCTCGACCGGGCCACCCGCCTCACCCTGACCCCCGAGGGGATCTCCCTGGAGAAGGGGCGCATCCTGGTGCAGGGCGTCGCCGGCAGCCCCACCGGCGTCCAGATCGCCGGGGCCACGGTGCTGCTGTCCGACGCGGTGGTGGCGGCGTCCGCGGAGGGGCCCGGGGCCCGCGTGTACTGCGCCTCCGGGGAGGCGGCGGTGCGCAAGGGCGAGGAGAAGCGCCTCCTCAGCGGGGAGACCGCGGTCATCGCCGGCAACGGCGTCTCCGTCGAGCCGGAGAAGGCCTTCAACGACTGGACCGGCGGCATGGCGGCCCCCTGGAGCGCCGGCGGGAAGCCTCGCGCCGCGATCGGGGAGCTGTGGGGGCGGCTGTCCAACGTGGCCGACGAGGGGGGGCTTCCCCTGGCCACCCGCCAGCACCTCGTCGAGGCTCGGATCGAGGGCGAGGCCGCCATCACCCGCGTCAAGACCACCTACTTCAACGCAGGAAACAGCCAGGTCTCCGGCGATTTCCGCATGGCGCTTCCCCCGGGCGCCATCGTGTCTCGCTTCGCCATCCAGCGGAAGGGCGAGACCCAGGAGGGGGAGATCCGTATTGCGGACGACCCTCCCCTCGCTCCGGGCCAGGGCCCCGGCGAGGCCCGGCTGGAGTGGGCCGGTGACGGCTGGGTCCGCGGCTCGCTCCCCTCCGTCGAGCCCGGTGCCACCGTGGCGTTCCTCGTCGAGTACAGCGAGTGGCTCACCCCCGCCGACGGCCGCCTCAGCTACCGCTACCCGATGGCCTCCGAGGGCAAGCGCCAGGTGATCGGGGAATTCCGCGCCCGCATCGACACCAGCTACGCCAACCCGACCACCATCCACGCCATCCAGGGAGCCACCGTCGACGGCGCCACCGTCGAGGTGACCCACGCCGACTTCCGCCCCTCCTCGGACCTCGTCGTCGAGCTGGACCTCCCCCCCAACGCTTTGGGCGAGGCCCGCGGCTACGTCGCCCGCGCCCCCAGGGGGGACTCCGGAGGCTCCTACCTGATGGTGCGCACCGAGCTGCCCCGCGCCCAGGCCGCCTCCGGCGTCACCCTGGCCCTACTCCTCGACACCTCCCAGAGCATCGACCCTGCGCTCCTCGACGCCGAGCGCGCCCTGGCCGAGGCCGTCGTCGAGGGGCTTGGCGCCTCCGACCGGGTGATCGTCCTCGCCGCCGATCAGGGCGTCCGCCCCGTCGGCGCCGACGCCATCGGCCCCGTCACCCCCGAGCGCCGCAAGGCCACCCTGGCCGAGGCCCAGGCCCTCCAGCGCGAACTGGAGGAACTGCGCCGGCGCGAGGAACGCCTCACCGCCCAGACCGAGATCT
>CAZSDX010000671.1:0-3512 GCA_964605685.1 uncultured Polyangiaceae bacterium
CCATGCCGGACTTGAAGTAGCGGCGCGCCTCCGTCCGTGCGTCCGCGAGCGCGTCACCGGTGTGGAGCAGGAACGCCACGACCAGCAAGGCTCGGGCGATCCGTTCCTTCTTTATCCCCTTCGATCGTTGGTTCATGGTGTCTTCCTCAGGGGAGCTTGGCCATCTTCTGACGGAGGATTTCCGGGTTGGCGCGCTCAGCGGCGTTGAGGCAAGCTACCGGGATGCCAGCGATGTAGTTGCTTGCGTCGAGGAGATCCCCGCCGTTGGTGGCGGCGTTGGCGGCGGCGATGCCTGCGATCTGGTCGCAGTAGCCTTCCTCCTGGGTGCCTTCGAGGGTGACGTGGAAGCGCTGGGACATCAGGATGGGCCTGGCGGGCTGTCCTTCTTGCTTGCAGGTCTGGCTGTCCAGGCGCTCGATCTCGAGGGGGCTCCGGCAGCGGCCGGCCTCGTTGGGGAGCGACCAGGCCTGGCCGGTGCCGTAGACCAGGTTCATGCCGTATTTCCCGGGGGGAAGGCAGCCCTCGACGACCTTGACCTTCTCGATGGGTTTGTTGAAGCGCGCTGCCAGGTTGGCCCGGAGCGCGGTGGGGTTGCCGATCACGACCTCGCCCTGGGGATCCTTCTCGGTGGGGCGGGAGCGGAAGGAGGGGGTGACCAGGTAAAGCTCGGAGGACGGATCGAGGGGGCGAGTGCAGATGACGGAGGGGCGCATGAGGACGCGCAGCTCGTCGACCGGCTCGATGCCCTTCTTGTCCCAGAGGGCGGCGGTCGTGGCGAGGATGCGCTCGTTGACGACGAGGCCGCTGGCGATGACCGCGGGGTCCGACTGGCTGGTGAGCAGCGCCGGATCGTCGCGGTCGTTGATGCGAGAGAAGACCACCTGGGGGAAGAGTTCGGCGATGGCGGGGTTGCTCCCCTCCGGGGTGGTCTCGACGGCGCCGGCCAGGTTGCGGCGGGCCGTCATGTAGAATTTCGTGAAGGGCGGGCCGACCTGGAGGGAGAGCGGCGGGGCCAGCCCCGCGGAGACTTCCGGCTCTGGCACGCTGGGCTTGACCACGAGCCGGATGAACTCGCGGTCGGCCTGGGCGGGGTTGAGGGTGGGCGACTGGTTGAAGCGCATGTCGACCGGCATGACCACCGCCATCGGATCGGTCTGCCGCTGGCCCTCGGGGATGCCGGGGCGCTCGTCGAGGACCGAGGCGACGTGGCTGATGGGGCGGCTGGTCGGCAGCACCAGGCCGAGGCTGACGGTGACTCCCTCGATGAGGGCCCCCAGCCGGGGGATCTGGAGCTTTCCGCTGGCGTCGGGGACGCCGAGCTCGAAGGTCTGGTAGATCGGCTGCGCCCCCTGGAGCACCTGGGCGGTGTTGGTCAGCGCGCCGCCGGCCACGTCCCCCGCGGTGGGCAGGTTGTGGATGCGGAGCACCGGGGAGAAGTCGCCGTCGCGGTCGTAGAAGCCGCGGACCTGGTACCTGCCCGCCGGCAGCGGCCCCACGGTGAAGCGTGCGCTGACGGTCACCGTCGGCCCGCCGTCCGGAGGACAACGCACCGTATCGTCGTCCTTGGAGCTGGGCGGGAGGCTCGACGACACCCCGGAGAAGAGCACGTCGCCAGAGACCGTCGCCAGCGAGCGGGCCGATGAGCCCAGCCCCTGAGGGGGCGGGAGCAGGTCCTCGTTGAAGACCAGGAGCAGCGCGGCGCCGAGGACGCGCCCTCGCTGGGTGCACGGCAGCGGCCCCGTGTAGACCACCGTCCCCTCGATGATGCCGCCCGGGGGTAGTTCGTTCTCGATAGGGATGTCGCCGCAAGCCATGGCCCCCAGCAGCCCGAGCCCCGCCAGGGCTGCCCCGCGCGTCGCTCGTCTCGTCATCCTCGCCTCGCTCGTGATCGGCATCATACCCTCAGAATTTGTACGTGAAGAAGCCCATGAAGCGCCGACCGACCACCTGGCCGAAGGGGTGTTGCTGGTGCCGCTGGTTGAGGAGGTTGAAGCCGGTGGCGCTGACCTCCGCCTGGTTCTTGAGGAACCGGTACCCCAGCCGCGCGTTCAGCAGTACGTAGGCGTCGATGGGGGAGGTGATCCAGCGCAGCGTCGCGGAGGCCTCGGTGGCCGGCGGAGGGACCCGCTCCGCCCAGAGCTGGGACGAGGCGTAGTGGGCGGAAATTTCTCCGTCGAACCCCGGCTTGGTGCGGAACTGGAAGCCCGCGTTCACCTTGTGCTGGCTGGTCTGCTTGTTCTCCACGTCGGTGCAGCCCGCGGGGCGGTCGACCCGCTGGAGGTTGAGGGCGTAGTTGACGAAGAAGTCGAGACCTTCCGCGGGGAATACGCGGGCGCCGGCCTCGCCGCCCACCGTGTTGTACACCAGGCACTGGTTGGTGAAGCCCGCGTAGGCCGCCATCATCAGCCCCGACTCCGGATCGAGGCCGTTGATCCGGTTGGTGCTCACCGTCTCCGAGGTGGTCTCTGCCAGGGTGATCAGATCCTTGACCTGGAGGAAGTACCCCGTGATCTCGAAGTTCACGATGTCCGACTGCTGGTTCTGGTAGCCCAGGTCGAAGGAAAGAACCCGCTCCCGCTTCAGTTTCAGGTCGCCTCCCAGGTCGGGCCTGCTGGTGTTGGTGAGGGAGCCCGCCCCGGGGATCGAAGGCGACTGCACCGGGAGGTCCACGTAGGCCTCCGCGAAGGTCGGCGCGCGGAACGCCGTGGACCCCGACAGGCGCACCGCCGACTTGTCGTTCGGCTTCACGATCACCGAGCCGCGGGGCGACGGGACGAGCTGCTTCAGGTACGGCACGTAGTCGACGCGCCCACTCGCCACGAACTGGAGTGACGACCCCACCTTGATCGCATCCTGCCCGAAGAACCCTACCCAGTTCTCTCGCCTGGGCGCCAGGTACGTCCAGTCCACGTGCTTGTGCCGGTAGGTCGCCCCCACGTGCACGTCATGGGACACGCTCGCCCCGGTGTTGAACTCGCCCGTGTACTCGCCCTGGATGTCGAAGACGTTCTGGATAGGCGTCCCCTCCAGGAGCTGCTGGGGCCGGTACCCGCGGGCCAGGTTGGAGTTCACGTCGAAGCGTGTATAGAACGTCCGGATGTTGAAGTCCTTCGACACCAGCGCCGCCTCGGTGTCGGCTATCCAGCCGTCGATGTCGTAATTGATGAGGCTCCCTAGCGCGAGGAGGTTGCGGAACACCCGCGAAACCCCTCCGCCCACCGTCAACTCGGTCTCCTTCCCGAGCCGCCGGGAGGTCTGGATGTCGAAGCGTGCGTTCTCGGCCCCGAGGTCCTGGTTGGGGGTGTACACCTTGGTGTCGACGCGCCCGGGGCGGATGTCCCGGCTCCACTTGCTCTCCCGGGTGTAGCCGGCGCTGAGGCGGTAGGCGAAATCTCCCTGCCTTCGGCTCACCGTCGCCGACCCGAAGGCGTTGCCGTGGGTGCCGTAGCCGGCGCGGACCTTGTTCCCGCCTTCCCCGGGCTTCTTCGTGATGATGTTGATCACGCCCGCAA
>CAZSDX010000672.1:0-3511 GCA_964605685.1 uncultured Polyangiaceae bacterium
TCCTCCGCCAGCACCCGGGCCCGCCCCCCGAGCCCCCGGGCCCGGAGCCGCTCGTCGACGATCTGCGCCCACTTCCTCCGGATCTCCAGCCCCAGCATGGACACGTCGGGGCGCGCCGCGAGGCGCTCGAAGAGGAAGGCTCCTCGCCCCGGTCCGATCTCGATCTCGACGGGGCCTCCTCCGGGGAGGATCGCGGCGATGGAGATCTCGTCGCCGTCGGGGAGGCGAGGGGCGTTGGCGTAAGGGTTCTCGACCATGACCGCGGGAGGGTGGTCCAGGAGCCCCCGCCTCGGCAAGGGGCGCCTCTGCCTTCCTCCCCGGAGGCCCCTGCCGTAGCCTCGCCTCCAGCCCGTCGAGGAGCAGATCGAGCCCGAACTCGAACTCCTCGTCGTACCCCTGCTTGCCCTCCTTTGCCTGGGCCACCGCCTCCTCCACCATCCGCGCGATCCGGGGGAAAGCGCCCAGATCGTGCCCCTCCTGGAACGCGCTCACCGCCTCCCGTTGCTCGGCGCCGGGCGCCGGGAAATGCGCCTCCTGGAGCGTGAACCCGTAGACAAAGCTGTCGAGCGTCAGGAACGCCGACATCGACAGCCGCGCCGGGAACCCTGCCCGGGCGAACACCGCCAGCACCGCCTCGCAGGCGGCCAGCCGCACGGGGCCCGCGTTCCGCCGGGACTCGCTCAGCCCCGGCGCCCACGGGTGCCTCAGGAACACCCGCCGCGCCGAGGCCGAGCGCCTCCTCAGCGCCTCCTTCCAGGGGAGCTGCGCCGAGGGCAGCTCGATCTCCGCCGTCACCGCCTCCACCAGCCCGTCCAGCAGCTCCTCCTTCGACCCTATGTGGTTGTAGAGCGACATCGCCTCCACCCCGAGCTCCTGCGCCAGCCGCCTCATCGACAGCGCCTCCAGACCCTCCTCGTCCGCCAGCGCCACCGCCGCGCTCACCACCCGCTCCCGGGTCAGCGGCGCTCGCCTCCTCGTCCGTCTCCGGGCCTGGGTCATCGTCGCGCGCTCTCCGCCTCGATCCTCGTTCGTGCCTTCATGCTGCCATACCCCCCCCGGCCCAGGAAGATCCGGGTGCCCGTTGACAAACTTACGATGTAAGCTTACACCGTAAGTCCATGCGAGACAAGCGAAGGACGGCGGAGAGCGAGGCGAGGCGATGAGGGCGGTGGTGCAGCGAGGGTACGGGGGTCCGGAGGTCTACGAGGTGAGGGAGGTGCCCGAGCCGGCGGTGGGGCCGGACGAGGTGCTGGTGCGGGTGAAGGCGGCGTCGCTGCACCCGGACATCTGGCACGTGATGACGGGGCGGCCGTACGTGCTGAGGCTGATGGGGTCGGGGCTGAGGAGGCCGAGGTGGGTGGTGCCGGGGACGGACCTGGCGGGGGAGGTGGTGGCGGTGGGGTCGAAGGTGACCAGGTTTGGTATCGGGGACGAGGTGTACGGGGAGTCGCTCCGCGGGCACCCGTGGGTCAACGGGGGGACGTTCGCCGAGCTGGCGGCGGTGAAGGAGAAGGCGCTGGCGAGGAGGCCGGCGGGGCTGGGGGTGAGGGAGGCGGCGGCGCTGCCGACGGCGGGGTTGATCGCGCACCAGGCGCTGTTCACGGAGGGGCGGGTGAGGGCGGGGCACCGGGTGCTGGTGAACGGGGCGGCGGGGGGGGTGGGGTCGCTGGTGGTGCAGCTGGCGCGCTTCGTGGGGGCGAGCGTGGCGGCGGTGGATCTGGGGCACCGGCTCGAAGGGCTGACGGAGCTGGGGGCCGAGCGGGTCATCGACGGCGGGAGCGAGGACTACACCGCGCGTCCGGAGCGCTACGACGTGGTGGTGGATATCCCGGGGAACCGGCCGTTCTCCGCGGCGCGGCGGGTGCTGGCGCCCGGGGGGGTCTACGTGCTGGTGGCGCACGATCATTTCGGGACCAAGGGGGGAGATCTCCTGGGGAGCGTCCCGCGGGCGCTGGGCCTCCTGCTGGCGTCGCTGTGGTCGCCAGGGCTGCCAGGGCTCCGGGGTGCAGCGCCGGATCCGGAGCGGTGGCCGAGGCTCGCGGAGCTGGCGGCGCGGGGGGCGGTGTGCCCCCGGGTCACGGCGGAGTTTGGCCTGGCGGACATCCGGGAGGCGATGGCCTGCCTGATCGAGGGGAAGGCCGCGGGCCGGGTGGTCCTGCGGATCTCGTTAGAGCGGTTTTCAAGAGAGTCCGGGAGCCGGGGTGAACCCCGGCGCCGGAACGAGTGCTGGGGGAAACGGAGGGAAAAAGCCCTCCAAGGAGGGCTCGACAGGAGACGACCCATCGAGGCCGCCCTGGCGGCCTTGACCTCCTCGACCTCAGAAAACACACGTCCCGGCGCCGGGGTTCACCCCGGCTGCCCAGACGAACTCGAAAACCGCTCTAGCGGCCATCTGAAGCGCTGCTAGAGTGAACCCGCATGGTCGATGACGTGGCTCAACTGACGCTCCTCATCCTTCGCGATATCCGTGAAGAAGCGAAGAAGACCAACGAAAACCTCCATCAAACCAACGTTCGACTCGACACCCTCACTTCCGAGGTCCAGGAGCTGAAGGGGGAGGTCCAGGAGCTGAAGGGGGAGGTCCAGGAGCTGAAGGGGGAGGTCCGGGAGCTGAAGGGGGAGGTCCGGGAGCTGAAGGGGCAGATGAGCGAGGTGGTCCGGGTGCTTCAACGCCACGAGGAGCGCCTCGGTGAACACAGCAAGGCGCTGGTGCGGCTGATCGAGCAGAACGACGGGATGGCGCTCCGCATCGACAACCTGCTCACCGGACCCCACCGTCACGAGCACGAGGCGCTCAGATCCCGTGTCGAGCGCATCGAGCAGCACCTCTTCGGGCGCACGACCTTAGACGATGGGGTGGGGTGGCCCTTGCGGCGCGGGCGGATTCCGTGGCACCCCTGCCGGCCCGTGGAGACGACCGAGCCACCGCCCCGACCCCGCCTCGACCGCTGGTTGAACCGCGCGCTTCCTTACGCTCCGGTGGCGGTGGCGACGCTGTGGCTCGCCCGCACCACCACCCGGAACATCCTGGCCAAGGCCGGCGAGCCGGCGGTGCCGCTGGACGACGCGTACATCCACTTCCAGTACGCCCGGGCCCTGGCGGAGGGGCGGTTCTTCGCGTTTCTTCCGGGGGATGGCTACACCTCCGGGGCCACCAGCCTGCTCTGGCCCGCGATGCTGGCGCCTTTTTACCTGGTGGGGTTCCGGGACACCGCGATCATCTGGGCCGCCTGGTTCTGGGGGTGGTTGTTCCTGGCGCTGCTGGCGGTGGAGGTGAAGCGGCTCGCGGCCCCGCTGGTCGGGGAGCTGGGGGCCATCGGCGCCGCCGCCATCACCCTGTCGTTCGGCGGCTACACCTGGTTCGCCGCCAGCGGCATGGAGGTCTCCCCGCTGGCCTACACCCTGGCGCTCTCGGCGCGCCTCGGCGCGGCCTGGGCCGAGCGCCCGGACGCCCGCACCCCGGCGCTGCGCAACCGGCTCCTCGCGGTGGCCGTCCTGGGACCGCTGGTGC
>CAZSDX010000673.1:0-3509 GCA_964605685.1 uncultured Polyangiaceae bacterium
CCCACCCGTGCCCGCGTCGCCACCGGAGCCCGCGTCGCCCCCGCCGCTGCCCCCGGCTCCCGCCTCCCCGGCGGCCCCTCCCGTGCTGTCCTCGAAGCCCGGTTCGGCCCCATCCTCCCCGGACCCGGAGGCGCAGGCCCCCACCACGAACGCCCCCAGCAGCATCAGCAAAGTCACACGCTTCATCCCCCCACGGTACCACCCCACCCCCCGCCCGAGCACCCCGGCGCAAGCTCCCCAGCCGACCAGGAAGTCTTTGTTGAAAATGATTTTCATCATCTTCGTTTTGAGCTAGATCGCGGGTTGTGACGAGGAACCAGGAAGCGGTGAGGCGAGCCAGGGGGGCCCGGTGGGGGGTCTGGGTGCTGGCGCTGGCGTCCTGGGCGAGGGGGGAGGAGCGCGGGGAGGTGGTGGTGACCGGGACCCGGACGCCGGAGGCAGCGCAGCGGTCGGTGGTGCGGGTGGAGGTGGTGGGGAAGGAGGAGATCGAGCGGCGAGGGGCGCTGACGGTGGCGGACGCGCTGGCGGGGCAGAACGGGGTGCGGGTGGGGGCGGGGGGGGCGGGGAGGGGGGGGGGGGTGAGTCCGGTGCAGATCCAGGGGTTTGACCGGGAGCGGGTGCTGATCCTGGAGGACGGGGAGCGGGTGATCGGGGACAGCGGCGGGGCTATCGATCTGGCGTCGCTACCGGCCTCGGATCTGGAGCGGATCGAGGTGGTGACGGGGCCGCAGAGCGCGCTCTACGGGGCCAGCGCCATCGGGGGGGTGGTGAACCTGATCAGCGGGCCTCCGGGGCGTCCGGGGTTCAGCGGGCGGGGGCGATGGGAGGGGCGCAGCCGCCGCGGGGCGGTGTTCCAGGGGTGGGGGGCGCAGCGCAACGACGACGGGAGCTGGCTGCGGGTTGACCTGTCAGGGACACGGCAGGACGGGATCGCACGGGACGGGGGGCCGGCGCTGCTGCTGCCGGAGCAGAGGCGGGTGATGGCGGGGCTGAGGGCGGGGGTGGCGGTGAGCGAGCGGTGGTCCGTGCGCGGTCGGGCGCGGTGGCTGCGGGAGGAGACCCTGGGGCGGGAGACCCGGGTGGTGCCGGGGCTGGGCGCGCTGGTGGTCGAGCGCCCGGAGCAGAGCGATCGGTACGCCGTGCAGTTCATCGCCGAGCGCTCGTCCCGCGGCGGGACGGGGCTGCGGGTGGCGGGGGCGAGCCAGGCATACCAGGGGCGGAGCGAGCGCGGGTACGCGGGCTCCAGCGCCTGGGATCGGCGGCTGCGAGGCTACGCGCTGTCCAGCCTGGAGCCGGTCCTCACGGCGGCGGATGGCCCCCGGACCTGGGTGCTGGGCGCTCGCCTGGAGAGCGAGCGGTTCTCCCAGGATCTCGAGAAGATTTCCCCGGTTCCCAGCGGGGTCTTGCAGGAGAACACCCGGGAGGTCCCGGAGGTGCAGCGGTCCAGCGGGGCGCTCTACGGGCAGCTCGCCTGGAAGGTCAACCCGACCTGGACGATCCTTCCTGGGCTCCGCAGCGAGGTCCACTCCCGCCACGGCCACGCTGCGGCGCCGAGGCTGGCCGCAGCCTGGCGCCCTGACCGGCGGGTGATGGCGCGGGCCGGCGTGGGCCGGGGCTACCGGGTCGCCAGCGCCAAGGAGCTGGGCTTTGTCTTCGATCACTCGGCCTACGGCTACCGGGTCGAGGGGAACCGCGCGCTCCGGCCCGAGAGCTCCTGGGGGGTCAACGCAGACCTGTCGCTCCGGCTGGAGCCGGCGACCCTAAAGGTGGGGGGATTTGCAAGCCGGATCGAGCAGATGATCGACCTGGATCTGGGGGCTCCGGTGGCATCGGGGGACGGGGTGGCGACCTACACGTACCGGAACCGGGGACAAGCCCGGACCGCAGGGGGGATGGCCTCGATCCAGGTGAGGTCCGGCAGGCGGCTGCGCTCGGAGCTGACCTACGACCACCTCTGGACCCGGGACGACACGACCCGGACGCCCTTTGCGGGCCGCCCAGCCCACAGCCTGACCCTGGGGCTCTGGGTCGAACCCGCGGAGCGGCTGGGGTTCAACCTGCGGTGGCGAGGCTTCAGCGACGCCTTCGCGGGGGGAGGTCCGCGGAGCCCCGGGTACTCGTCGCTAGACGCACGAATTTCCTGGAGTTTGTGGTCCGGGAGCGAGGTCTACCTGGGGGGGACGAACCTGATGGATATCCGGCGCGATCCGTCGCGGCCGGGCGACCTGCGTCCGGCCCTGGGGCGGACGGTTTACCTCGGCCTGCGGGCCGATTTCCCTGCGGAGGATGAGGGATGATCCGGTGGGCCTGGTGGCTGTTTTTCACCCTGATCGGTTGCGAGGCGGCGGAGGAGGTTCCGCCGGTCACCTCTCCCGGTGACCCCGCGCCGACGGAAGAGATCCGCGTGCCGATCCAGGGGCGGACGCGGGTCCGGCTGGAGGATGGCGCCGTGGTGGGGCCCGACGATCCGTGGGATCTGGCCGTCGAGGGCTACGGGGTCTTCACCAACAGCGGTCCCTCCGGCTCCGGCAAGGGGGCGGCCTTCGGCCCGCTGAGCGCGGAGGACTTCGACCGCCCGGTGGCCATCCCCTTCACCGTGCCGGATCGCTCCGGCGGGGCCTTCCTGGACTGGTACGCCTACGAGGGCGCCCCGGCCCACGTGCTCTGGAGCCGCTTCCACGTGCATGCGGTGCGGGACGGGGAGCGGCTGTGGAAGGTGCAGATCCTCGGGTACTACGGGCAGATCGACGGGGCCCCGGTGGCAGGAGTGTACCGGGTGCGGTACGCGGAGCTGACCCCAGGGGGCGTCGGTCCCACGGTGGAGCTCCCTGCCGTCGACGCCACCGCGGGCGGCGCCAGCTCCCCGCCCACGGCGCCCTCTTCCTGCCTGGACCTGGGCACCGGCGCCGTGACGCCGCTGACCCCGGAGCAGGCCACCCAGAGCGCCGCCTGGCACCTGTGTTTCCGCCGGCAGAACGTCTCGGTCAACGGCGGCGAGAGCGGTCCGCGCGGGGTCGATGCGGCGGATCTCCAAGCAGGCGAGGTGGCCACGGAGGCGCTGGCGGAGGTGAAGGCGCGCACCGCCGCCTCCGAGGAGGAGCGCTTCGCCCGGATCACCCGCGCCGACGCCGAGGGCGCAGCCTTCGCCGTCGATGGAGTCCGGAGCGTGTTTGGATCGAGCTGGGTGGATCGCGCCGCCAGCCCGCCCGCTCCGGTGCTGGCCTCCTGGGTGGTGGTCGGCGCCGACGGGCAGCGGCGCTATCGTCTCCAGTTCACCCGGTTCGAGGGCGCCGATGCCAGCGGACCAGGAGTCGTGTTCCTGCGTGTCAGGTCGGAGTGAAGGAAGAAAAGATGAACAAGTACACGGTGTTTCTTGGGTTGTTCTTGCTTGTGGCGGCCTGCGGCGACGACGCGGATGAGGCCACCCCGGGGGGCTCCGCCGGGCAGACGGCGGCGGGCAGCGGCGGTTCCTCGGCGGGGAGCGGCGGGGCTGCGGCTGGCTCCGGCGG
>CAZSDX010000674.1:0-3505 GCA_964605685.1 uncultured Polyangiaceae bacterium
CCCCGGGCGAGGAGCCCGCCGCCCCCGCGGAGCCCGCTGCGCCTGCGCTCCCGCCGCTCCCGCCGGTGCCCTCGGTGGTGAACTGGGCCTGGTTGTTCGCCGCCACCGGATCGCAGACGTCGGTGGAGGCCACCGCCGAGACCGTCAGCTTCCCCGGGCCCTGGATCTTCAGCTCCACGGTGGCCTGCTGATCCACCGCCAGCTCCCCCAGCTCGCAGGCACCCTTGGCCCCGGCCGCGCAGGTCCCCGCCGACGGGGTGGCCTCGGCGATCGAGGCGCTCGCCCCCGGGTCCAGGGTGAGCTTCACGTTCTTCGCCGCCGATGGCCCCTTGTTCCTCACCGTCGCGGTGGCCACGCCTCCGCCCGGGATGTTGGCGGCCAGGGAGACCTCCAGATCCGCCTGCTCGTTGGAGGTCAGCGCGTTCAGATCGATGATCTCGTAGCGCTGGCCGGCCACGTTGCTGTGGTGCAGGAGCAGCACCTTGGGGAGCTTTCCAGGCTGCGCCGCGGGGCCCAGGTGCACCTCGACGGTCTTCTTCCCGTCGTAGACCGGCCTCCCCTCGCGGCCTCCCTTCGCCGTGTCGATGGCCACCCCGTCGAGGTCGTAGGTGACCCACTTGGTCTGATCCGAGTGGAGCTGGGGGAAGCTGAGGTCGGAGAAGGCCTGGTAGTTGAAGCGAGGGCTGGACTTCTTGAGGCCGATGGCGCTGAGGGTGACCGGGAGCACGAGGACGCTGTTGTTGAAGGGGTGCGACTCGACCTGGTCCCGGGGGAAGATGTTGAGGAAGCGGGGTTGCCCCTGCTGACCGTTCTTGAGGTTGTAGGTGGAGGCGGTGAGCACGTCGAAGAAGGGAGGCTGACGGCGCAGCGGCTCCACCAGCACCGCGTAGTCAGCCTTCTTGTCGTCGTTGGTGTCGATGTAGACACCGACGACGCTCTGGGGGCCCATGGCGGGGGTGGTCCACTGGCCGTCGACGACGATGCCGAAGTAGACCGAGGCGTTCTCGAAGGACTCGGCCACCGGGAGGTTGTTGGCGACGCCGACGGCGAGCAGATCCCCCATCTTCCCGGGAGAGTCCGCGGTGCCCTTGGGAGGGCTCTCGGCGCCCAGCTCGAAGGCGGTGGTGACTGGGGTCTTGCTGGTGGAAAGTCCGTCGAGCGGCAGCAGGATGGGCTGGTCGAGGGAGGCTCCGCAGAGAGACGCGCCCGGGGTCGCCTTGATCTCGTCGGCGGCCCGGGCGATGGCGTGGAAGGGGACGCGGGCGGAGGCTCCGTCGCCGGTGAAGGTCAGGTGACCGCCGGCCTCCGTGAGGAAGTGGCGGGGCTGGTTGACGTAAGGGGCCTTCTCGGGGGTGAGAGGGTCCGGGGCTGGCGCCGGGAGCAGCGCCGGGTCGACGGACAGGGAGAGCTGCACGGTGGCCTTCCCCTTGGGAGGCACGGTGACGCTCGGAGGGTCGACGGCGAGGGTGACGCCGGAGGTCTCGTAGGTGAGCTGCGCCTGCGCCTGGAGGGTGATCTCGCTGTCGCCGTGGTTGGTCACCTCGACGGAGCGCTGCTCGGTGGTCGGCTTGGAGACGATGATCGCCCCGAAGGAGATCCCGACGGCCCCCGGAGGCTCCGCCGCTGCCGCGGTGAAGGGAGGCGAGAGGGCAAGGTCAACCTGAACCCTCCCCGCTCCCATCAGGGACACCGGGACCGCTTCCCCGTTGGGTCCTTGCCCGGGGACGGCGGTGTTCATCAGGGCCGCCTTGATCTCGGCGGTGGAGAAGGACGGGTTGGCCTGCTTGACCAGCGCCGCCGCCCCGGCGACCACGGGGCAGGCCATGGATGTACCCTGGAGCTGGCGAGGGCCCGTGCCGGTGCCGACGCCGGCGGCGTCGATGGCGACGCCAGGGGCGCCGATCTCGGGCTTGAGCGCGTTGTCGACGGAGCGAGGCCCCCGGGAGCTGAAGCCGGCCATCTGGTCGGCGCTGAGGCTGGTGACGAACTGCTTGGCAGGGTCTATCCTGACCTTGACCCCCTGGGGGAGCTGCTCTCGGATGGCGTCGCCGTTGATCTTGCGGATGAGGACCCCCGGGATATCGACCTCGGTGCCGTCGCCGCCCATGGCGAAGGGGACGTCGGAGTCCTCCCGGTCGGCGACGACGACGGCGATGGCGCCGGCGTCGAAGGCGTGCTGGATCTTCGTGACGAAGGTGCAGGTGCCGCGGTCGATGAAGGCGATCTTTCCCTGGATGGCCTGGGGGTTGGAGAGAGGCTGGCAGGCGAGGGCCGGCTCCGCGGCGACCAGGTCGCCCTCGATCACGCCGGAGAGGGCCAGGGGTTTGGTGAAGGCGCCCTCCAGGCAGGCGACGTTGCCGGCGATGCCTGGGGGAGAGAGCACGGTGAGCGCCTGGAAGGAGATGGAGTCGGTGGTGGCGGCGACCGCGAGGGCCTCGGTGGCGGTGGAGGGCCAGCCGGTCACGTAGAAGGTGTTGCCCTCGTTGCCGGCGGCGATGGCGAGGAAGGTGCCGAGGTCGGCGAGGTTCTTGATGGTGCCGACCTCGGTGAGGGAGCTGAGCCCGTAGGAGCCGCCGAGGGAGAGGTTGAGCACGTCGAGGCGATCGCCGAGGTCACCGTCCCCGTCGGGGTCGGCAGCCCACTCGAAGGCGGCGTTGGTCACCGCCGTCGAGCCGCTGCACCCGAAGACCTTGAGGGCGTAGAGAGAGGCCATCGGGGCCACGCCAGGCCCCACGCGGAACTGGCTGGGGTTGAGGCTCTGGTCGTAGGGGCCATAGAAGGTCTCGCCGGAGGCCAGCACCCCGAGCCCGGCGGCGGTCCCGGCGACGTGGGTGCCGTGGCCTCCGGTGATGTTCATGCCCTGGAGGCCCTGGCAGTCGAGCGGGTCGTCGTCGGGGATGGGGACGCTCCCGGGCTGGGAAGCGTCGTAGGTGTCCCCGACGAAGTCGATCCCGCCGAGCACCTTCGCCGTGGGGAAGGTCCCTGGCTCGATCACCGTCGGGTCGTTCTGCTTGTAGGCGTCCGGCGTCCCGGGGCCGCCGAAGGCGGCGTGGAGGTAGTCGATCCCCGTGTCGACGATCCCGATACGGATCCCCTCTCCGTGGATCGTCGCCCCCTGCGCCGACCAGGCCTTGTAGCCGCCCACGAAGGGCACCGCCGACTTCAACCTCCGCTCGTGGATCGTCACCGTGTCCAGCCGCGTCACCCCGGGCAGGCGCCTCAGCGCCTCCAGGGCAGCCGCCGGCGCGGTGACCTGGATCGCGTTGGCCAGCCGGCGGTAGCGGTACACCACCCGGGCGCCGGTCGCCTCGATCTGCGGCAGCAGCGTCTCCTGCTGGGCGTCGATCTCCCGGAGCCTGGCCCTCACCCGGGCTGTCCTCTGCGCCCCGTCGTCCCCCGTCGCCCGCGCCGCCTCCACCGCCGCGGGCCCCTCCAGCACCACGTAGCGGTGGACCCAGCCCCCCACGGCCTCCCCGCCCGCGATCGGCGCCGCCGCGGGCCTGCA
>CAZSDX010000675.1:0-3504 GCA_964605685.1 uncultured Polyangiaceae bacterium
GGCGCTGGCCGCCGCGCTGGCGGAGCCGCTGGCGGGCGCCGGCGCGTGGGAGGGCGCATGCGCCGAGGGGAGCGCGATGGCGACGTGCGCCGAGGGGATCTGCTCGAAATCGGGCCCGATCTCGTCGCCCGGGCGCTCGCAGGCGAGCAGGAAGGCGCCGAGGAGGACACCCGAGAGGATGGCGGTGGATCGCTTTCGCTGCATGCGGTTGCCTGGGGTACGGCCCCGAGAGGAGGAGGTTTCAGCCTAGCAGAAGCGAAGCCCCGGTGCGGTTCAACCGGCGTCCCCTGCCAGGAGCGCCAGGGTGGAGGCGTGGAGGTTCGGGGCCCCGACGAGCACACCGTCCTCGATGTCGAGGGGGCCGCGGTAGTCGACCGGGGCGCCGCGGAGGTGGGTGTAGAGGCCGCCCGCGGCGCGGACGATGGCGTCCGGAGCGCAGGCGTCCCAGAGGGAACCGGCGCCCCCGAACTGGAGGTAGAGATCCGACTGCCCCCGGGCCACCGCGGCGCCCTTGAGGCCCGCGCTCCCCAGGATTTGCAGTTCGCGGGGCGGGTTCCGGTCGAGGAACGCCTGGAGCTCCGGGGAACGACGGGAGCGGGACGCCACCAGGCGCGCCTCCGCGAGCGAGGAGGGGCCGGGACCGAGGCGAAGCGGTCGGCGGCTCCCGTCGGGGGCGTGCTCCTCGGCGCCGTGGCCGACGACGCCGGTCCAGAGCAGGCCGGTGGTCGGGGCGAGGATGAGCCCCGCGACGGCGCGCCCCTCCTCGGCCAGGCCGATCATGATGACGAACTCGCCGTTGCGGGCGACGAACTCGCGGGTGCCATCGAGGGGGTCGACGAAGAAGGCGGCGGGGGCGCTGGTGTAGCCGGAAAAATCCTCCTCGGCGCTCTCCTCCGCCACGATGGGGACGCCCGGCGCGATCCGCGAGATCTCCTCGCAGAGCAGCGCGTTGACCCGCCTGTCGGCGATCGTCACCGGATCGTTGCCGCCCTTGTCGTCGACGTGGAACTCGGTGGCGTAGACGTCAAGGATGATCTGGCGGGCCCGCTGCGCCAGCGGGGCGAGGGCCGAGAGGAGCTGGATCTTGTCGTTTACCATCCCTGGATTCCCATCTCTGCGAGCTTCACAGGCAGCGCCGCGAGCCGTTCTTCGTCGAGGTACGGGGGGGCCTTGCCTGCCTCCCGGACGAGCTGTTCGAGCTGGAGCACGCTGCGGGGACCGAGCACCGCCGCGGAGACCAGGTGGTTGGACAGCGCGAAGCGCACCGCTGCCCCCCGCAAGGAGAACACGTCCCCCACCTGGAGCGTCCGGAGCGCGTCGAGCTGGCGGACGCGGGTGGCCATCTCCTCGGCGTCGATCCAGCGGTGGCGGCGGTGATCCCCCTCTGGGAAGGTCTTGGTGACCGGCCACAGACCCGCGAGCAGCCCGTAGGCGAGCACCGAGCGGGCCAGCACCCCCACCCGCGCCTCCGCGATCGCGGCCCCGAGGTTCGCCAGGTCGGAGGAGTGGAACGCGTTGTACGCCAGCTCGATCACCTCGGCCTCCGCCTCCAGGGCCGCGTACCCCGCCTCCGTGCTCCCCACGGAGACCCCCCAGCACCGGGCCTTCCCGCTGGCCTTGAGCCCCCGGAGCCACGCCCTCAGCTCGCCGTTGCGCAGGGTCTCCTCCGTCGGGTTATGGAGCAGGTACACGTCGACGGCGGGGCGACGGATGCGCTCCAGGGTGCGGTCGAGGGAGCCCTGGAGGTAGGCCGGATCGAAGCGCTTTCGCGCGGGTTTTTCCGAGCGGTCGACGCCGTGGCGAGTGGCGATCTGGGTGTGAGGGTGGGGCTCCAGGAGGCGACCCAGCAGCGACTCGGCGGCGCCCTTGCCGTAGGCGTCCGAGGTCTCGAAGAGGGTCACCCCCAGCTCGACGGCGCGGCGCACGGTGGCCTCCGCGTCCCGGTTGGAGACGGGGCCGTAGCCGTCGCCCGAGAGCCCCCAGGTGCCCAGGGCCAGCTCGGCCACGTCCAGCCCCGTGGAGCCCAGGGGACGCAGCCGGATCGGCGGTTCGGTGGTGGTGCTGTCGCTCATCGCCCTGCCTCGTAGACCCAGTAATGCATGCTCGTGAAGCCGCGGCCATCGGCGGGGATCACCTCCACCAGCGCCTCGCCGCCCCCGCCGTCCACCGCGAGCTCGTGCTCGGACCAGCTCCCCGGCTCCACCTCGACCCGCTCCACCTCGCGCCCGTCGATCCGCACCGAGAGCGACGCCCCGGACAGCGCCCCCCACCTCGCCACCAGCGTCCCCTTCCCCGCCGGGATCTTCAGCCGGAAGCGATCCTGCGTCCGCTTGCCTCGCCCCCCGTCGTACTTCTCGATCCCCAGGTCGGTGACGGTGCTGCGCACCAGGTTGTCCTGCTCGGTCCCGCCGCCGACCGCCACGTCGTAGCGGTGCGCCTCCTCCGACTCCAGGTCGGACACGTCCAGCTCGTCCACCAGCCTACCCGGTACCGCCCGCTCCGGGTGATCCCCCCGGTGGAGCCGGTCGTAGCGCGCCTCGTGGGCGATCATCGTCACCCCACCCAGGATGCTCTGATCGGTCACCGTCGCCCGCGTCAGCTCCCGCCCCAGCACCACGTCGCAGGCCATCCAGTGCGGGTACACGATGAAGTGCGTGGGCAGCCGCGAAGGATCCTGCCGGTGCAGCCGCTCGTAGTGCTCGTAGCGCGACCCCGCCCCGGCCACCCAGTACCGCGCCTCCTCCGGCGTCGTCAGCCCCACCACGTCGAACACCCGGTGCCCGCTGAAATACGCGATGGCCCCCGTGTCGTTGACGCCGATGCGCGAGCCCGCCGGCAGCTTCTCCCGCGCCCAGCGCCCCAGGTACACCTGCTGCCGGTGGATCGCGCTGGCGCTCTGCGCCACGTCGTCGATGGTCCAGGGGAGGTGGTGTCCAAGAAGACCCGCACCGATCCCGGCCAGCATGGCGCCAGCGGCCGCGTAGCGAGGACGGATCGAGGCGGCCAGATCCGCGACCGCCCGGGCGAGGCAGGCGAGGCCGATGCACCAGGCGAAGGCGAAGGGCCACAGGTAACGGAGGCGGTTCCAGAGGAAGCTCAGGTACGTGGTGGGCAGGGCCATGCTCGCGGCCAGGAGCAGCACCAGGGCGGCGCGGGCCCAGCGGCCCGAGCGGGCCCCAGCGTAGAGGATCGCCACGAACGATCCGATGGCCACCGGGAAGGAGCCGGCCGGGAGGAAGATGGCGCTCCACTCGCGGCCGTCGAGCAGGTAGGTGAAGAAGGTGGCGAGGTTGTTCCGGGTGCTGCTCCAGAAGTTGGGCCCTCCGTAGTAGGGGTTGAGGCCCATCCATTTGACCTGGGTGGTGGTCGTGGAGAAATGCCCGGTGAGCAGCCGGTTGATCAGCGGAGGGAGGAGCGGGCCGACAAGCGCCGCCAGGGACCAGGCGCGGCCGGCGAGGCGGGCGCGGGGCGATCCGTCGCCGGCGGGGGCCAAGAGGGCCAGCA
>CAZSDX010000676.1:0-3501 GCA_964605685.1 uncultured Polyangiaceae bacterium
AGGGCGGCGCGGCGGGCCAGGGCGGCGTCGCCGGGGACGCCGGGGCGGCGGGCGATGGTGGCGCGGGGATGTCCGGAGGTTCCGGGCAGGGAGGGAGCGGTGGGCAGGGTGTCACACCAGGGGCGGTGGAGAGTGAGCACATCCTGAGGTTTGGCATCACCGGAGCCACCTGGTTTCCATCCGGCATCTCCACGCTCCCGGGCGGTCAGGTGGTCGTAGCCTCGGGCATCGGGACCATCGAGAACGGATTCCCCCAGATTTCCGAGAGCGAGATCCAGGTGAAGGAACTCTTCCAGTCGTCCAGCACGATCAGGATAAGCTCGGGGGCCTCCTCGACACCGATCACCGCGCTCACCTCCGACAAGAACGGCAATATCTACCTGGCGGGGACGTTCGAGGACCAACTCCTGTACAATTACGAGTCCAAGAGCTCGCAAAACGAGTGCGGTTGCGGTCCATGGCTGTTCGTGATGAAGCTGACGAAAGAGCTCGACTTCCAGTGGGCTATCCCTGTCGAGGTGGACTCCAGTTCAGCGAAGATCGAGTCCCTCCATGTATCCGGTGATGGGGAGAGCCTGGCCATCGGAGGGGGGATGTGGGGAACCTTGAAGATCGGTGCGCTCGAGCTGGATTCCCAGAACAAACAGGCAGGGTTCGTGGGGGTCCTGAACACGGCGGATGGCGCCCCCACCTGGTTGAATGCCTGGCAACTGGATGGGTCTTTCGGGTACACCTACGTCAAAAAGGTGCGCATCCTGGCTTCCGGGAGTGTGGTCGCCGCGGGGCAGCTCTCCAGCGGGGCCATGACCCACGTCACCACGATCACCCCGAGCGGTCTCGATCTCCTGGCGCTACGCTACAAGCTGGAGGACGGAACCCCGCAAGAACCCGAGCTCCACCCCATCTTCCCCGGAAACGAGACGGCCTACGACGCGGCCATAGGCCCCGAGGGCGAGGTGACCTTCGCAGGGATCTTCAGCAACATGATGACGCTCCCCGGCGTGGGCAGCGTCACCGCAACCCCCGACTTCTACACCCACGGCTTCTTCCTTGCTCTGGACAAGAATGGCCAGGGGGTCGCAGGGGAACACCTCAAGGGGTTCGAGCCCACCACCGTGACGCGAGATGACGTATCCGGACGCTGGATTATCGCAGGGAAAAACGGCGGCGACGCCACAGCTTACCTGGGACCTTTCGAGTTTGTTCGCCACGGCTACACGGCGGGTAACCCCAGCTCGGGGTTCTCCCAGGTCATGCTGTTCGAGCGCGACGACAAGCAAATCACCTGGGCTACACCGATGTACTCGGTGGACGGGCTGCTGGGGCCGCCGAAGCTGCAACTGACCCCCGGGTTTGTCCTGATGACGGGAACCTTCAGCAAGAAGGCCGCGGACGACCACAAGCTCTACTACCCCGACACCACCACCCTCGGCAGCATCGAGCCGGGCGAAGGTGCGCTCTTCCGCCTTGAGCGGCTCGCGGATTGATCAAGCCCAGCCGCCACCACCCACCAGCGGGGCAAAACGTGGGTCTTCACCGACCCACAGGGGACGCCCCGCAGCGCACTCCCAGCCGGCGCACACCCGCTTCCCTTCCTTGATCGTGCAGAAGGGTTTGTCCTGGTCCTTGGCCTCGCACTCCTGGTTGCTGGCGCACTCGTCCGCGAGAAGCTGGCAGGCGAAGTGGATGCTGGGACACCCGGGCATGTTCTCGTAGAGGGAGCAGCTTCCCTCGGGGCAAGCGGCGTCGCTCGCGCAGGTCGCCGCGACGCAGCGCCCCACCGGCTCGCCGCACAGGCAGATGCTCCCCTCGCCGCAGTCCGCGTCCTTGGTGCACCCGTAGACGCACTCGCAGCCGGCCCCCGGGGGTTCCCCGCCGAGCCAGGAGATCACCCCGCAGTACCCGTTGGGCTTCGCGGTGCAATCGCTGTCCTTTTGGCAGCCCGTGGCGGCGGCGTTGGGGCAGACCTCGGGCCGCGGGAGCTGGCTCGGGCACTCGGTCACCTCCCGGCGAACCACCGCCCCATTGGCGCAGGTGAAGTAGCCCGTCGGCTTCCCCGCCGCGAGCACCGGCTTGGGGTCGTCGCAGGGGACCTGGGGCCCTCCCGCCGCGGCACCCGCGCCGCCGCTGCCCGCCGAGGAGCCCCCCGCTCCTCCCTGCCCTGCCCCGGCGCTCCCCCCGACGCCGCCGGAGCCAGCGGAGCCGCCGGACCCCCCGGAGAGCGGGGGGGCATCCTCGGTTTGCCCGCCGCACCCGAGGGCAGGGACGGCAGCGGCGAGGAGAAGGGCACGAAGGAAGGAGGCGTGGTGGGGCATGAGGAGGAAGGTTAGCTTCCCGCCTCCTGGGCGGCCACGTCCAGGGCGATCTCGATCATCTCGTGAAAGGAGCTCTGGCGCTCGTCCGGGCTGAGGTGCTCGTTGGTCCGGAGGTGATCGGAGACGGTGAGGAGCGTCAGGGCACGGGCGCCGAACTCGGCGGCGACCCCGTAGAGCCCCGCGGCCTCCATCTCGACCCCCAGGATGCCCATCTTCTCCATCACGTCGAACAGCTGGGGCTGCGGGGTGTAGAAGAGATCCGCGGAGAAGATGTTGCCCACGTGGATCTTCTTCCCCTGGGCGGCGGCGGCGTCGACGGCGCGTCGCGTCAGGGTGAAGTCCGCGACCGCGGGGAAGTCATGATCCAGGAAGCGCATCCGGTTGACCTTGGAGTCGGTCCCCGCGCCGAAGGCCACGATCACGTCCCGGAGCTTCACGTCCCGGCGCACCGCCCCGCAGCTCCCGACACGCATCAGCACCTTGACGCCGAAGTCCTTGATCAGCTCCGTCGCGTAGATCGACACCGAGGGGATGCCCATCCCGTGGCCCATCACCGACACGCGCTTGCCCCGGTAGCGCCCGGTGAAGCCCAGCATCCCCCTCACGGCGTTCACCTGCTTGATCTCCTCCAGGTAACGCTCGGCGATGTGCTTGGCCCTCAAAGGGTCTCCCGGCATCAGCACGACGTCGGCGAACTCACCAGGGCTTGCGGAGATGTGCGGGGTGGACATGGCCCGCATGGTACGCGCCCTGCTCCCGGGGGGACAGCCTCACTTCGCCCGGACCGCCAGCCAGGTGAGCTTCGAGAGGCCCTGCCCCGGGTCGCTCACGGTTTGACGCGTGCGGGGTACCCGGCCTCCGTCACGGCCTGAGCCATCCGCGCCGGGGTCACCCGAGCAGGGTCGTACGTGACGTGTGCGGTCTTGCTCTCGACGCTCACGACGGCATCGTGGACACCATCCAGCTTTCGAAGCACCGTGCGCACGGTGATCGGACAGGTGGCGCAATGCATGCCGTCAACCTGCAAGACAACGGTCGCGTTCGCCGGCGCTTGCGCGGCTGCGTGGTTCGTAGAGAGTGCCACGCTGGCGGTGCCTGCAACAAGGATTGCCAGCGTCATCAATCCGGGGATGGTTAGCTTCTTCATGTTCTTTCGACTCCTTTTCTCTTGGTAGTCTTCTCTAAG
>CAZSDX010000677.1:0-3490 GCA_964605685.1 uncultured Polyangiaceae bacterium
CACCGCCGCGGCCCTCGCCGCTGGCTCTGGCGGCGTGGCGTCCAACCCGCTACCGGCGCCGATGCCGCTACCGCCACCGGCCCCGCTCCCTCCGCCCTCTGCGGTCCGGGCGCCGACCCCGCCCCCGGGGACGCTGCCGGCGGCCCAGGCCCAGCCCGCCTCTCGCTTCGACAACACCCAGGCGCTCAACAAGCAAGGCGGCGGCAAGGGCGGGATGATCCTCGGCGCCGTGGCCGTGGTCGCGCTGGTGGCGGGGGCGGCCTTCGTGCTCCAGCCCAAGAGCGGCAACCTCGTGGTGTCGGTGAAAGGCAAGACCGACGGCCGCACCGTCGACGCCGCCAAGGTCGAGCTGGACGGCAAGGTGGTCTGCGACAAGACCCCCTGCAAGGTCTCGGACATCCCCAAGGGGGCCCACATGGTCAAGGCATCCGCGCCGGGCTTCGACGCCAACGACCTCCCGGTGACCATCCGCGCGGGGGAGGACTCCACCATCGTCCTTGAGCTGATGCCCAGCCGCGACGCCACCGCCTCCACCGTGGTCGAGGCCCCCAGGCCCAGCGGCACGGGCTTCAAGGCCACCGGCCCCGCGCACATCAAGGTCGCCCTCGACGGCAAGGACCTCGGGCCGCTCCCCCAGGAGGTCAAGGACAGCACCCCGGGCGCCCACAAGGTCAAATTTTACTCCTCGGATCGTTACCAGGCGGACGAGCGCTCGGTCACCTTTGTCGAGAACAAGATCGAGGATCTGGGGAGCATCAAGCTCAAGGTCCTCAAGGGCAAGGCGACCATCACCCTGGAGACCGTCGGTTCCGCGGTCACGCTGGTGTCCGGCGCCGAGCGCCGCTCCATCCCTCAGTTCCCCATCTCCATCGACATCGATACCAGCAAGACCTGGACGATCGAGGCCAAGAAGTTCGGCTTCGAGGACTTCAAGCTCCCCATCAACTTCGACGACGGCGAGGCGGAGAAGACCTTCGCCGTGTCCCTGCTGAAGAAGGGCGAGAAGAAGCCCATCGAGAAGGCCGACCCGGTGGCCAAGGTCGACCCGGTCACCAAGCCGGTGGACAAGCCCACGGACAAACCCGAGCCGCCGAAGACCGCCGACACCGGCATGGCGACGCTCAACATCAACTCGGTGCCTCCCTCCAACGCCATCCTCAACGGGCGTCCCCTCGGCCAGACCCCCAAGCCCGGCGTCTCCGTCCCCGCCGGCACCCACACGGTCATCTTTGTCCACCCGGAGAAGGGCCGCAAGACGCAGACCATCTCCGTCAAGGGCGGCGAGACCAAGACCGTCGTGGTCAAGTTCTGATCGCGCCGCCCCCCGGCGGTCCGCCGCTCAGTGGCGGAAGTGCCGTGCGCCAGTGAAGACCATCGCCGCGCCCGCCGCGTCCGCTGCGGCGATGACCTCCGCGTCGCGCATGCTCCCTCCCGGCTGGGCGATGGCGGTCACCCCGCGCCGGAGCGCCGCCTCCACGCCGTCGGCGAAGGGGAAGAAGGCGTCGGAGGCCAGCACGCTGCCCTGCGCCAGCTCTCCTGCCTTTCCGCAGGCGATCTCCACGCTCACCACCCGGGACATCTGCCCCGCCCCGACCCCCACGGTCTGCGCCCCCCGGGCCAGCACGATGGCGTTGGACTTGACGTGCTTGCAGACGCGCCAGGCGAACTCCAGCGAGGCCAGCTCCTCGGCGGTGGGAGCGCGGCGGGTGACCACCTTCCCTCCGCGCACCTCGCCGGCCCCGGTCGCGTCCCGCTGCTGCACCACGAAGCCGCCGCCGACCCGCTTGATGTCCAGGGGGCTGGTCCACGGTTCGAGGCCCGTCGCCAGCAGCCGGAGGTTCTTCTTGGTCCGCAGCAGCGCCAGCGCCTCGTCGTCGAAGGACGGGGCCACCACGCACTCCAGGAACGTCTCGATCAGCAGCGCCGCGGCGGCGCCGTCCACCGGGCGGTTGAGCGCCACGATGCCTCCGAAGGCGGAGAGCGCGTCCGCGTCCCGGGCCATCCGGTAGGCGGTCGCCGCGTCCTGCGCCGTCGCCACCCCGCAGGGGTTGGTGTGCTTCACCACCACCGCGGCGGGCTCCTCGAACTCGCGCACCGCCTCCAGCGCCGCGTTCACGTCCACCAGGTTGTTGAAGGAGAGCTCCTTGCCGCCGGCGCCCAGGCTCTCCGCCAGCGCCAGCGCCCCGGGCTGGGCCCCCCGCTCCTGGTAGAAGGCGCCGCTCTGGTGCGGGTTCTCCCCGTAGCGGAGCGGGTAGGCCAGCTCGCTGGCGGTGAACCAGTAGCGAGGGTACTCGGCCCGGGAGCCGTCCTCCGCGAGGGAGGAGAGGTACGAGGCGATGAGGCCGTCGTAGGCGGCGGTGTGGGCGAAGACCTTGGCGGCGAGGCGGCGGCGGGTGGCCGGGGCGAGGTCGCCGCTGGACGCCAGCTCCGCCAGCAGCGCCGCGTAGTCCGCCGGATCGCAGACCACGGCGACGTGGGCGTGGTTCTTGGCGGCGCTGCGGAGCATCGCGGGCCCTCCGATGTCGATGTTCTCGATGATCTCGTCGTGGGCGGAGCCGGAGCGCAGGGTGCGCTCGAAGGGGTAGAGGTTGACGACCACCAGGTCGATGGGCCCCGCCCCCAGCCGCTCCAGGTCCCCCTCGTCCTGGCCGCGGCGGGCCAGGATGCCCCCGTGGACCCGGGGATGGAGGGTCTTGACGCGCCCCGCCATCACCTCCGGGGAGCCGGTGAACTCCTCGACGGAGCGCACCGGGAGGCCCTCCTCCTGGAGAGCCCGGTACGTCCCCCCCGTGGAGAGAAGCTCCACGCCCCGCTCGGCGAGGGCCCGGGCGAAGGGGAGGAGACCTGACTTGTCGAAGACCGAGAGGAGCGCTCGCTGGATCGGCATGGCCGCCCGCTACCCAAGCCCGGCCCCGACGGCAAGCGACAGACGCGCGACCTTGCCGGGAAGATCCGGGGAGGGGAGGTCGTATTTCCGCCAGATGAAGCTCCGAATTCCCTTCTTTGCCGGGCTCGCGGCCCTCTCCGTCGCGGCGCTGGCCTGCTCCCTCTCCGAGGAAGAACCCCCCCCGGAAGGCGCCGCAGGTTCCGCCACCAAGGCTCCCCCCTTCGAGCCCGAGAAACACACCAACGGCAAGGCCATCCACGAGTCGGAGGCCTGCTCGCGCTACGTCGGCGCCCTTGCCGCCCGCAACGCCAAGCTCGGCTGCAACCTCACCGACCCCGTCTGCCCTGGCTTCCTCCGGGGGGCGATCAAGAAGGAGCTCTACTGCGCCCAGTACGACGAGGGCGTCGTCGACGCTTGCCTCCAGCACATCGCCGGCCTGTCGTGCGACGAGATCAAGGAGCGCCCCTGCAACCTGATCTACTTTGCCGGCACCGAGACCGGCGAGGAGACCTGCTCCAACGGCGCCAGCGGCAGCGGCGGGGCCGCGGGCTCCGGCGGGGCCGCAGGGGAAGCAGGCCAGGCCGGCGCCGCAGGGGAGGGCTC
>CAZSDX010000678.1:0-3486 GCA_964605685.1 uncultured Polyangiaceae bacterium
CGGGTGTCCGGGGCCGTGGGGCGCGGGGCCGGGGGGTCGGTCTCGGTGGGCGCCGGCAGCGCGGGCATCCCTCCCTGGGCCAGCGCCGCCAGGGGCGCAAGCAGGGCCAGGAGCGCAGAGCTCGCCGCAAAAGCTCGCAAAGGACGCATCGCGGGGGGCTTACCAGGGCAGCCAGGCGCCGTGGGAGAAAATCGACGGCACGCAACCGGAGCCGCGAGGGGACGAAGAGAGCCCATGGAGCACGAGCAACGCACCGGGCCGGGGGAGCACGACACCATCAGCGAGATCCACGGGATGCCGTCGTTCCGCTGGTCCGTCGAGATCAGCGACGGCAAGGGGCTGCGGCGCTTTGCCCTGGACGAGGGCGCCACGCTGCTGGTCGGCTCGTCCTCCCGGGTGGACGTCCGCCTGGAGGATCCTGCGGTCTCCGGGTGCCACGGCGAGCTGGGCGTCCAGCGAGGCCAGCTCCACGTGCGAGACGCCGGCTCCCGCAACGGGATCTACGTCGCCGGGGCCCGGGTGGAGCAGGCCACCTTCCTCCGGGGAGGCTGTTTTGTCCTTGGCCGCTCGCTGGTGCAGGTCTCCCCGGGCGATCCGCAGGTCGACGACCTCGCCGGGGAGTCTCCCCTGGAAGGCGTCATCGGCCGCTCCGCGGCGATGCTCCGGCTCGCGCGGGAGGTGCGCCGCTGCGCTCCGCTCCGGGCCAGCGTGCTCATCCGCGGCGAGACCGGCACCGGCAAGGAATTGATCGCCGAGGCCCTCCACCGCCACAGCCTCCGTGCCTCGGAGCCCTTCGTGCCGCTGAACATGGGGGCCCTCGCTCCGGAGCTGGTCGATTCCGAGCTTTTTGGCCACGAGAAGGGGGCGTTCACCGGCGCCGTCGTCCAGCACCAGGGCGCCTTCGCCGCGGCCCACGGCGGGACGCTGTTCCTCGACGAGGTGGTGGAGCTGCCGCTGAGCGCCCAGGCCAGGCTGCTCCGGGCCCTGGAGAACGGCGAGATCAAATCGGTGGGCTCGGCCCAGGCGCGGAAGGTCAACGTGCGCGTCGTGGCCGCCTCCTGGGCGTCCCTCGGGGAGCGGGTCGCTCACGGGCATTTCCGCGAGGATCTCTTCCACCGGCTGGCGGTGCTGACGATCCAGGTGCCGCCGCTGCGGGAGCGCTTCGGCGACCTGGCGCTGCTGGCCACCCATTTCCTCGGGAGCATGGCCTCCGAGGTGGGGGAGAAGCACCTGACCTCCGGGGCGCTCTCCCGGCTCTCCTGCCACGATTGGCCCGGGAACGTCCGGGAGCTCAAGAACGCGCTGCTCCGGGCCGCGCTGATGGCCCCCGACTCGTGGATAAACACCGAGCAGATCAACGCCTCGCTGATGCCGTTCCGCGGCGCTTCTTCCCGGGATGAGCAGGCCCACATCCGCGAGGCGAGGCGCCTGCTGATCGCCCACGAGGGGAACGTCAGCAGCGCCGCGCGGGCCATGGGGGTGGCGCGCTCCACCTTCCGCGGCTGGCTGCGCCAGGGGTGAGCCCCTCCCCCTTGTCCCGCTATGCTGCGCCCGTGCCCCGCTCCCTCGCGCTCCTCGCGCTCCTGTCGCTCCTGATCGTCTCTCCCGGCTGCCGCTGCGCCGAGCCTCCCCCGGCCCCCTCGCCGGTGGCCTCCGCGGCTCCCTCCGCCCTGCCGTCTGCCTCCCTCTCCGCGCCCCCGGCGGCCTCGTCGGCCCCCCTGCCTCCCCGGGCCCTCGGCTCTCCCTGGAGCGCCGCTCGCCTCGCGGATGACTGGCTCGCCGCCGGTATCCCCCGGGAAGGCAGCGGTCTCCTGGTCCTGCGCGGGGATGCAGGAGGTGTCAAAGACGACCTCGCTCTCGCCAGCTCGCCGGAGCTGGGGCGCCTGGCGTCCCTCGATCTGGTCACCTCGAAGGGAGGCATCGCCATCCACGCCGAGGACCGGAACGGGAAGGGAGCGCTGTGGCGCGCGGCCTCCTGGGAGGGCCTCCGTTCCGCGGCGCCGGAGCCCCACGCCGCCGCCCTGTGCGCCCTGGAGGACCGGCTCCTCGGGGTGGTGAACGGCCCGCCGCCGCAGCTCCGCTCCTGGTCCTTCGCCGGGGGGGAGCCCGCGGCGGTGGCCGAGCTCAAGGAGAGCGGCGCCACCTCCCTCTACTGCGGCGTCACCCGGGCTTACCTGCTCGTCGACGACGGCAAGAGTCGCCGCCTCTTCGCCGCCGACGCGCAGGGGCTCCGCGGCCCCGCCTCGCTCGACGGCAAGGACGAGGAGCGAGGGCTCACCTTCGCCACCGAGCAGGATACCCTCTGGATCGGCAAGCTGGACGCCTCCGGGCGCCCGGCGCTGCGGCGCTGGCCTGCCGCGTCGGCCGCGCCCGAGCCGTGGATCACCCTCGACGAGCGCGTCGAGGAGGGTTCGTCCCTGGACCTGATGGTGGTCCGCCCCGGCTCCCCCGCCCTCGCCGCCCTCGTGATCGACCGCCACACCGAGGCCGAGGATTGCAAGAACGGAGAGAACTTCCATACCGTGGCGGAGCTGCTCGTCTTCGACCTGGAGAAGCGCTCGATGGTCCGCGGCAAGGCGCGGCTCGACTCCTGGCTCTGCGGGGCGGAGGCGGGGCCCTTCGGCGGAGGGGCGAGCGATCGTGGGTTCGTCGTGACCTGGCCCCGGGGCGTGGGGGCAAGCTGCGCCAGGCAGGGGGCGCGCAACGGCGGCCTCGCCTTCCTGGAGGCCCCGGCGGAGGGCGCCGCGCGGGGGGGGAAGGTGGACGTTCCCTCGCAGGATCTGCTGGATCTTGGCTGCGAAGGCGGCAAGTGCGGCGCCGTGGCGCTACCGAGGGGAGACGGCGCGGAGTGCTGGGAGAGCGGCGACGAGCGGAGCAACGTCCCGCGGTGGCTCGCCTACCCGTGAGCGGCGGCTACGGACGCGGAGGGAGGGTCGCGTGGGAGGGAGAGGCCGGGAGGCCAGGGACCAGCAGCGTGCCGTCCGGGTCGGTGACCACCGGGAGGACCAAGCCATCGGGGCGCTCCCAGCGGAGCGCCGTCGGCTCCGTTGCGCCCTCGACGCGGAGCCACGCCACCAGATCCCCGCTGGCTTGCTCCGGGGCTCGCTGGCCTCGCAGGGCGCTCCGGGCGATGGACCGCGCGGTGGCGTCCGGATCGAGCGCTGCCAGCCGTAGCGGGGCGTTGCGCTGGGGTTCCTGGCGCCAGGAGAGCGCTCGGAGGATGGCCCGGCGCACCGACGGCTCCGTCTCGAAGGTGTAGGCGTCCGCGAGGCGACCCGCGGCGTCGGCGTTCGGGGAGCGGCCCAGGCCCAGCGCCGCGTGGCTCCGGAGCTGGGGAGAACCACCGCGCAGCATGCGCTCGATGCTCCCCCGGTTCGCCTCGTCGTCCCGGGCGGCGAGGGCGCGGGCGGCCAGCGGAGCACAGGCGCCGCCCTCCTCCACCCAGGCCAGCAGCGTCCGCGAGGACAGCCTGCCGCCGTCGGGCCT
>CAZSDX010000679.1:0-3480 GCA_964605685.1 uncultured Polyangiaceae bacterium
GATCGCGGGGGGTGACGGCGGCGCCCAGGGCGGCGGCCCAGGACTCGACGGCCCAGTGGACCAGGTGCTCGGCGATGGCGAGGCGGGAGATCAGCCGCGCCGCGTGGCGGGCGAGCAGCGCCTCCAGCGGGGTGCCGCCCAGGTCCGCCTGGAGCTGCTCGGGGAGCTGCTCCCGGGAGACGAGGATCAAGGCGCTGATCTCCCGGGGGGATCCCCAGCACAGGTCGCGCAGGGCAAACTCCAGCCACCGAGGATCCTTCCAGGAGTCTTCGGGGAACTTGCTGACGAGGAGGGCGAGGGCTTTGTGTGGCTCTTGGCTCACGGGGTTGTCTCCAGGGTATCCTGGCGAAAGAGGAGGGCGAGGGTGATGTCGTCTCCGCTCCCCTGCCGCGACGCCGTCGCCAGCCACCCCGGGAGGTGCTCCTGGAAGCGGCCGGGCCCGTCGGCGCGGAGGCTGCGGAACAGCGCCGACGTGGTCGTGGAGCAGTCACGGTCGTCGGCGAAGGAGTTGGTGTAGCCGTCGGTGGCCAGGAGGATGGCCTCCGGGGGGTTCCCCGCGAGGCGGCGGAAGCCGTGGCGGAAGGACCTCCAGGCCCGGGGCTCGCAGAGCGATGCGGTCTCGTTGGCGAGGTTGCGCACGTCCTCCGGCAGGGGCGACCTCACCTCGTCGCCGCGCAGCTCGAAGATGTCGCCGTCGCCGATCTGCAGGTACGCCACGAAATCCTCGGACACCAGCGCGCACAGCAGCGTGCTCCCGTAGGCCGAGAGCGGGTTGCGCGCCAGGCGCTTCAGCCCCCGATCCCCCTCCTGCTCCCGCACCCGCGCCAGCTCCTCCTCCGTCAGCGGGTGCCGCAGCAGCTCGCGCCTCACCGCGCTGGCCCACGCCTGGCTGATCCGCACCGGAAGCAGCGCCTCCACCGTGCGCTTGACCGAGGTCGGTCCCTCCGGACCGATCCGGTGGAGGGTCTCGGCGAGCAGGTCGACGGCGACGTGGGTGGCCAGCATGGCGCCGAGCTCGCTGCGGCAGTTGTGGGGGCTCCCGTGGCCGTCGGCGACCGCCACCAGGATCTCCAGGCCATCGCGGGCGGCCCGGAGGGTCAGGTGATCCTGGTTGGGGAGGCCCTTGCGCTCGTGCTGGGCCCCCCGGGTCGTCGCGCTGCAGTGCCCCCAGCGCCGTGGATCCATGGTCACCAGATCTCGGCCGCGTCGACTTCCGGCGGCGGCGGGACCGGCACGTTCCCCGCGGGGGCCGGGGTGTTCCTCGTCTGGCTCGCCGGCGTCGAGGCGGATTTCACCACCTCCACCGAGACCCAGCGGATGAGCCGGATCAACGCCTCTGGGTTGTTCGCCGTCAACGGCTTGATCTCGCTGCTCTGGATGAACGCCTGCAGCAGATCCATGTCGCAATTCTTCCCGATGGCGATGGCGATCCGCACCGCCTTCTGGCCCCAGGGCTCGGCCATCATCTTGCCCAGCCCCTCCTTCCAGTTGTCCGTCGCGCCCCCGTCGGACACCAGCACCAGCACCGGAGGCAGCGCCCGCTTGCTCATCGGCGGCACCCGGAGCTGATCCGCCACCATGGAGAACGCCGCCCCCATGTCCGTCAGTCCGTCGGCGGAGATCGGGCTCCAGGTGAAGGACTCCACCGGCGTCGGCACCGGGACCACCCACCTCGCCCCGTCGGAGAAGGAGATCGCCCGCATCAGCAGCTCCGCGTTCGGGTTCTCCGAGGCCACGTCCCGCGCGTGGGGGAGCGCCTCGTGGATGGCCGCGTTCAGCGTCTGGATCTTGTTGTCCTCGTTCATCGATCCAGAGCAATCAAGCATCCAGATGAAGTGCAGCGGTCGACGCGCCAGCGGCGCTCCGGGCATGGACATGCGTGAGGCCCCTTTCGTTCAACCCGCGAGGATAGACACCCTCGCCCCGCCAGGGAAGGCTGCTCTCGACCCCGACCTGTTCAGCGCCTCTTCTTCGGCCCCCCCTCCACCGCCAGCGCCTTGCTGATCGCGTCGATATTCTTCCCTGCGGTCCGCACGAACATCGCCCACGCCTCCTCGTCCCCCGCGGAGTCCGTGTTCACCGTCCCGTCATGGATCAGCCCCTCGCCGGTGGCCTCGATCTGGCAGAGCGCCTGCCCGGTCTTGCTGTCGGACACCACCAGCCACCCCTCCACCCGCGCCGGCTTCGCCCTCGGAACCCCCCTCGGATCCGCCGCCTGGTACGCCGTGATCACCCCTACCCCGATGTACCGGTACTTCTTGACATGCTCCGCCGCGTCGATCTGCGCCTGCACCTTCTCCACCGTGTCCCCGGCCACCCGCTCCAGCAGCGGGGTCTCCTTGGCCCCCGGAGCGCGCAGCGTCAGCCCGTGCTCCAGCGCCGGCGTGTGGTAGGTCTCCAGCTTCCCCTCGCGGGCGTCCGCCTTGCCGCTCAGCAGGAACACCGACTCCTTGTTGAACACCAGCGCGGTGCGCCCCGCCTCGTCCGGCGTGTCCGCGAGGATCTGCTTGTCTGGGCAGGGCTTGCGGCTCAGGGTCTTGCTCTCCGGCAGCCCGACCCACACCCTCGCGAACGCCTCGTCCACCGGGCGCCGGGCCTCCATCAGCCTCGGGATCAGGTCGTCCAGCGCCTTCTTCTGCCGCGCCTCCGCCTCCTGCTGCTCCTGCTTCTTCCGGGCCTCCTCCTTCGCCTGCTCCTCCAGCTTCCTGGTCGCGCTCGAAGGCTCCTTCGAGCAACCGACCCCCAGCAGCCCCGCGGCCAAGACGGCGATCCAGATCCTCATCCCCGCTGCCTACCACGGTCCGGCGTGCCCTCGGGCCCCTTGTTCGCTCCCGGCAACCCGCCGACGCCTCCTCCCGAGCAAGGCCACCCCCAGGCCCACACCGGGCCAGAGGCCGACCCCTCGCGCCCCCGTCCCCGGGGCCGCACAGCCGCACCCCCCATGCACGTCCGCGGACCCGCCGGCCTCCTCGGGGACCGCTCCGGCCCCAGGAGGAGGAGCCGTGGGGGGAGGAGCCGCAGGAGGAGGATCCGCGGGAGGTTGGTGCTGGCAGACTTCCTGGTAGACGGCGATGGGATCCCCTTGCAGGGATTCCAGTTGAGCCGACGAGCTACCGGATGATTTTCCCGTGTTCACGTCGAATTCACAGGCACTGTAAACACCGAGGATACCTTCGCAGTTTGCCCTGGGCTCCAGAACCATATCCTCGGTCGAGCCGCACCATGTGTCGGAAAAGCTCTCTTCCTTCGTCTGGCGGTGGATCGCCGCCGCTCGTGCGCAGACCTTGGCTCGCTCTGGTTTTATGTCCGAACCGTACGTGATAGGGAAGAACGGCCCGTCGTTGATCGATAGCTGAAGCTCCGTGAAGAAGAGCTCCTCTTCCGCCTTCGTGGCGGCTTCTGCCAGTACATCGGCAGAGAAATATGGTACATAATGGATGGTTTGCTTCGCGCATTTTCTGTCAACCCCCAGGCATTCAG
>CAZSDX010000680.1:0-3450 GCA_964605685.1 uncultured Polyangiaceae bacterium
CTCGCGGGCCCGGTCCAGCGCAGAGCAGGCCGTGGAGGGCGGCGCGGCCCGGCTCGACGCGCGGCTCACGGCGCTGCGGCTCGCGGAGGATCGGCGCCCTTACTACCACTACCAGAACCTCTACCACGACCCGAAGGGGGCCTCCGCGGGCCCCTCGGTGCTCCCGTCGCCGCTGGCGCAGGGGCCCCTCGACCCGCTGGTGGAGGCGTACTTCCAGATCCTCCCCGACGGCCGCGTGACCCTGCCCACCCTCAACGACGAGCTGCCCGCGGAGGGGGCCTCCCCCGAGCACCTCGACCAGCAACGCCGGGTGCGTACCCTCCTCGACGCCAACCGCGGCGCCCTCCCGGCCAGCGAGGCCCTGCGGCCCACGGCCCCCAGGACCACGGCGGAACAAAAGCACCAGGCCGCCCCCAGCAAGATGTCCGCGGGGTCGAGCCTGAACAGCGAGATGCAGATCGCCGCCGACTCCTACGTCCAGAACCTCCAGGCGACCAGGATCTTCCTCGACATCAAGAACGCCAAGAAGCCCGCCTACCAGGTGCCCCAGGGGTACGGCGACAACGTGGGGATCTCCACCGAGCCGATCCGCTGGCAGGTGATCGCGCTGGGCGACACCCCCAGGCTCGCCGGGCTACGGCGGGCGACCACTCCCGACGGGACGCTGCTCCAGGGCTTCTTGCTGAGGCCGGAGGCGCTCCAGGCAGAGCTGGGGACCCCCAGGATCCGCCTGGAACCTCGGCCCCCCACCGATCCGGGGTCCACTTCGACCCCTCTGGGCTCCACCGGGCTTTGGCTCGCCCTGGATCGCAGCGCGGACGAGGCCCTGGCCCTGGCGGAAGCCCAGGCCGACTGGCGCCGCTTCCTGGGGCTCTTCGCCCTGGCCGCGCTGGTGGTGCTCGGGGCCGGGGCGCTGGTGGTGCTGGTGGTGGAGCGCACCGAGCGGCTCGCCGTCGAGCGCTCCCGCTTCGCCGCGTCCGCCGCCCACGAGCTGCGCACCCCGCTGGCCGGCCTCCGCATGTACGCCGAGATGCTCGCCGAGGGCCTCGGGGATCCCGCGAGGCACGGCGACTACGCCCGCCGTATCTCCCTGGAAGCGGAGCGGCTCGGGCGGGTCGTCAGCAACGTGCTCGGCTTCACCCGCCTCGAACGCAACGCCCTCTCCGTCAAGCCGATCCCCGGCGACCTGGCCACCTTCGTCGAGGAGGCCACCCTCAAGCTGATGCCCTGGGCCGAGGCCACGGGCCTTTCCCTCGACCTCTCCGTCGAGGCCACACCCAGGGTGTCTTTCGACCCGGATGCGGTGACCCAGGTGCTCCAGAACCTGATCGACAACGCGGAGAAGTACGGGCGAGACGCGGGAGAGCGGTCGGTGGTGGTGGCGACGAGGGGGCGCGAGGGGGGGGCGGAGTTCTCCGTGGCGGATCGGGGGCCAGGAATCCCGGCGGGGCTGGGGGGGCGGCTGTTCTCTCCCTTCGCCCGGGGCGGTCGCCCGGAGGATCCGCCGGGGCTGGGGCTGGGGCTGTCGCTCGCGAAGGCGCTGGTGGAGGCCCACGGGGGGAGGCTGAGCCACGAGCCGACGCCGGAGGGAGGGGCCACCTTCCGGGTCTGGTTCCCGGCGGGCTGACGGGGCTCAGGGGGGAGGGGAGCGGCGCGCGGTGGCCTGGCGCGGGTCGCGCCGGTACCGCGGGGGCACCCCCGGGGACGTGCTACAAGGCGCGGCAACACGAGGCACGACATGGGTTTGATGGACGGCAAGGTGGTGGTGATCACCGGGGCAGGCGGCGGCATCGGGCGGGCGGAGGCGCTGCTGTTCGCCCGGGAGGGGGCGAAGGTGGTGGTGAACGACCTGGGCGGCGCCCGGTACGGCAGCGGGGCGTCGCCGTCGCTGGCGGACGGGGTGGTGGAGGAGATCCGCGCGCTGGGGGGCGAGGCGGTGGCCAGCTACGACACGGTGACGACGGCGGCGGGGGCGCAGGCCATCGTGGCGGCGGCGGTGGCGGCCTTCGGGCGCGTCGACACCTGGATCAACAACGCGGGCATCCTGCGGGACAGGACCCTGCTCAAGCTGGACGAGGCGGGCTGGGACGCGGTGATCGAGGTGCACCTCAAGGGGACGTTCCTGTGCACCCAGGCGGCGGCGCGGCAGATGATCCAGCAGGGGGAGGGCGGGCGCATCGTCAACACCACCAGCGTCTCGGGGATGATGGGCAACTTCGGCCAGACCAACTACGCGGCCGCCAAGGCGGGGATCTACGGGCTCACCCGCACCGCGGGGATCGAGCTGCAAAAACACCGCATCACCGTCAACGCCCTGGCCCCCATCGCCCGCACCCGGATGACGGAGGACCTCCCCATGTTCCACCACACGACCTCCCTCACCCCGGAGCACGTCGCCCCCGCGGCCCTCTTCCTGGGGTCGCCCCTCTGCGGCGAGCGCACCGGGTATGTCCTGGCGGTGGCCGGCGCCCGGATGTACGCCTACAAGGTCGTGGAGACCGAGGGGAAGTTCAAGGACGACAACCAGGCCTGGACCGCCCAGGAGATCGCCGACCACTGGGAGTCCATCCTGCGTGTCCGGGGTTAGGCGTCACCGGGCTGGCGGGCTCCCCGGAAGCATGTAAAGTTCCCCCGGTCCCCATGGAGCGGCCTGACCCCTCGATCCCGGCCATTTTGTGGCTGTGTGCCGCGGCGGTCGTCCATTTTTCGAGCTACCAGGGCGCCTCCACGGTGGCCGACCTGGGCCACGGTAAGCTGGAACTCCGTCACTTCGTCGCCGCGGTCCGCGACACGGTGAAGGCCCCCGGCGACACCCTGGAGGTCACCTTCCTCGACCCCTCCGCTCCCGAGTCGCCGGAGACCTCCGAGCCCCCCAAACCGGTGCCTCCGCCGCCGCCGCCCGAGGCGAAGAAGCCGCCGCCCGACAAGAAGGCCCCGGAGAAGAAGCCCGACGAGAAGCCCCCGGAGAAGAAACCCGAGGAGAAGAAGCTCGACCTGCTCAAGCCTCCGACGCCGACGCCGACCCCGCCGCCTCCTCCGCCGGCCCCGCCCCCGCCGGACAAGCGGGTGGCCGTGCAGCAGCACGTCGACGACAAGAACCAGAAGGATAACCCGGACGCCAAGCACATCGCTGACGACGCCAACCACGTCAAGGACGAGACCCAGGCGCGGATCACCTCCCACGATCAGAACGACAAGAACCCCTCCCCGGGCGCCAACGCGGGGCCCTCCCGGGAGGTCGGGAACGCCGACAAGACCAAGGTGGCCGACAGCGAGGATCGCCCCGGCAGCGACAAGATGCCCCCCGGGGAGAAGAGCCCGAAGAACGACCCGTTCGTGAAGTCCCCGAAGGCCCCCCAGGCGCCGAACACCTCGGAGGCCAAGCCCGCCACGGCCCCGCCCGGGCAGAACGGCCGCAGCGGCCCCGCGGAGCCCGCGCGCCCCGCTCCC
>CAZSDX010000681.1:0-3444 GCA_964605685.1 uncultured Polyangiaceae bacterium
AGGCCCGGCGCCAGCACCTCGACGCCCTCGATGCCAAGGGTCTCGAAAAGCTCCTCCACACCCTCAAGCGCAAGCGCTCCTGGCCCGCCTGACCAAAAACATCCCTCCCGACTGCGGGAAAAGGTCACCACGACGCGTCGTGACGGGCTCCCGGGGCGTCGTGACGGGCTCCCGGGGCGTCAGGGAGCTGTGGGCGAGGGGAGCGGGAAGGAGGGGAGGGCGCCGACCTCGACCAGCGCCTGGATCGCCTCGCAGGCCGGGAGGCCGACCACCGCTGAGTAAGAGCCCTCGATGCCCTCGACCATGAAGGAGCCGAGCCCCTGGATGGCGTAGCCTCCGGCCTTGTCGCGGCCCTCGCCGCTGGCGACGTAGCCGTCGATCTCCTCGGGGGAGAGGGGCCGGAAGCGGACCCGGGTGGCGACGGTGCAGGCGCGCTCGCCGCGGGGGCCGAGGGCTGCGAGGCGGGTCATCACCTGGTGGGTTCGCCCGGCGAGGGCGGCGATCATGGCGCGGTTTTCCCCGGGGTTCTGGGGCTTGGCGAGCATGCGGCCGTCGAGGACCACGGTGGTGTCGGCGACCAGCACCGAGGCGAACCCGCGGAGCGCGGCGGCCTCGCGGGCCAGCCGTAGCTTGGCGTCGACGATTCGCTCCAGGTAGCGCTCCGGGGGCTCCCCGGGGAGCTCGCGCTCGTCGGCGTCGACTGCCTGGACCTCGAAGGAGAGCCCCAGGGTCGCCAGGATCTCCCGGCGCCGGGGCGAGGCGGAGGCGAGGAGCAGGGAAGGGGAGGGCATCGGGGGGCTCTTGCTCCGGGGCACGCCGGGGGGCAAGGGGGGGACTCTTTGCAGTACTTCCGATGCGGCGCCCGGGGCAGGCGTGCTATGCAGGCCGCGCCTCGATGCCACCGCGACGACTTTTCTCCCTGGCCGCCGTGCTCCCGCTGCTGCTCTCCGCCCGGGGCGCCCGGGGCGAGGATTGCTCCCCGGCGAACCGCGTCTCCACCTGCGTCGACGCGGATACCCTCTGGCATCGCCCGGGGTCCGCCCAGTTCACCTCCGTCGCCGGAACCTCCGTGGCCCCCGCCGGGCAGATCAGCTTCGGCTTTCTGGCGGCGTACCAGCGGCGTCCGGTGGTGCTCCGGCTCCCCTCCGCCGAGCCCGGGGGCAGCGACGCCTACGCCATCGACGATCAGGTCAACGGGAACCTCCTCTGGGCGCTGGGGCTCGGCAAGGGGCTGGAGCTCACCCTGGCCACGCCGATCACGCTCTACCAGAGCGGCGTCGGGGTGAGCCCGCTGGTGAGCCAGAAGAGCACGGAGGTGGTGCGGTCCGTGATCCGGGACGCGCGGGTGGGGGTGCACGGGGGGTTGATCCAGCGCGCGGGGGGCTACCTGGCGTCGGGGCCTGCGCTGAGCCTGCGCGGGGAGGTGATCGTGCCCACGGGGGACGGGACGGTGTTCGCGGGGGGCAAGGGGCTGGGGTTCGCGCCGTCGGCGATCTTCGACTACCGCGTGGGTCCGGTGGTGGTGGCGGTGGAGGCCGGGGCGAGGGTGCGCTCGTCGGTCGATCTGGCGGGGACGAGCATCGGGACCCAGCTCTACGAGGCGCTGGGGGTGAGCGTGGACGTGCTGGGGGAGCGGCTGGCGGTGACCGGGGAGGTGTTCTCGCTCCAGGGGTTCGGCGAGCAGAAGGCGCTGACCCGGGACGCGGCGGGGATCCGGGAGCTCGGGGATCGCCCCGCGCACATGCCGACGGGGTGGCTGCTGGGGCTGCGCTCGGCGCCGGCACTGGCGGGGGATCTGACGGTGCACCTGGGGGGAGGCGGCTCCATCCCGGTCACGGACAACGACGTGACGGCGCCGGCGTTCCGGCTCCTGGGGGGCGTGCGCTACGCGCCGCTGGGCCGCGACGGGGACGGCGATGGCATCCTGGATCGGGACGACCGCTGTCCGACAGAGCCAGAAGACCGGGACGGTTTCGAGGACGAGGACGGCTGCCCCGACCCGGACAACGACCGAGACGGCATCCCCGATGCGGCGGATCGGTGCCGGGACGCCCCGGAGGACAAGGACGGTTTCGAGGACGAGGACGGCTGCCCCGACCCGGACGACGACGGCGACGGGATCCCGGACGGGGAGGATGCGTGCCGCAACGAGGCGGAGGACAAGGACGGTTTCGAGGACGAGGACGGCTGCCCCGAGCCGGACAACGACAAGGACGGCATCCCGGACAAGGACGACATCTGCCCCAACGGCCCGGAGGACAAGGACGGGTTCAAGGACGAGGACGGGTGCCCCGATCCGGACAACGACGCCGATGGGATCCTGGACGGTGACGACAAGTGTCCCTTCGAGGCGGAGGACAAGGACGGTTTCGAGGACGAGGACGGCTGCCCCGAGCCGGACAACGATCACGACGGGATCCTCGACAAGGTCGACAAGTGCCCCGGCGAGGCGGAGACCATCAACGGGGTCGACGACGAGGACGGGTGCCCGGAGCCCGGCGCCAAGGATCTGGTCTCCGCGGAGAAGGGTCGGATCGAGGTGGCGACGCCGGTGCGCTTCGCCCCGGGGAAGGCGAAGCTCACCCCGGAGATCGAGCGCGCCCTCCGGATGATCGCCCAGAAGGCCCGGGGAGCGCCCCGGTTCGATCGGCTGGTCATCGAGGTCTACGGCGACGGCCCGGCCCCCGCCGCGAAGCAGGAGGCGCTGGCCAGCGAGCGGGCCGAGGCGATCCGTCCCGTGCTGCTGGCCGCCGGCCTCACCGCGGATACCCTGTCGGTGGCGGTGGGTGACCTCTCCGCCAGGCGTCCCCTGAAGGCGCCGCACCTCGACGCCCTGCTGCTCCAGAAGCGCCCTCCTCGCACGCCATGACCAGCCCCCGACTCCTTCCGATCCCCGCCAACACGGATCTCCTTCAGGCCCTCGCGGCGCTCGAACCTGCGGGCTGGGTCCAGGGCAACGGCCACGTCGAGGGCGTCGAGCTGAAGCTGCCCGGGGAGGCCACGGAGGTCACCCGGTTGCTCCGGGGGAGGCTGGTGCTGGTGTCGCTCCAGGGGCCGACCGGAGGCCCCTTCACCGCCTCGCTGGCCCGCCAGACCGACGCCGGCTTGGAGCTGCTCGGTGGCGTGCTGACCCGGGCTCGTTCCCAGGGGGTCACGGTGCTGGTGCAGCCCGCACAGGCGCCGGCCGAGCAGGAGCCAGCGGGCAAGCGCGGGGTGGTGCAGGCGCCGGTTTTCCCCCGGACGGAGCCGCCGACCTCGGCCCCGGAGACCCAGGCGGCGCCGGCCCCCGACAGCCCGCCGCCGACGCGCACCTGGGCGGAGGTGGCGGCGGCCAGCGAGGTCGCGGAGGAGGAGGAGGGCGGGCTGCTGCCTGCGCGGGGCGACCTGGTACGGCCTGCTGATCGGCACCGGCCCCGGACGGGGCACCGCGCTGCTGCTGATCAT
>CAZSDX010000682.1:0-3429 GCA_964605685.1 uncultured Polyangiaceae bacterium
GGGCGCTGGCTCAGGCGGCGCGGGGCAAGGGGGGGCGGGCCAGGGCGGGGAGGCAGGCGGAGAGCCGGGAGGGAGCGGAGGGTTCACGGCCTGCGCGACGGGGAAGGCGGCGGCGGAGGCGAAGGTGAGGCCGGTGGACCTGATCTGGGTCGTGGACAATTCGGCCAGCATGAAGCCGGCGGTGGACGAGGTGAACAAGGGGTTGGCGTCCTTCGCCGAGGGGATCGGGAAGAAGGATCTGGATTACAAAGTCATCATGCTGTCGCTCCGTGGGACGGGGCCGATGACGGTGACCGGCAAGACCAAGTACCCGGTATGCATCCCTCCGCCGCTCGGGGGGCCCAATTGCGGCAACAGCGAGCGCTTCTTCCAGTCGAGCATCGACATCCGGAGCACGCAGCCGCTGGAGCAGCTCCTGGGGACGCTGGGGCAGACCAAGGGGTACGACGTGAGCAAGTCGCCGGATCCGGTGAAGGATAACCGGGGCGGCGAGGGGTGGAAGGACCAGCTCCGCGAGGACGCCACCAAGAGCTTCATCGTGGTGACGGACGACAATTCCCGGCTGACGGCGCAGCAGTTTTTGACCTTCAAGGGAGGGGTGAACCCTTACAACTCGAACTACGATCTGCCGCCGGGGATCCTCGATCCCTCGTGGGGAGGGCTCTTCGCGAGCTGGGTGTTCCACGGGATCTACGGCTGGGGGAGCGAGTCGGACCCGGCGGTGCTGTGCACGTTCCCGAACAACAGCAAACCCCCCAATTCGGGGGTGGTGTACACGGAGCTGATCACCCAGAGCCAGGGGGCGCGGGCGAAGATCTGCGACGGGGCGGGCGCCTGGGAGCCCTTCTTCGAGGCGATCACCCAGGTGGTGGTGGCCACCTCGAAGATCGCCTGCGAGGTGGCCATTCCGCCGCCGCCGTCGGGGGTGACGGAGATTGACCCCGGGAAGGTGAACGTATCCTTCGTGTCGTCGCTGGGGACGAGCCAGCTCTTCCAGGTCGACGGCCCGGGGGGGCCTGTGGACTGCGACCCGAACCTGGGGGGCTGGTACTACGACGATCCCGTGGCGCCGCAGCAGATCCTGCTTTGCCCGGCCTCCTGCGACGCGGCCAACTCGGTGGTCGGAGCGGGGAAGAGCGGATCCATCGAGGTGATCTTCGGGTGCAACTCGATCAAGCCCTGAGCCCCGCGGAAGGCGGCGCGCTCAGGGGCCGTGGAGGCAGTCCCAGATGTGAGCCTCGCAGAAGATGCGGAACAGCTCACCGTCGATATGTTGCTCCTTGACCTCCATGCGGAGGATGTCGAGGGCGCGCTCGAGAGGGACGGCGCGCTTGTAGGGTCGGTCAGCGGCGGTGAGGGCGTCGAAGATGTCGCTGATGCTCATCATCTTGGACTGGATAGGGATCTGCTCGGCCTTGAGGCGATCCGGGTAGCCGGTGCCGTTGAGGCGCTCGTGGTGGGCGCCGGCGATGAGAGGGACGCGGCGGAGGGAGGTGCCCCAGGGGATGGTACGGAGGAAGTTGCGGGTGTGGGTGACGTGGCTCCGGATCTCGTCGATCTCGGCGCCGGTGAGGGAACCCCGGGGGACGCTGAGGCAGCAGAGCTCCTCTTGGGTGAGCAGGGGCTGCGGATTGCCAAGGAGGTCCGTGTAGGTCTCCCGGGAGATGGCCTCGACCCTGGCGAAGTCACCGCCCTTGAGGACCGTGGGCTCGTTGGCGGCGACGATGGCCTGCCAGGAAACCTCCATCTCGGCGCGGCGCCCCTCGAAGGCGGCCTCGATGCCCTCGATCTCCTCGCGGGAGGCGCCCCGCTCGACGGCGCGGAGGCGGCGGTGCAGGGCCTCGACCTCCAGGGAGCGGAGGGCGAAGTCGATGCGCATCCGGATGGCCTCGAGCTGGCCCGGGTAGAGCTTCTTGGCCTTGACCAGCACCTGCTCCCGGACGCCGATCTTGCCGAAGTCGTGGAGGAGGGAGGCGTACTCGATCTCGCGGATATCCTGGAGGGTCCAGGAGACGTCGCGGTAGGGCCCGGAGGGCTCCAGCTCTACGGCGCGGGCCAGGGCGATGGTGAGGTCGGCGACGCGGCGGGAGTGGCCGCTGGTGGTGGGGTCGCGCTGCTCGATGGCGGAGACGGACGCCTTGACGAAGCCCTCGAACAGCGCGGTGATCTCCGCGTAGAGCAGGGCGTTCTCCAGGACGATGGCGGCGTGAGAGGCGAGGGTCTCGAGGAGTTCCTGGCTGCGCTCGTCGAAGGGGATCACCTGGGCGTCGGTGTCCTCGGGCTCGCGGAGCAGGGCCTTGGGGTCGCGCTTCTTGTTGATGAGCTGGAGCACCCCGGTGACGTCGCCCCGGTGGTTGATGAGGGGCGCGGTGAGCATGGAGCGGGTGCGGTAGCCGATGCGCCGGTCGAAGCTCGGGTCGAAGGAGTAGCCGAGGTCCGGGGGGATGTCGTAGACGTCGATGAGGTTGATGGCGCTGCGGTGGAGGACGGCGCTGCCGGCGATGCTCCGGGGGCTGATGGGGACGGTGAACTCGCGGGCGTCGAACTTCACCGAATCGTTCTGCGACAGCTTGAAGCGGAGCATGCGACGGTGCAGGTCCGGGTCCTCGCCCTCGACCACGTAGATGGACCCGGCGTCGGCCCCGGTGATGAAGCGGGCCTTCTCCAGGATCAGGTTGAGCAGCTTGTCGATCTCGCGCTCGGTGGTCAGCGCCTTGGAGATCTCGATCAGCTCGCTGAGCTCGTAGCGGTAGCGGTTGAGGTGCTTGCCCCGGCTCTCGGCCCTGGAGCGGGCCTCCAGAAGCGAGAAGCCGGTCTGGATGGCCACCGCCAGTTCGTCGGCGGAGGGCTCCTCGGGGAGGATGGCCACCAGGCTGCGCCCGGTGGCGTGGGGGTCGATCTCCCGGGGGGAGCCGAGGAGGATCACCGCCAGCTCCCCCTCGGCCAGCCGGGTCGCGTAGGGACGGAGCAGCTCGCGCTGGTGGCCCCACACCTCCGCCGGCGCCACCAGCAGCCCCCCGCCCTCCTGGTTGCGGAGCAGGGCCAGCAGCGGGTGAGGACGGAGCAGCACCAGGGGGTGGAAATGGGGGTGGGTGGCCAGCCTCTCGACCGCGCGAGCGAAGGGCGAGTCCGAGCCTGCGATATCCCTGCGCGGCTCCGTCACGGCCGCCCCCGGGGCCGCTGCGGAGCAAGAGAGCACGTCCTGTTCATCGGTCCTGGGGACACGATAGCCCGTCGCCGTGGTTTCCGCGAGGAAGGTGTCCGACCCCGGGCCGCTGTGCTAACGGCCAGGGCTCGCATGTCCCTGCGCCCAAGCCTCCGCCTGGCCCTCGCGATCCTTCTCGGCGCGACCCGCGTCGCCGCCGAGGAGCCCCCCCCGGTCACGCTGCCCGAGCCGGGCGCCCCGCCGGCCCCGCCGCCGAGGGACGA
>CAZSDX010000683.1:0-3427 GCA_964605685.1 uncultured Polyangiaceae bacterium
ACGATCTCGGGGGTGCTTTCCTCGGTCGCGCCGTGTTTCGGCAAGGCGAGGGTGTTAGCGAGCGAAGTGATTGAGGGCGGGAGCCGGTACTTCGCGCAGGCTGCTCGAGGTAGCCGGCGTCGCCACGGCGGTGGTGCCCCTCGCAGATCTGGCTGAGGGCCTGACAGGCTTTTTGCCCTGTTCTCGAGCGCGGGCGTAGCCAGGGGATCGAGGCGGGGCCCCGGCGTGGTGCCGGCCCGGACAAAAAGGGTGACGGGGAGTCCGCTACCAACAGCTCCCCGTCGGGCCTCGAGCAGGGAATGAGAGCCGATCGAGGCCTTATCCGTTTCGTTCATTCCGCGATTCCCGTCAAGTTCTGGGAGGCGTCCCCGCCGTCGGTCTCGGAGGCGAGGCCCGAGCGCTGCAGGGCTTGCAACACCCCCGCCCGGCGCCGCGACGGGACGCTGGCGATTCAGGGTCATGGGCTGCGCGAGCGGTGTCAGCGTGGCGCGACCGCGGAGGGCGAGGCCCCGCGGGACCGCGTGCTGAGCTGTCGCCGCTACCGTTGCGAGTGCGGCGCCATCCTCGTGGTCGGGCCCCGCGGCATCCTGCGGCGCTTCCTGTTCGCTGCCGGCGCCACCGGGCTCGCACTCGCACGCTGGGCGGGCGGCGCCCACGCGGCCGACGTGCGGCGCGAGGTGAGCGCCCAGCGGACGCTCGGTGCCACAGCGGCTGCGGGCTGGGCGAGCCTCGCGCGCTGGGTCTCCTCCTCTGACCGGATGTGGCGCGGCTTTCCTGGTGCCCGTGGCTCGACCCGCCGGGAGCGCGCCGGCGAGATCGCCGGCTTTCTCGCGGCGCACGCTCGATCTCCCACCGGCGATCGGGTGAGGGAGGCGGCGGCGGGAGCCCCGTGGGCTGCGTGACGTGCATCGTCGGCCTGGCGCGCGATCCACCGTCCCACCATTGGTGATCGCTGCCAGGCGAGGGCGGGTCGGGAGACTCCTGGGGCGCCCCAAGGAGGGCAGAAAGGCAGTCCCATGAGTCGACCCGATGACGACGGAGCCTCGCCGTCGAGCGATGTCGCGCGCGCTCTCCCGGCGCTCGCGCCAGGGCGCGAGTCCCTGACACCCAAGGATCACGCGGAGGCGGTGGCGATCTTTCGTTCCCAGGTGATTGGTCCGCTGCTCACGCGCGGCGTGCTGGAGCACGGGGATCGCAGCGAGCTGCTTCGACAGCTCGCTGCCACGCCGCACCGCCCACCAGCGAGCTCAACGAGTCGCCACTACTCGGCGACGACCATCGAGCGGTGGTTCTACGCGTTCCGCAAAGGAGGGCTGCGCGCGCTCGAGCCCCAGCGCCGGAGCGATCGGGGGCACGGTCGCGCCCTCGGCTCCGCGCTGCGCGACCTCGTGCTGGGCATCCGCGAGGAGCATCCGTCCGCCAGCGCCGGCTTGATCCGCCGGACCCTGATCGCTCAGGGCCGCCTCGACCCGCACTCCATCTCGGAGTCCACGTTGAGACGCTTGCTCCAGCAGGAGGGGCTCGATCGCCAGACCATGAGACAGGGAGACCCCAGCGGCACACGAAGACGCTGGGAGGCCGCGAGCCCGGATCTGCTGTGGCACGCCGACGTCTGCCACGGTCCCGCGCTGAGGATCGGCGGGAGGGCGTTGCCGCTACGCATCCACGCCCTCCTCGACGACAACAGCCGCTACGTGCCCGCCATTCAAGCGTGCGCCACGGAGCGAGAGATCGAGATGTTGTGCTTGCTGGTCAAGGCCATCCGGCAGGGGCGCCGCATGCCGCAGGTGTTGTACCTCGACAACGGCTCCACCTACGTCGGGCAGACCTTGTCCACGGCCTGTGCGCGCCTGGGCATCGCGCTCAAGCACGCTCGACCCTACGATCCGCAGGCCCGCGGGAAGATGGAGCGCTTCTGGCGGACGCTCCGCGAGGGCTGCCTGGATCACCTGGGCCCGATGTCGAGTCTGCACGACGTGCAAGTGCGCCTGCTCGCCTTCCTGGACCAGCACTACCTGGTCTCGCCCCACGCCTCTCTGCTCGGGCGGACCCCGGCCCAGGTCTACCAGGAAGGAGCGCCCGAGGAGCCCGCCGAGGTGTCCGAGTCGCGGCTGCGACAGGCTCTGGTCGTCAGAGGCCGCCGACGCGTCCGCCGCGACGGCACCGTGGACGTCGGCGGCACCTGCTTCGAGACCACCGCCGGATTCCTCGCCGGGCGCGTCGTCACCATCGCGCGCACGTTGCTCGACCCCGCAAGCCTCCCCTGGATCGAGGCCGAGGAGGACCAACGCTTCCCACTGAAGCGTGTCGACCCGGTTGCCAACGGGTCGAGGTCCACGGCCGAGCGCGAGCGCGACCGCGGCTCCGCGGCCCGTCCACCGCGCCACAGCCTCGACACGCCCTTCGATCCACCCGGCGCGCTCCTCGACAAGATGCTCGGTCGCCACAAGGAGGAAGCATGAAGTGGCTAGCCCACTGGGGACTCTCCTGCTCCCCCTTCACCAAGGAGGTGGCTGACAAGGATCTGTGGGTCCCCTCGTCCCGCGAGGAGGTCCTCTCGCAGGTCGTGGACGCATGTCGAGAGCGAGGCCACGTCCTGCTCGCAGCGGAGCCCGGGGTCGGCAAGACTTGCATCCTGCGCGCCTTGCGCCACCGGTTGCCGGAGCAGGGCTTCCGCTTCACCTACTGCCACAACGCGACCCTGGGGAGACGCGACTTCTACCGCCACGTGTGCCTGTCGCTCGGGCTGGAGACCAAGGCGACCGCCGCCGCGGTCTTCTACACCATCGCCGCGCACGTGCAGGACCTCGGACGAGACCGCATACACCCGGTGCTCCTGCTCGACGAGGCTCACCTGCTGCACCAGGACGTGCTCGAGCACCTGCACATCCTCACCAACTACGAGTGGGACTCCAAGGCGCTGCTGTCCCTCGTCCTCGTAGGCTTGCCGGAGACCCGCGCCCGTCTTCAGCTCGGCAAGAATCGGTCGCTCTGGTCGCGCGTCCACACTCGGCTTGCCCTGCCGGAGAGCAGCCCCGGCGACACCGCCGAGTACGTCCAGCACAGACTCCAGCTGGCCGGCGCCACGCGCGACCTCGTCTCGTCCGACGGGCTCGCGATGCTCCACGAGGCCACCCAGGGCAACCTCCGCGAGATCGACCGCGTCGTGACCGATGCTCTCAAGGTTGGGGCGCGCAGGAAGCTACGCCAGATCGACCGAGCCCTGGTCGCTGCCATCGCCTCCGACGACCGAGACGCCGACACCACGTAGGCGGCGGCCCTCCACCACGGGACGATGCCCATCACGAGGCGGCGGCTCCACGCCACCTCGTCGATGGGCATCGTCGTGTCGGCACCCTCGCGTCACCCCCAGGAGGCCCATCGCTCAGGCTGCGCGGGCAAGCACCAAACAGCGTGCGCGGCAACA
>CAZSDX010000684.1:0-3426 GCA_964605685.1 uncultured Polyangiaceae bacterium
GGCCTTCGCGCCGCCCGCGCTCCTGGCCCGCGCCCACGCCCACGCCGCCGCCTCGGGGTACCTGGGGCACGAGTTCGGCGACGCCAGCCTGATCCTGGCGGCGTGAGGCCGCCGCGGAGCCGCGAGCGCTACGCCCGCCGGAGCACGACGCTCAGGTTGTTGGCGGGCATCTCCACCACCTGATCCAGGGCGAGGCCCTCGCGCTCGGCCTCGTCGAGGACGACCTCCAGTTCCCGGAGCCCCCAGGCCGGATCGCGCTCCCGGAGCGACCGATCAAACGCCTCGTTGCTGGGCGCGGTGGGGAGACCCCGGCGCCGGTAGGGGCCGTAGAGGTAGAGCGGGGCGCCCGGGGCGAGGAGCGCGGCGGAGCCCCGCAGCAGCGCCAGGGTGGCCTCCCAGGGGGCGATGTGGATCATGTTGATGGCCAGGATCGCGTCGGCGTGCGCGACGGGCCAGGGCAGGCGACGCACGTCGAGGTCCAGGGGAGGACGCACCGAGGTGACGCCCAGCTCGACGGTCCAGGCGGCGATGCTCTGGCGGTGCTCCGGGGAGGGATCGGAGGGCTGCCAGGTGAGGTCCAGGAAGGCGCCGGCGAAGTGGGTGACGTGCTCGCCGGTCCCGCTGGCGATCTCCAGGACGAGCCCCCGGGGCGGGAGCACCCGGCGAAGCACTGCCAGGATGGGGTCACGGTTGCGCTGGGTGGCGGGGGCGAAGAGGCGGCTCACGAGGAGGGTCAGGTGCCGCGCTGGGTGGGCGGGCCGGTGAACTGCTCGGCGTCGAGGTTGGGCATGGTGGCGCGGTCTCCGGTGGGCTGCTCCTCGGTGGAGAAGGCCGGGTCGAAGCTGAGCTGCTCGGCGCGGGCGTGGCGCAGATCGCGGGAGGTCTGGTCGAGGCGGTCGGCCAGCACCCCGAGGAACTGCCAGAGGAGCTTGACCGACAGCTCGGGCTCCTTGCGGAGCAGCTCGAAGAAGTCGTCACGCTTGAGGATCATCAGCTCGCAGGCGCTGTCGCAGACCACCGTGGCGGACCGGGGGGCGTTGCGGATCATCGCCATCTCGCCCACATGATCGCCGGGCCCCATCACCGACAGCGGCGCCTCGCCCCCCTGCACCCGGAGCTGCCCGGAGAGCACCACGAACAGCTCGTCCCCCTGCTCCTCCTCGGTCATGATCACGTCCCCGAGCTTGTAGGTACGCAGGTAGGCGATCTCGAGGACGCGGCGCATCTCCCGGCTCGACAGCCGGGAGAACAGGCGCACCTTGGACATGATCTCCCGGCGCCGGGTGACGCGGCGGGTGCGCGCCTCCGCGTCGGGGCCGCTGGCGCTCACCTTGATGTGGATGGCGGTGATGTTGTCCTTGCCGCCCCGCTCGTTGGCCAGCTTGATCAGCGACTTGACCCCGGAGTCATCCTCGGCGGCGAGGGGGCCCAGCAGATCCTCGTGGCTCTCGATGTAGTTGTGGAGCCCGTCGGAGCAGAGCAAGAAGGCGTCCCCCGACATCAGCTCGACGTACTGGGTGTCGATCTCCAGGCTCTCGAAGATGCCGAGCGCGCGCGTGATCGCGTTGCGCTGCGCCACCCGGTCGAGCTGCTCCCGGGAGAAGACCCCCCGCTTCATCAGGTCGTTGTGGAGGGTGTGGTCCTCGGTAAGCTGGTGGATCTTCTTGTTGCGCAGAAGGTAGATCCGGCTGTCGCCCGCATGGGCCAGGAACCCCATGTCGCCGGCCAGCAGCAGCGCCGAGCAGGTGGTCCCCATGCCCTTCTTCCCCCGGTCCGACTGGGCTGCCTCGTGGATGCGGGTGCTGGCCCGCTGGAGCGCCTGCTCCAGGATCTGGAGGATCTGCCTCGGCGGCGCCCCCCCCTGCTCGCCGCTGGAGAAGGACTCGAGGATCGCCTTGTTCCGCTTGACCTCCTCGTGGACGATCCGCACCGCCATCGCGCTGGCGACCTCGCCGGCGGCATGCCCCCCCATCCCGTCCGCGACGATGAATAGCCCCAGCCGCTTGTCGATGAGAAAATTATCCTCGTTGTGGTTGCGGACCCGCCCCACGTCGGTGGCCGCGAAGAACCGGATGCTCTCGTCCAGCGCCATCGATCACCGGACCCCGGGGCGAAACACCAGCGGCAACCTCACCATGGTCGGTTGCGCCCGCCGGGAAGCCGGGAAGCTCACCTCGCTCAGGATGTTCTCGACGCACGAGCCCAGCATCGGATCGTTTATATCGGACTTCCGTCGCGCTTGCGAAACGCTTTTTACCTTGCCATCCGGCGTCAACCACAGCTCAACCACCACCCGACCCGCAAGATCCGGCTGCGTTCGCCTCGCCTCGCCATAACAACACCGCAGCCCCGGAAGCGCCTTCAACAGCGCGGGCCCCAGCTCCGGGTAGCTCCGATCTACCGAGGCATCCGGCGAGGCGTTGCTCAGCATGCCCACCCCGGAGGAGGACAACCCCTGCGGCAACACGACCTCCCCCTCCAGCGCCCCGGAGCAGTCTGGAGGACGCCGCACCCCCGCGTCCGGGGCCTCCGACCGCAGGGCATCCGGCGCGGGCTCCGGCGAGACCGCCAACGAGGCCGAGGCCAGCGCCTCCAGCGGCGCCGAGGGGGCCGGCGCCTCCGGAGGAGGGGTGGGCGGTGGGTTGGGAGTGCAACCCACCGCCCACAGCAAGACGATCCAGCGAGAAGCCCGGACCACGGCGCGACTGTAGCCTCCCCGGGCTCGCCGTGCGACACCGCAGCCATGCGCTCTGGCTGGTGGCTGGCCGGCTTGCTCCTGCTGGCCTGCGACGATCCCCCCACGAGGCGCCCCTGCGGTGCGCTCCCGGACCCCTCCGCCTGCCCGGCCAACCGGGGGGGTACCTGCGAGGATCGCTCCTGCTCGGCGCTCTACCTCTGCCGGGCGGGCTCCTGGGAGGCCGTGGAGACCTGCCCCGGACCTGTCGGCGGCTCTGCTGGTCAGGCGGGCGCCGCAGGGGCGGCCGGCTCCGCGGGACAAGGAGGCGCGGGCCAGGCAGGCGCTGCTTGGTGCCAGGCCCCTGCGTCGGGGTGTGTACCTCTCCAGCCTCCGGACTGCGACGCCGCGCTGATCGACCTCTGCCCCGCGGAGCTTTGCTCGCTGGGATGCGGCGGGTTCTTGCGCTGCGAAGGGGCCGACTGGAGCGAGGACTACACCGCTTACTGCGACGAAAACGGGGAGCTGGTGGAGCTCCCCTGAGCGCTCAACGCCCCGGAAGCTTGAGGGGGGTGTTGGGGGTGCGCGCCGGGTTCGAGGACGAGGCAGGGGCCGTCGTGGTGGTGGCGGAAGGGGCCGGGGTGGCCGCGGTGCTGGTCGTGGCGGGGGTGGCCGGGGCTCCCGTGGTGGTGCTGGCCGGGGTCACCACGGGGGTGGCCGGGGCGCCGCCTGCGGGGGTCCCCGTGGCGGTG
>CAZSDX010000685.1:0-3422 GCA_964605685.1 uncultured Polyangiaceae bacterium
GTGGATGGCGGACCAGGAGCCGAGGCGGATGTAGGGGGCCTGGCGGTCGATCTGGGAACCCGTGAAGTCGCTGTAGAGGTAGTCGTCGTAGTTGTAGGGCCCCGGACCCGCCAGCGTGGGGGGGAAGGGCAGCGTGTTGGAGATGTTGGCTCCGGTCGCGACGCTGTGGGCGTAGACGAAGGGAGCCGCGTGGAAGACCGACCAGACACGGCCAGCGAAGTCCACGGAGAGACCGTGAGGGTTGGGGCCTGTGCCCTGGGGGCCATCAAGCAACGGAACGCCGTTGGCCGTGAATTTCCGGAGGGTGTTGGCGCCGTACTCGGCGGTCCAGACGTTGTCGTCGTAGTCGACAGTGACCGCGGTCGCCGGGCTGCCGCCCTTGTTCTGGCAGGTTCCGGGGGCGTTGACGTAATCGACCATCAGGAGCCCTGCTCCCCCCCATCCACCGAGGTACACCTTGTCCCCGGTGGCGGAGGCAGCGACGCCGTAGGTGCTGCCGCAAGGCCCCGCCTGGACCTGGAGCGTGTCGATGTGGATGCGCGCGCCGCTGTGGTTCCCCTGGCAAGAGAGGTAGAGGTAGTCGCCGCCGGTGGCCATCGAGTAGGGGTAACAACCGGAGGCCGCCGTCTGCGGGAGGTTGATGGTGGCCTCGAGGGCGACGGGCTCGTTGGGGTTGAAGCGGAAGACCTGGCGACCGTTGTGGGTGGATGCCCAGATCTTCCCCTTCTTGTCCACCGCCACGCCGCGAGGCAGGTGGTTGATGCCGCCCAGCGGGATGGTGGCCAGGATGCACTCGTCGTTCTGGCCGAAGTACTCCGCCGGGTCCTGGGGGTTGACGATGCCGTCGCCGTTGGCGTCGCTCGACGTGTCGATGATGCCGTTGCCGTTGCGGTCGATGCAGTGGTCGATCGTCCCCGAGAACTTCGCCAGCGTCCCCTGCTGCCCGAAGGCGCGGTTGATGATCCAGACGTCGCCGTTGGTGTCGGTGGTCACGCGCCCGGGGCAGTTCCCCGTGTTGCTCCAGTTGCAGAAATGGGGCCCGTTGTTGACCGTGGCCGCCGGCTGCCCCCCCGTCGCCTTGCCGTTGATGTGGGTGATCGCCGAGTCAAACCGGGCGAACTGGCGCCCGGTGTTGGAGTCGATGCCCACGATCCAGCCCATGTAGTAGTTGTCGGCCCAGACGCGGGCGAGCTTGGAGACGCGGGTGCGGCCGAGGACGAGCTGATCCGGGGTGTTGTCCCAGCAGTCCAGCTTCGGCGCGGGCCCGTGGCACACGTTGCTCCCAGAACCCCCGTCGAAATCCGCGTTCGTCGTGTACACCTTCTTCTGCGCGGAAGCCGCCGGGGTCAGCAGCAAAAAGGCCAGAATCCACCGGGAAAAAGCGGGACGAGACATCATGGGGCACTCCATGAAACCCGAGGGCGGATCGGGTAAACACCCCATAAGGTACGAGAGCCCCCTCCCCGGAACAAGAAGGCGAGCGTCCCTCTCGCGATAAGGTACGACAATGGGATCCAAAGAACACATGGGATTTCATGTAGGCAACCAGCGCATTACCGCGCTCCAGTGACATCGAAGCAACGGGCCGCCAGCGCACGGAGCAAATCGCCCCGATTTCCGGGGGGTGAACCCGTAGCCTCCCAGGCCGCAAGCCCGCGGGCGATCCCGACCGGGTCGCGGAGGATGCAGCCCGCGATGACCCGCTGGCGGGCCGCTTCCCGGGCGACCCGGGGGAGCGTCAGGGAGCGGGCCAGCGCCAGGTCGAGTTGCGCCGCAGCGCGCTCCGGGTAGCCACGCAGCAGCGCGCTGCGCCCGAGCAAGTAGAGCGGCGTGCCGTCGTCCGGGGAGCGCTCCGCCCAGCGGGCCAGCTCCTCCGTGGCCAGGGCGAGGTCCGGGGGACGCCCCGGCGCGCCGATCAGCAGCGCCACCACCGCGGGGAGCGCCTCCGGAGAGCGAGCCGCCAGGAGCTTGAGGTCCAGCGTCCGGAGCAGATCCTCGTCGAGCACCCGGCCCCTCAGCGCCTCGTAGCGCTCGGCCGCTTCGCCTGTCTCTCCCCGCTGCAGGGCCAGATCCCCGAGCCGCTCCTCGGCGCGATCCGCGAAGCCGCGGGAGAGCCCCGGCTCCCCCAGCAAGGAGCGGAGCAACGCGCCGGAGGACGCTGGCTCCCCGGAGCGTTCGAGGCAGGTGGCCCGGAGCAGGGCGGCGCCCGGGTCACGGGGGGCGAGGGAGGCCACCGTATCGAGGTTCCGGAGGGCCCCCTGGAGGTCACCGGCCCCCAGGAGATTCGAGGCATCCCGCTTGCGCGCGTCGACCTCGTGCGGACAGCGCCGCTGGAAGACCGAGGGCCGGTCAAAGCGAGCCCGGGCGATGGCCAGGGCCCCGTCCGGGAGCGAGAGCCCGCGGAGGTATCCATGAAAATCACGCTCCAGGGTGGGCCAGGAGCGCCCCGCGACGACCGGGAGCGCCTCGCCCCCGTACCAGCGCCGGAGCGCCTCCGGCCCGTGCTGGAGGCGAATCCAGCCGACGAAGGCTCCCGCGACGGTGTACGCCCGCCCCGAGTTGTGCCCGTAGAACCCGAGGGAAAAAATCGAGGAAAGCGGCGGGAGTAGCCCGAGGTCGAGCATCGCCCGGGACCAGCCCTCCGGGGAGAGTGCGTCATCGTCCGGGGAAGCGGCGACGGCGATGCCTTCGACTAGCCCGGGGTCAGGAAAGACACCACCCAGGGAGCCGGCCACCTTGAAGGGCCCCCGGGCGGCCTGCCCCGCCACGACGTGGGCTAGCTCGTGCCCGAGGACCGGGTGAGGGTAACCGGAGGCCTGCAGGTAGACCTCACGGCGCCAGGGCTTGGCGATGTAGGTGTCGGAGGCGCCCATCAGCCTGCGTTTTTGGGCGGCGTCGGCGAAGAGGAAGGCCGTGACCGGGCGGCGCTCCAGGCCGAGGTAGTCGGAGACCGCAGCGAGCTGCTGCTCGCAGTCGCGGAGGAAGAGGTCCGCCTCCTGGACGCGCATCGTCGCCGGGTAGATCACCTCGCAGAATTCGCCCTTGCGGGCGGCCCCCAGCGCCTCGCGGGTGCTCGTGGTGGTCTGGTAGTGGCCCAGGGAAGGCCCCCGGAGGGTCACGGAGAGGCTGGCTGCGAGCGAGGCGAGGGGGAGCGCCGAAACCCAGCCGCGCCAGCGCCAGGAGCCGAGGTGAGCGGCGAGGCCAGCGGCAGCCCCGAAGGAGGCCAGGGTACCCAGGCGGTAGGTGAGGAGGCGCTCCGGGCCGTCGATCACGGTGTCGTAGAGGGTGCCGGAGAAGAAGCCGACGAAGGGATCGAAGGCGAACACCATGGGCGAGGAGAGGAAGCGCAGGCCGCTGACCAGGGCGCTCGCCGCGGGGCCCAGCAGCGCCAGGGAGGCCGCCAGCAGGTCGCGCCTCCAGGG
>CAZSDX010000686.1:0-3395 GCA_964605685.1 uncultured Polyangiaceae bacterium
ACCCACCCTCGCCAGAAGGACACCCCAGGCACGGCCCGAACGAGCCGTCCGGCTGGCAGGTCTGGGCCCCTTGCACGGTGCTCCCCGGACAGGCGCAGGTCTCCACCTTCCCGGCCACGCAGGCCGCCGAGGGAGCGCTCAACCCGTCGTCCGAATCCCCCCCACAAGCAACCCCAAGCACCACGAACAACCCAAGCAGGACTAGGTGAGACTTCATGACCGCGCCTTCTACGTGCGAGAACCTGAGCATCTTCCTCGGAAAATCCCGGTCATCCAGGGACCTGGATCAAGGTACCCGGGACACCACCAAGAGGCCAGGTGATCCAGGTACACTGGCCCCGTGCGTCGCCTGATCCTCGCCCTCGCGCTGCCGTTGCTGGCCGCGTTCCCCCTCGCCTGCGGAGAAGATCCCGAGAAGACCGCCCTCCCCGCGCCCTCTCCCTCCCCGGATCCGCTCACCCTCGCCTCGCCTTTCCTCGGGAGCGGCGGCTTCGGCTTCAACTTCGGCAGCGCCTTCCCCGGAGCCCTCTGGCCTCAGGGCCTCGTCAAGCTGGGCCCGGATACCAAGGGTCCCTGGGGTGATTTCAACTCCCCCCTGGCGCTCTTCCTGCACTACTCCGGCTACTGGTACGACGACGACACGGTGGTCGCCTTCTCGCACCTCCACCTCCACGGGACCGGTGCCACGGACTACGGCGTCCTGGCCTTCATGCCCCTCGACGGCTTCGAGGCCGCCCGTATCCCGGCGGCGGGCCACCAGTCTCCCTTCCGCAAGGAGACCGAGCGCGCCTCTCCAGGCCGCTACCAGGTCACCCTGGACAACGGTGCCATCGAGGTCGACCTCACTGCCTCCGCCCACGTCGCTCGCCACCGCTACCGCTTCCCCCAGGGCGCCGACCCCTTCGTCCTGGTGGACCTCACCCATCATCTGTCTGGAGGATCCATACGAACGGCGGAGGCCACGGCGAAGGACGGCGTGCTCCGGGGGAAGTTCCGGCACCGCGGGGGGATGTCCCGGGGGTTCGGGGGCTACGACGTCTTCTTCGAGGCGAGGGCGAACCGGCCCTGGACGGAGGCGCAGGCGTGGTCCGGGGAGGCGACCCCGGCGCCGGGAGACACGGTGACCTTCACCCAGCCGGAGGGGGAGGACAAGCAGCGCCCGGCGGGGCTGGCGCTGCGCTTCGCGCCGTCCGACGAGCCGGTAGAACTCCGGGTGGGGCTCTCGCTGGTATCGGCGGAGGGGGCCGCACAGAACCTGGCGGCGGAGGGGGAAGGCGTCCGCCACGACGAGGCGCGGGCGAGGGCGGAGGAGGCGTGGAGGCCGCTGGTGGGGGCCATCGAGGCGCCGGGGGCGAGCGAGGAGGCGCAGCGGATGGTGGCGTCGGCGCTCTACAACCTCTACCTGATGCCGACGAGGGTGGGCGACGCGGACGGGAGCTACCGGGCGATGGACGGAGCGATCCGCAAGGCAGAGGGCTTCCACTACTGCTCGGACCTCTCCCTCTGGGACACCTACCGGACCTACCACCCGCTGCTGGCGCTCCTGGCCCCGGAGCGGGACCTGGACGCGGTGCGCTCGCTCCACGAGATGGCGAGGGCGGGGGGGTTCTTCCCCAAGTGGCCCATCGCCACCGGGGAGGCGGGGACGATGATCGGGTCCAGCGCCGAGGTGGTGCTGGCGGACGCCTACGTGAAGGGCATCACCGGCTTCGACGCGGAGGACGCTTACGCCCGCATGCGAGCCGCGGCCATGGACCCGCAGGAACCCCCGGGAGGCCGCGGAGGTCGCCGGGACATCGGCGCCTACCTGACCCTGGGCTACGTGCCCTCGTCCGTCGGCGGATCCGTCTCCAAGACGGTCGAGTACGCGATCGACGACCTGGCCCTGGGGGAGCTGGCGGCGGCGCTGGGCAAGGCCGACGACGCGGCGGCGCTGGCGGACCGCTCCCGGGGGTGGCGCAAGCTCTACGACCCGGCGGCCGGGTTCCTCGTCGCCCGCGCCGAGGACGGGACCCCCACGGTGGCCAAGTACAGCCCCCTCCTCTTCGGGGACGAGTACGTCGAGGCGAGCGGGTGGCACACGCTGTTCGGGCCGATCCATGACGTGGAAGGGTTGATCGAGCTCCACGGCGGGCGCGAGGCGCTGGTGGCCAAGCTGGAAGAATTCTTCGACAAGGGACGCCTGTCCTACGAGGAGAACCCCCCGGATGGCACGGTGAAAGGCAGCGGCATGCGCCCCTACTTCTGGGCCAGCAACGAGCCCACCATGCACATCGTCTACCTCTTCGCCCAGGCGGGGAGGCCGGATCTCACCCAGAAATGGGTCCGCTGGATCCAGCACACCTTCTTCCGTCCCACCCCGGACGGCCTCCCGGGGAACGACGACGGCGGCACCATGAGCGCCTGGTACCTCTTCAACGCCATGGGCTTCTACCCCCTGGCCGGTACCGACCGCTACTTCGTCGGCGCGCCCACCTACCCGAAGCTGATCCTGCACCTCCCCGGGGGAGACTTCACCATCGAGGCTCCCGGTGTCTCCGACGACAACCTCTATGTGCAGGCGGTCGAGCTGAACGGCGCTCCGCTCACCTCCCCTGTGCTCCGCCACCGCGACCTCAAGCCCGGCGGGACGCTCCGCTTCACCATGGGCCCTCAGCCCTCCGCCTGGGGGAAACCGTGATGCTCAGCGAAATGCCCGATATTTCTGGCAAAAATCCGACTCCAGGTGGGCATCGCCGGTGTAGGTCTCGCTGCCGGGGGCGTTCACCCCGCGCTGCTGCACGTTGAGCACCGACTCGGGGACCTTGCACTCCAGCCGGTAGCGACCGCTCACCTCGGCGTGCTCCCCCGGGGTCGCGCCGCGGAGGCTCGCCTGGAGCTGGCGCCCCCGGGTGTCCACGGTGAACCTCACCTCGCCGGAGCGGATCGCCGTCCTCTTTCCGTCCTCGATGGTCCAGAGCTGCGCCTGCCCGAAGCGCAGCTCGGTCCCCACCGGCACGGCGATCTCCTGCCCCTTCAGCTCGTGGAGGGAGACCATCGCCAGCCCCAGCAAGCGCCGTCCTCCCTCGCCCTGGCCGACCACGCCGATCAGAGCGGTCCCGTGCTCCCCCTCCTCGACCAGCACGACCTTGCCTGGTTCTCCTGCCGTCGGGATCGCCGCCGCGAGGGTCAGCTCCACCTCACCTCCCAGGCAGATCGCCGTGGAGCAGTGCACGGGCACCTCCGAGCGCTCCTGACAGCCCGCGAGCGCCAGCGACCCCAGCCCCACGCAGAAGAACCACCGCATCCCGACAGTGTGCCGCAGGGCAAGCATGGAGGCCAGCGTGGGTCGAATCCGTGACATTTTGAAGACCTACTTCCGCTCCTTTCGACTTGCCTCCGGGCTATCAACGTGG
>CAZSDX010000687.1:0-3395 GCA_964605685.1 uncultured Polyangiaceae bacterium
CCCTGGCCGACCTCCCCCGAACCGCCCTGGCCGGCCTCGCCCGCACCGCCCTGGCCGGAGCCTCCTCCTTGTCCGGAAACTCCGGACATTCCAGCGGCGCCAGCTCCGCCCTGGCCAGAACCTCCCTGGCCGGAGCCCCCCTGGCCGGAGCCCCCCTGGCCGGAGGCCCCTGCGCCGGCCTGCCCCCCGGACGCGCCCGCAGAGCCCTGCGGGGGTTGCTCCGGAGCCTCGCCATCACCGCAGCCGAGGGGGGTCAGGAGGAGAGCGCAAGCGAGGAGGAGGAAGCGAGTCCGCATGACCCGGGAGCATGCCACGGACGACGGCGAAACGGGGCGATTGACGCCCCGAGGGGCTCCGTTCACCCTGCGCGCCATGCGGATCGCTCGGATGCTCCTCCCCTCGCTGGTCGCGGTCGGTAGCCTGCTTGCCCTGGAGCGCGACGCCCAGGCGGGCCCGGTCTCCTTCGGGATCGGCCCCATGCTCACCTACGGGGGCAATTTCCTCGACAAGCCGGAGGAGAAAAAATACCCGGTCAACGGCCAGCGCGTCGAGGTTTCGCCCTCGTATCCGGGCTTCGGCGGCACCACGAGCGGGTTTGGCCTGGCCGTCGACCTGCGCTTCCTGGGCTTCGTGGGGCTGGAGATCGACGCGATCAAGATGAGCAACAAGGGGACAGCGGACATCGACTACACGGTGAACGGGGTGAAGCGGTCCTACGAGCTGGAGATCGGCCACGACGCCTGGCACATCCCGATCCTGGCCAAGGGGGTGCTGCCGACGCCGCTGGTCTCGCCCTACCTGCTCGCGGGCATCGAGCTGGTGCGGACGAGCAACGCCACGGCGACGATCAGCGAGAACGCGCTCCCGGTCGCGGCCCGCACGGACAACTACACCTTCTTCACCGGGGGCTTCGGCTTCGAGTTCAAGCTCCCCATCCCCCTCCCGGGCATCGACAGCCTGCGGATCCCGGTGTCCTTCCGCGGGAGCTACTTCAACATCGGCAACAACATCGAGGATCGCGCCGAGTACGTCTTCACGCAGCCCCAGAAGATCACCTTCGACACGCGCTGGAAGTTCCAGGCGCTCGGGACGGTGGCGGTGCAGGCCTATTTCTGAGGATGGTGTATCCTTGCCGGATGAGCAGCAAGCTACTGCGTGTGGGGGTTCTGTTCCTGATGCTTGGCGGGCTGGCGGGGTGCGAGGGGTGTGAGAAGCCGCCGCCGCCGGCCACGCAGCTTGCCCTGCCGGGGGGCTCCGGGGCGTGAGCGCGGAGGCCCTGCGGCCCGGGGGGGACTGGCTCCGGGGTCCGGCCTTTGACGGGGTGCTCCTGCTGGCGGTTCCGGCGCTGGCGCTGGGCCTCGGGGGGGCGGTGGCGCTGGCGCCGTCCCTCTTCTTCTACGTCCTCACCTTCGACATCTGGGTGCTCGCCTATCCGCACATCACCTCGACGTACACCCGGATCGCCTTCGACCGGGCCAGCGCCCGGCGCCACTGGTTCCTGCTCACGGTGCTGCCCGTGCTCACCCTCGCCGGGACCGCAGGGATCGGCGCGCTCGGGGGGGCCGGCGGGCTCTTCACCGCTTACTACATCGGGCAGACCTACCACTACACGCGCCAGTCCTACGGGATAGCCCGGGCCTACCGGAGGCGAGCCGTCGCCCCGGATCGTGCCTCCGGGTGGCTGGCGGACGCGGTGATCCACGCGTTCCCGATCTGGGGGCTCCTGCACCGGGCCAGCCAGGGCCACGAGGTCTTCTACGAGAACCCGCTGCACCTGCCGACGATCCCGCAGAAGGTCGCGGCGGCGGCGGGGGTGGTGGCCTGCGGGCTTTGGGTGGCCTGGGGGTACCGGGAGCTGCGGGGGCTGGCGGCGGGCAACCAGCGCCGCGGGCATGTGATCTTCGTGCTCTCCCATGTGGTCATCACCGTGGTCGGTTACCTGGCGCTCCCGGACATCACCGTGGGCTGGCTGGTGATCAACCTGTGGCACAACGCCCAGTACCTCGTCTTTGTGTGGGGTTTTAACCGCATGCGGTTCCGCGACGCCCACGACCCGGAGAGCCCCTGGCTGTCGAGGCTCTGCCTGCCGAGGAACCTGTGGGCCTACGGGCTGGTGTGCGTGGGCATCGGGGCGGGCCTCCACGCGGCGGTCGGCGAGCTGGGGAGGCGGCTCGCGGCGGGGGTGTTCCCGGCGGCGCTGGTGCTGCACCTCACCATCAACTTCCACCACTACCTGGTCGATGGCGTCATCTGGAAGCGCCGCGCCCCGGGATTCCCCGCGGAGTAACCTCACTCCGGGGTGGTGGCGCCGGATCAGGAAGCCGCGCGGGGGGCGCCTCTCGGGCGAGGCATGCAGGCGAGGGTCATCCGGGCGGCCACCCCCCGGAACCAGCGATGCGCCGGGTCGTTCCGCGAGCGCTCGTGCCAGGTCATGATGGCGTCGTACCCGCGGAGCTCCAGGGGATGCGGCGCCGCGACCAGCGGCATGTGCTCGCAGAACGCACGGGCGAAGCTGCGGCCCACGGTGGCCAGCAGATCCGAGCGCGCCACCAGGAAAGGCGCTGCGACGAAGTGCGCCACCTGCACCGCCACGCGCCTCCGGAGCCCCCGCCTCTCCAGCTCCGCATCCACCACGGAGCCCGGGACGACCCCCGTGTCCACCAGCACATGCGCCGCCTCCACGAAGGACGCGAGGGACACCTTCCCGCGACGCAGCGCCGGGTGCCCCTCCCGCGCGAGCACCACCAGGTCGTCGTAGCCCACCACCTGCCGCACCAGCCCGGCCTGCGGCGGCAGCGGCGCCCCGACGACCAGCTCCAGCGCCCCGGACGCGAGCTGCTCCCCCGGATCCGACGGCATCTTCCGGATCACCACCTTCACCCCGGGAGCCTCCGCCCGGAGAAACTCCAGCACCCGGGGCACCACCACCACCTCGCCCAGATCGCTGGTGCTCATCACGAAGGATCGCTCCGTCCTCGCAGGATCGAAGGACACCCCCGCCTCCAGCGCCGACCGCGCGCTGGCCAGCGCCTGCCCGAGCGGCCCTGCGATGGCCTTCGCCCGCTCCGTCAGCACCAGATCCCGCCGGGACCCCACCAGCAGCGGATCTCCCAGCCGCTCCCGCAGCGCCCGAAGCCGGTGGCTCACCGCCGGCTGCGTCACCCCGAGGCGCCGGGCCGCCCGGGTGACGCTCCGCTCGGCCAGCAGCGCGTCCAGCGTCACCAGCAGGTTCAGATCGAGCGGATTTTCATTCTTCTGACTCATGAAGAACATGATAATCATTCATTGGCAGGTGGTTGGAAGAGGCCGCACGGTGAGTCTCCATGAAGCGAGACCTCACCCCCCCCGGCCCCCCTCTCCCTCAAGGGCAGAGGGGACCTCACCCCCCCGGCCCC